>JBAVVP010000451.1:0-32219 GCA_049697355.1 Terriglobales bacterium
GGTGAGGAGCTCCCGCGTCGCCGACTCGTCGCTACTGATTGATATCCTGCTTCGCCTCCAGCCGCTTCTCCAGCCCGTCCAGATACACCTTCTGGTCGGCCGGAGCGGCCGCCATCGACAGTTTCATTTCCTTTGCTGCATCCTCAAATTTGCTCTGCGCGCAATACATCCGAGCCAGGCCGGTATGCACGTACCACTGGTCGGGATGTTTCTTGGCATTGTCGCGGAAGATCGCGTACGCTTCTTCATTGCGCTTTTCACCCAGCAACTGCCGGGCGTATTGATGGAGTTGCAGCGGCCCGGCCAGTTCCAGCGCCCTCTTCTGCGCGATTGCGGCTTCGTCCTTGCGATTGAGCGCCGTCAGCACCTTCGCCTTGGTCGTCTCATTGTCGTAGCGGTCTTCATTCTCGATGGATTTGTTGGCATACGTGAGGGCCTCGTCCAAGCTGACCTTTTCCGCGAGCAAGTAGTTGGCCGCGTCATCCCAACTCATCCACGTATATTGGGAAAGGTCGCGAAGCTGTTTCTTCAAGCTCGCCTCGACCACGTCGTGGACATCGACCGAGACCTTGAACGGGACCGCGACCTTTTCCCATTCCAGTTCGACCAGCGCCGAATCCTTCTGCAGGTCGTCGAAGTCGTAGGTCAGCGCGTTGTGCATGTCCGCGGCCTTGGGCTTCACCGTCACGCGCAGAGCGTCTTCTTTCTCGTCGTAGGTGAAGGATCCCCACGAAGTCGAATTCTTCGAAAAAATAATCGTCCATTCATCGGCGTTCGGAATCATGTGCAATCCATAAGTCCCCTTGTCGAGCGGCTGGCCTTCGATTTGGACCGGATCGCTGAACGTGATTGTCGTGTTGATATTGGCCCCCGCCCGCCACACCTTGCCGTAGGGAATCAGGCCATCCCAAACCTTGCGGCCGTTGACCAGCGGCCGGTGATAGTTAATGGTGATATCGGTGATCCCGATACGTTGTGAAATCCGCGCCTCCTGGCTTTGCAGGGGCAGATCGAGTACGAACGATTGCGCCGGGCTTAATTCCGACATAACGCCCGACAGGGCCACCATCAGCAGGCTGAACAGAAATCCTCGTAGAGTTGCACGAAACATGGGAATGCCTCCTTGAATGTGCACCTGACAATGTGCATTCATCGCAAATGTTTTCAAACGGGCCACGGATCGCGGCCCACCCCTGGGTTGGCGTCTTAGACGTGCCTCAAGCCCGGCGGTGAGCAGCAGCACGGACCTTAAGTCTTCGCTTCTCTAAAGGACCGCCTTGCGGCTAACCCAGGCGTTTTCCCGACGTCAAACCCGCTGGCGAAGTGCGCTTTTTTCTGGAACCGCGACGCCCCTCTTCCCGTACTACACGACAGAGCGCAGGGTAGAGACGGCGGCTCCCCCAGTGGCAGCCTGCGCTGCGGACCTGTCCATGCGGATGCTCCTCGAAATCGTGCGCCAGTCGCTGGCCACCCTCTGGGCCCACAAACTGCGCTCGTTTCTCACCATGTTCGGCATCGCCTGGGGCGTCGGATCGCTGCTCCTGCTGGTCGGCTTGGGCGAGGGCTTTCGCAGCGGCCAGGCCAAGCAACTGAAGAATCTCGGCCAGGACATCATGTTCACCTTCCCGGGCCGCATTCCGGCCGTCGAAGGCAGCACGCAGTCCGGCCGCACTTACCATTTCACCTATGAGGATTACCTCGCCATTCGCAGTGAGGCCCGCTCGCTCAAGTATGTTTCGCCGGTGCTCAATCGCGAAGACATTCGCGCCGTCAGCGATTACGGTTCCACCAACGGCCAGGTCTTTGGCATCGCGCCCGAGTACAACCAGATCCGCAATATCCCGGTTGGTCCGGGCCGCTGGTTTAACGATGAGGACAACACCGAGACGCGCCGCGTGGCGGTCGTCGGCTGGGAGCTGCTGAAAAATATATTCCCCGGGCGCCCCGCCGTGGGCTCGCCCATCCTGCTCAACGGCGTCCGCTTCGAAATCATCGGCGTCGTCGCCAAAGTCGGCCAGGACGGCAACAACGGCACCAATGCGCGCATCTTCATTCCCATCGGGACCATGCGCAACCTGTTCCGGCTGAAAGACCAGAACAGCGAAGACGCGATTTCATTCCTGAACTACCGTCCGCTCACGCCCAGCGGCGATTTGACGGCGAAGCGGGAAGTCCACGACATCATTGCCCGCCGGCACGGTTTTGATCCGAAGCTCACCGAGTCCTTCGAGGACTGGGACACCATCGAAGACAACAAGCGCGTCGGGAAGATTTTTGACGGCATGGATTGGTTCCTCGGCGTGGTCGGTATTATTACCCTCGCGCTCGGCGCCATCGGCATCATCAACATCATGCTCGTGTCGGTCACCGAACGCACCCGAGAAATCGGACTGCGCAAAGCGCTCGGGGCCACGCATCGCGCCATCCTGACCCAGTTCTTTGTGGAAGGCGCGTTCCTGACTGCTCTGAGCGGGGGAATTGGGCTAGCCGTTACCACCGCATTAGTCACGGTTCTTGCCGCTTTGCCTGCGCCCGAAGGATTCGACACACCGCGCATCGTTCCATCGTCGGCTGCAATCGCGATTCTTTCGCTTGCGTTTGCCGGCATCGCCGCGGGACTTTATCCGGCGCGCCAAGCCGCGCTGCTGCAACCGGTGGAGGCTCTGCGCCAGGAGTAGCGGTACGTCACACTAAGAAGAGAGTCGAAATGACAGATCATACCGGTGAAACATCGCCACAAATTTATGCGCGAATCGGTGGCGTGCTGTATCTGATTCTCATACTCGTCGGTATGTTCGCTGTGATTTTCGTTAGAAGCAAACTCATTGTGTCAGGAGATGCTACTGCCACAGCCAATAACATTACAGCTTCGCCGTTGCTGTGGCGCCTTGGCATTGCTGGCGATCTGACAATGCACGTGTGTGATGTCCCTTTAATGCTGATCTTTTATGTATTACTCAGGCCGGTAAACAGGAATCTTGCTTTGCTTGCGGTGCTTTTCAACTTGGTACAGACTGCTGTTTTGGTCGCCAACAAGTTAAATCTGTTGACGGCATTGTTTCTATTGGGGAACGCAGGTTACCTGAAAGCATTCGAACCACATCAACTACATGCTCTATCGTACCTTTCTCTCAAGTTGCATGATTACGGTTTTGGCGTTGGCCTCATATTCTTTGGCTGTGAGTGCCTGGTTGTTGGGTATTTGATTTTTAGATCGGGCTATTTACCCAAGACGTTAGGCGTCCTGATGCAAATTGCGGGCCTGTGCTACCCGACGAATAGTTTTGCACTGCTTCTTGCCCCTACCTTCGCAAATGTGATATTCCCCGCCATTCTGGTTCCTGCCTTTATCGGAGAATTGTCACTCTGCCTGTGGCTCCTTGTGAAAGGCGTAAACCTCCCGAAGTGGGAGCTCCATGCAGGCGTGATACGGGCAAGCGAAGCGTCAATGGATATCGTTGCGGGGAAGAAGGAATTATGATTCTCGAACTCGCTCGCCAGGCCTACAACGCGCTCAAGCACAACCGCCGCCGCAGCATCCTCACCATGCTCGGCATGGCCTGGGGTATCGCGACCGTCGTGCTACTGCTCGCTTACGGCTCCGGTTTCGAGCGCGGCCTCTGGGTCGCCTTCCGTTCCTGGGGCACAAACCTGGTCTTTATCTTCCCGGGACGCACCTCCGTGCAGGCCGGCGGCACCAAGGCGGGGAATGAAATCAAGCTCACCGTCAATGACCTCGATTATCTGCAGGCTGAAGTGCCCCTGCTCAAGCGCATTTCGCCGGAAGCCTTCAAGCAAAGTACCGTCGCTTACGGGACGCGCAGCGGCAGTTACGGGGTCAGCGGAGTCTATCCCTACTACTCCCACATGCGACGCATGGAGGTCGAAGACGGCAGTTTCTTCACCGACCTCGATGAAAATACGCACAGCCGCGTCGCCATCCTCGGCGCCGACGTCAAGAAGAAGTTATTCTCCGGGACGAACGCCCTCGGCGAAAAAGTGCGCGTCGACGGCATTTCCTACGAGGTCACCGGAGTGCTCAAACACGTCATCCAGAATGGTGACGAAAACATGAACGGCAAGGTGTACATCCCGTTCAGCGCCATGAACGACCTCACCAACACTTATTACCTCAACGCTATCGCCATGGAATACGAAGGCGACCACCAGAAAGTCGCCGATGCCATCCGCCGCTCCATGGCCTTTCACCACGAATTCGATCCCAAGGACAAGCGCGCTGTCTTCGTCTTCGACGTGTTTGCCGATCTGCTCGATTTGCGTGTGATCACGACCGGGATCAAGATTCTGCTCGGGTTCATCGGACTGCTCACGCTCGGGATCGGCGGCGTAGGCCTGATGAACATCATGCTGGTCTCCGTTACCCAGCGCACCCGCGAGATCGGCATCGAAAAAGCTCTGGGCGCGCGCGGTTGGCACATTCTGATCCAGTTCCTCGCCGAAGCCCTTGCCATCACGCTTCTCGGTGGAATCGCCGGCGTAGTTCTCGCTTACCTTGTCTCGTGGTCGGTCGGATCGCTTACCCTGTGGAGCGCATTCGTAGAAAATGGCACCGAGGGCGACATCCATCTCACCATCGATTCCACGACCTTGCTGGCCTCCACCATGATCCTCGGATTCGTCGGCGTCATCAGCGGCATGCTGCCCGCCATCAAGGCCTCCCGCCTGGATCCCATCGAAGCTCTGCGCTACGAATAAAGCCAAAAGAAGGTCAGTGGTCAGAGGGCAGATTGCAGTGGTAAAAGCGCTCTCACTGTAGGTTTTCACCTCTGCAATCTGACCTCTGACCTTCTTTCTCATCTGACCTCTTCCACTCCTGCTGTGCTATATTTCTCTGCAAATCACCGGAGGGTTCATGCGTCCACTTGGCGTCACCCTGGTCGGCTTCTATCAGATTCTGCGCGGCATACTCGGGCTCCTGTTCGGTCTGTCGCTCCTGCTGTTCACTAGTCTGGCCGTCAAACTTGCTGCTCTGGCCTCGGAGGGCAATGCCACCGGGCGCTTTTTTGCCGGTTTTGGACACCTGGCCAGCCTGGTGATTATTTTGTTTGCAGCGGTTCAGTTGCTCGGCGGCTACGGAGTTCTAAGAATGCAAAACTGGGGCCGTCTGCTCACCCTGTTTCTTTCCGCGGTTGGCCTGGTCTTGCTGCTGCCGGTTCTGATTCTCGTACACGGAATTCCGCTGGTTTTCGGGATCATCAACGTCGTTGTGATCCTTTATCTCGCGATGCCGCCGGTGAAGCGCGCCTTTCACGAACAACGCCACTCGCTGCGCATGGCAGCCTAGGGCCACGATCGCGGTTTGATTCCTACGGTAGAGGCCGGCCGCCTCGCGAGCGAAGCCGAAGGGTCCTGCTTAAGTAGGCCATCCTAAGTAAAATGGATGCGTGTCCGGCTCCGGCAAACTCGGAATGGTTCAGGAACACCTGAAGCTCTACGAGCATCCGCTGCTCGCCTTTTCGGCGCGTGAAAATCCTGAAGGGATCGAAGTTCTGATCGATCTCAAGAACTCCACCGTCCCCGTTCATACCTACGTTTTGCCGATTCATTCCCGCGACCTCGATCATCCCCAGTTTGCCTGGCATCTGCAGCGCCAGCTCTATGACGGACTGCATGACTATTTCGTCGAAATGTTTACCCGCACTCCGCAGAATCGCGTCGTCCCCCGTAGTCCATCGCCTGACAAACAAGGAAGCCAAGGGAGCTAGCCGCTTGTCTGTCCAGTCGTCCCTCCGGGAACAAATCGAGCGCGAAATCCGGGAGCGCGGCCCCATCCCCTTCTCGCGCTACATGGAGATCTGCCTCTACGATCCTTCCCACGGTTACTATGCGGCCCACGCCGATCAATTCGGTAAAGCCGGAGACTTCTATACGTCAAGCGACGTGCACGCCGTCTTCGGCCGCCTGCTGGCGCGCCAGTGCGACGAGATATGGCAAGCGCTCGACCGCCCTCCTAAGATCGAAATCCTCGAACTCGGCCCCGGCCGCGGCCTGTTCGCCCGAGATGTGCTGGATTGGTCCAGGAAGAAATTCCCCGGCTTTTTTGCCGCCCTTACCTACACCCTGCAAGAATTATCGCCCGCGCTGCAAGCGAAACTGCAAGGCAATCTCCGCGAGCACCTTGCTAACGGCAAAGCTCGCGTACGTACGGACGCATTCGTCCGTCCAGCCGAGCGCAGCGAGGCGGCTGCAAACATTTGTCGGACACTACTGCCCGACGTTCCCCTCATCGTCTTCTCCAATGAATTCTTTGACGCCCTCGCCGTAGAAATTCTCAGCACGCATGGCAAACTCCACCTGGCGCTCGAAAACCATCGCCTGCACGAAACCTGGCTTCCACCGCTCGCCCAAGAACTGGAATTCCTCGACCGCTACGGCGTCCATCCGGAAGCAGGCGAGCGCATCGAAGTGCCCATGGTCGCGCAGGATTGGATGCGGCAAATCGCCCGCGCCACGGAACGGGGCTCGCTCGTGGTCATTGTCATCGACTACGGTTACACGCGCAACCAGCAGCTAGCCGGACGCCACCGCGGCACTCTAATGGCGTACCGCCAGCACTCCGCCAGCTCCGACCCGTACCAGGCTCCCGGCGAGCAAGACCTCACGGCCCACGTCAATTTCACGGCGCTGGCCGCCGCCTGTGAGCAGGAAGGCATGCAGGTAGAAAAGCTGCGAACCCAATCGCAATTCCTGATGGGCGTCGGCGAGAAGAATCAGTTTGCCGACGCCTTCGAAGATTGCAACCTTCCGCAAGAACGTGCGAAGGTGGCCCTCCAGCTCAAACATTTGGTAACTCCCGTAGGCATGGGGGAGACCTTCCAAGTGCTGATTGCCAGCCGAGGGATCGATGCCAAGAAAATAGCCGGCTTAAGCGGGCTGAGCTTCGGAAGCAGTTCCCAGTTCTCAGTTCCCAGTTCTCAGTAGTGCGGGCGTTCTAATCGTCTGGAAATTGGGTTGCTGAGAACCGAGAACCGAGAACTGCCCTGGTTACCAAAGAGATGCACAATTTTCGTTGCATTTAACATTCCCGAAATATCTTTGCGGTAAACTGCGGACAATGAGCTCGCCTCGCGTCTCTCAATTCGCGCTGCCTCTGCAGGTGGCCGCCGTCTGCTACCGACGGGTGAATTCGCATGCCGAGTTCCTGCTGGTCAATACCAACGGCGGCGGCAAGTGGACGTTTCCCAAGGGAGCTCCTGAACCCCGCCTCTCGCACAGCCAGGCCGCCGAACGCGAAGCCAAAGAAGAAGCGGGAGCCATCGGCACCATCGAGCCCCGTCATTTCCACCTCTACATTCACTCCAAGGGCGTCTTCTGGCAGCCGGGCGGAGTGCAGGAATATGTGGTCAAAGCGTTCTTGATGGACGTCCGCCAAACTCGCCGCCCCGAAGAAGACGACCGCAATCCCACCTGGTTCGACTCAGAAAAGGCGCGCATCATCCTGGCCAAAGGCCGCGAAGTCAAATACGCCCACGAACTCCAAACCGTAATCGACCGCGCCCTGGAGCACCTCGGCATGGCGCGCATGGCCGCCGCTCGCTAAAGCTTGTGCTTGTGTGGGGACGGGCGTCCCGCCCGTCCAGCCCCGCACTCAGTCTGTTTTCAAGCCGGCGGCCAGCGCCAGTTTCACTTGCCGCGCGTCGAAGGTCCAAAAATGCTCGGTTTTCAGCTCCAGAGCCGAAGCGACGTGCAGTGTGTCGAGAGTCCGAACCCCCAGCCGCGCCGCGTGACGGTGGGCCAGTTGCACGCAGACCTCGAATGCGCGATCGGGCAGCGGTGCTTCCTGCCACAGATTCAGTGCGCGATGCTCATGAAACCGTTGCAACGCCCGGTCAGCTTCGAGACGCGTAATCACCTTGCGAAAAACATGCTGCTCGATGGCATGAGCGCATTCGGCCACATGAAGTGGCGTCATCCACAGCGCCGGCTGCGAACTGAGACTGCGCTCGACCTCCGCTGTGTGCCGATCGGGCAGATAGAGGGAGACAAAGAAAGAAGTATCAGCGTAGATGGTCGCGGGGATGGCTGATGCGGCGGTCGTCAATAGAGCCTCAATAGCGGCCGCGTTCTTCAATCACGATATCGGCTCCGGGCAAAATGCGGTCGCCAAAAATTTCCTTGCGCATGGCCGCGAAGTCCGGCCAATCGCCGCTCCGCGGCCGCGATCCTTCGGGAACAATGCGCGCAATCACCTCGTCGCGCTCCCGCAGTTCCACAGTCTTGCCGGCACGTAGCCAAGCCTTCAGCCGCTTGGTGTCCCGAAGCTGGCGAATGTTTACGCTGGGCATAATCAAATTGTGCCACAAGTTGTGACACATTGTCAAACGCGCTTTCTCGGATACCCGACAACTGTCAGCGGACAGCTGCCACCAGCTCCCGTCCCGTATATTTAAATAGAGACACTCATGATCCAGCTCTCCGGCGCCGGCAAGCGCTACGGCCACAAGCTCTTGTTCGAGAACGCCGACTGGCTGATCACGCCCGAATCCCGCATCGGTCTGGTCGGAGCGAACGGCACCGGCAAGTCCACCATCATGAAAATCCTCGCCGGGAGCGAGACGCTCGACTACGGCGCCATCTCGCGCGCCAAAGGCATCTCCACCGGATACCTTCCGCAGGACGGTCTCACCCTGACCGGCCGCACCATTTTTGCCGAGTGCATGTCGGTCTTCGCCGAACTCGATGCCATCGAAAAGGAAATGGAATCGCTCACCCGCAGCATGTCGGAGCTCAACCACGAGGGTCCCGAATATGCGAACGTCGCCGACCGTTACCAGAAGCTCGAACACGAATTCGTGGCCCGCGACGGCTACACGCTCGAAGCCCAGGTCGGCCAGGTCCTAACCGGCCTCGGTTTTCATCGCGACGACTGGAAGCGCCAGACCGAAGAATTCTCCGGCGGATGGCAGATGCGCATCGCGCTCGCCAAGCTCCTGCTGCAGAAGCCGAACCTGCTGCTGCTCGACGAGCCCACCAACCACCTCGATCTCGAGGCCCGCAACTGGCTTGAGGAGTACCTGACCACCTATCCCTACGCTTTCGTCCTCATTTCGCACGACCGCTACTTTCTCGACATTACGGTCAAACGCATAGTGGAGATCTGGAACAAGCAAATCCACTTCTACGCCGGCAACTACGACCAATACTTGGCCGGCAAGACCGCGCGCAAGGAGCAGCTGGAATCCGCCTACAAAACGCAGCACGACCGTATCGAGCAGCTCGAAGTCTTTATCAACCGCTTTCGCTACACGGCGACTAAAGCGAAGCAAGTCCAAAGCCGTATCAAAGAGCTGGAAAAAATGGAGCGGATTCAGATTCCGGAAGAAGAGAAGACCGTCCACTTCTCCTTCCCGCAGCCGAAGCCGAGCGGGCGCATCGTCGCCGAGTTCACGGACGTTGCGAAAAGTTACGGCGAACGCGGCATTAATGAACACAAAGTATTTGAGAAAGTAAGTTTCATGATCGAGCGCGGCGAGCGCGTCGCGCTGGTAGGAGTCAACGGAGCAGGGAAGTCCACGCTGATCAAACTGCTGGCGGGTCAGGAGCCCCTAACCGCCGGCGAATACAAACTGGGACACAACGTCGGGCCCGACTATTTTGCGCAGGACCAATACAAGGAACTTGACCCCGAAGCGCGCATCCTCGACGACCTCGGCGAACTCTCGCCCGCCTCCACCCAAACCCAGCTGCGCAGCCTGCTGGGCTGTTTTCTTTTTTCCGGAGACGATGTCTTTAAGCGCATCGGCGTCCTCTCCGGAGGCGAGCGCAATCGCTACGCGCTGCTGAAAATGCTGCTGCACCCCGCCAACTTCCTGCTGCTCGACGAACCCACCAATCACCTCGACCTGCGCGCCAAAGACGTCCTGCTCGAAGCCCTAATGAAGTACACGGGCACGGTCGTCTTCGTTTCCCACGACCGCTATTTCATCGACAAACTCGCCACGCGCGTCTTTGAAATTGGCGACGGGAAAGTGGAGATCTATCCGGGAAATTACGAAGATTATCTCTGGCGGAAGCAGCAGCCAGTTGCCAGTACCCAGTTGCCAGTGAGTTCTCAGTTCTCGGTTCTCAGTTCTCAGTCCCAACCCAACGGTCCGAACGGCGATGGAGTTGACGCGGGTTCGCTCGCCGTCGAGCCCAAAGCCAAGCGGCTGAATCCGATCAAGCGCCAGCAGATGGAAGACCGTCTGCATGAAATCGAAGAAGAGATTGCCAGGGCCGAAGCCGCGATTGTCCTGTGCGAGACACAACTCCAGAGCTTTGTAAGCGCGGAAGAAACTCAGCGGCAGACGCAGGAACTGGCCCGTCGGAAAAGCGATCTGCAGTGCCTGATGAAGGAGTGGGAAGAATTGTCGGGAATTCTAGAACGGGAGGTTTGATTGCCTAGCGAGCATCGCAAACAATACGGCGCGCCACAACGTGGGCGGTACGAGGGATTAGCTTGACGGCGTCAAAATGGGGATGCGCCCACCCACTTAGCCCGTCTCCATCTTTCTCGAGCTTGAGCGTTACTCCAGTGAACCCGTCCGTCCAGATCAAATCAATTTGATTGGCTCTCACGCGCCAATATGAAGATTCACGAGTTCCGGATGGCGTTTCTTCCTTCCTTGATATCGTGCGTAGGAGGAACCCATCCTGCTCAAAGCCCTTGGCTCCGTGCTCTGACAGCAGTTCGATGTGACTTGGGGGCGTTACGTACGAGTTCTCTTCGCCGAACCCCCAGGGCCACCATCGTCCAAGTGTCAACTGATAACAGCCTGCATACAACGAGGTTGGCGTCTCGCGGGGCGCTGACTTGGAGCAATTCTGGGCATCTTTCGGGCATTGGCCCCAACTGACAACCTCGAACATCAGAGCGCACAAAAGCGCTGCTATCGAGATCGTAAACGAGCGTCTGAGGCGTCCACCATTCATGTACCGCATCCTACGCAGTCAGTTGAGACTTGTCGAGGTTACGACGGGGGAACCGATTGCAACCCGATGCTGCCCAGACTCGACAAGCTGTGTCTTTACAAGAAGATGCCGCTTTCCTCACGCCGTTGCCGCGCGTCCGACCGCATCAACCCGCCGAACCCGGACTTTCACCTCGATGCGCGACCCCAACCGGTTGAGGATCGACATAAGGCGGTCAACGTGAAGCGTCCCAAGTCCGCGTTGCGGATGCGCGAGAAGTCGGCTGCCGCAATGCCGGTGCGGTCGTGGGCGGCGCGCACGGTCAGGCCTTGCCGGTCGAGCGCCTTAATGATTTCGGCCGCTAGGATCGCTTTGAACTGCTCAACATCCGCGTTCTTATGCCCCAAGTCGCGGAACACGTTCCCACTTCCGCGCACCACTTCCAGCTTTTCGTTTCTCATCAACCGACCTACGATTCTAGGGCGAGCACCCCATGGCCAATTCCACTTTCCGCGCCAAGTCGCAAACCTGACTTGAGCTGAGCGTCCTCAGCCTTTCCCGCGCGGCGTCAAGAGAGGTCTTGCGAATGACAGTGACGTCCTCGGCCCTCGCCATCTGTCGCTCGCGCAATCCGGTCTGTCCCGGCTCGAGCACAAGATGAGTGAAGACCTCGCCTTTGTGGACGGAAGTGCTCAGCGGAACCACCAGCACCGTGTCAGCGCGCGGATGATTGTTTCGTGCGTCGATCGAGACGATCACGACCGGGCGCTTTCCTTTTCCCGGCGGGTCGGTCGGCAACTGCGTGAACCAGATTTCCCCGCGCTGTGGGTTGGTCATAGGGAACTTCATCCTCCTTTAGGACGAGACTCTGCTCGGCAAGTTCTCCCCAAGCTCGTTGTTCTTGCTTCTCCTCATCGCTGAGGCTGTCGTAGTAGGCGGAAACATTGGCTTCGAGCGCCGCTCTTCGCTGTTCCAGGCTCTTCTCCTGAAGCAACTCCTCCAGGAATGCAGACTGGGAGGCCAGTTGGCGCTCACGTGCTTGCTGCTCCAAATACGCGAGACTCGCAGGAGAAAGCGTAAACGTGCGTCGCCGCTTAATGTGTCGGTTCGAGTTTGCCATAATACTTTCTATCATATCATAGGTATGATCATTACAGAGACCCTGTGGTCACGGGAGCAACTGCCGAGCTGCGCTCGCGTTGGACGGCCGGGGGCGCCCGTCCCCACACGAGCAAAGGCAGACGCGGCAAGCCGCGTCTCTACAGGATGGTTGTGTTGGGGCTCTTACTGAGAACTGGGAGCTTAAAGCTGAGAAGTGACTCGCTCTACCCGCCCTGCTTCAACTCCACCAGCACCTGGCGCGCGATTTCCTTGAGCGTTTCGAACACGCCCACGCCCTGGAAGGCCACCGCCTCCACCACCGGCTCGTTCTTCTTGCGCAGTTCCCGGGAGAGCGCGTCCACCGGCAGCACATTGGGCAAGTCGCGCTTATTCAGTTGCAGGACGTAAGGAATCTTGTTGAAGTCGTAGCCGTGTTCTTTCAGGTTAGCGGTCAGGTTGTCGAGGGCTTCGACGTTGGCGTCCATGCGCTCCTGCTGGGAATCGGCCACGAACACGATGCCATCCACGCCGCGCAGAATCAGCTTGCGGCTGGCGTCGTAAAAGACCTGTCCCGGAACCGTATACAGGTGGATGCGCGTCTTGAAGCCGCGCACCGTGCCCAGATCGAGCGGCAGGAAGTCGAAGAACAGGGTTCGATCGGTCTCCGTCGCGAGCGAGATCATCTTGCCCTTCTGTTGTTCGGCTGTTTTCTGAAAGATGAACTGCAGATTCGTCGTCTTGCCGCCTAACCCGGCGCCGTAGTAGACGATCTTGCAGTTGATCTCACGTGCTGCGAAGTTGATGAAACTCAAAAGGTTTCCTCAGAAACTCCTGCGAAAAAGGAGATTGCAAACCACTCCCTCAACGCGCGAATCTCTCGCCACCAATTCACTGGACTACAGGATCCTGACTGATTTTTATACCATACCGGAAGGCTTCAGCGCAGGTTACGCCTGTTACTAGATCGGTTGCCAGCCCCCAGTGCAGCCAAACTGGCAACTGGGCACTGGCTACTGACTATCGCGCCGTCGGCAGCGGATAATATCCGTCCTTGGCATACACCTTTAAGTTGCCGCCTCGTCCTCGCACCCGTACTTCGATCTGCCGGTATCCGCCAATGCCCGGCTTGCTGGGCGTGTAGCCGAGGGTGTACTGATTGCGCGCGTCTCCGATTGCGTCGGCGTAAGCGCGTTCGATATCGGCCCTGGCGGATTCGGGATAAACCTTTCCGCCCCCGGTGGCGCTCACATACTTCGACAGGATGTTGCCATAGCCGATCGGCTCGAACCCTAACTTGTTCAATCCCATGTTGGGCAGGTGGATCTTCTGCAGCTTTTCATATCCTGGGATGGCCGCGCCGTCCACGCCTACGGCGTAAACAATGATGTTCTGGGTCAAAAGAACTTTCAGCGTGTCGGCATAGCTGGCGACGCTGCCGCGCTCCCGTCCGTCGCTGATCACGAAGATGATTTTCCGCCGGGCGCGATCCCGCTTGGAAAGATCGCGAGCCGCCTCCAGGATGGCGTCGTTGATCACGCGTGACTGCCTGGGCGGGGTATAAACCGGAGTCACGGGAGCAGCGCCCACCGGAAGACCATTAATCGTCGGTCCCTGAGGACCGAGCGGCCCGCTCGTCACCGGAGGTCCGTTATTGGTTCCGCTGTAGCCCTTGACCTCGTTCAGAGCCATCGTCAACTCCTTGCCCACTGCGGTGAAGCCTGCCACCCGGCCAACCGTGCTGCTGTAGGTATAGATCGCAACTTCATCGAACTGGCTGAACGCTCCCTGCAACGCCGACAGAGTCTCCTGGATGCGCTTCACCCCAATATCGGGCATGCCCGTATCGATCAGGACCGCCGCGGAAAGCGGAAACGGATCGCTGGTAAAGAACTTCAACGTTTGCGGCTGCCCATTTTCTAGCACGGAGAAGTTCTTGGGCTGCAGCCCACCGACCAGCGTGCCATCGTTATCTTTCACGCTCACCGGGACCAGCACAAAGTTCGTGTAGTGCCGGATGGTGTAACCGACGTCTTCTCCGGTGTTCACATCCTTCGGAACGCTGCCCGCGGGCACTGTCGTAACCGGCGACATCGGAGGCGGAGCCGGCTTCGCTTCCGTCGAATCCGGAGCCGTCCGGGGAAGTTCCTTTGATCCGGTGGTCACCCCGGCGCCGGAATTATCGGCCGGCGGCGCATTGGGCGGGGGCTGCTCGTCAGCATTCGCCCCGGGTCGGGGGCTGGGCGGCTCCGGTGGCGGCATTGGGCGAGTCGCTGACGGAGCGTCCGGAATGTCCTCAGGCTTCTGCTGCGCCGCCAGGGCGCCTGCCAGCAACCCCACCCATAACAACGGCAGCCCCAGCCTCAGCACCGCGTTAGTTTTCTTGGCCATCCGGAATCCTCTGTCTTTCTTCGAGCACTTTTTACTAATTCAGATGCCCAACCGCGCCCCTTTGGTGCATCTAACCGTTACAGCTTCCTACAGGATAGACTAGCAAAGTCTCGGGATAAAAACGCTGATGCCTACATTCCATTCGAAATCGTGCCTGGCCGTGGGTCTGCTCGCTCTCGCGGTCGCTGTGTCGCTGCCCGCAGCCGGACAGAATTCCCCGGCCCCGCCGCCGAACTCCAACGCCCAGTCGCAAGACGAGGCCGCCGAGACCCTCAAGGTCAACGTCGAAGTCGTCCAGTTGTTCTTCAACGTCAAAGACAAGCATGGGGCGCTGATCCCCAACCTCACCAAAGACAACTTCGACCTGTTCGAGGATGGCAAGCCCCAGACCATCAAGTATTTCAAGGCCGAGACCGATCTGCCGCTGACCCTCGGCATCCTCATCGATTCCAGCGGCAGCCAGATGCGCGTCCTCGAAATGGAAAAGACGGTCGGAGGCTCCTTCCTCGAAAGCATTCTGCGTCCCAAGGACGAGGCCTTCGTCATCAGTTTCGACGTTGATATCAACCTGCTGCAGGATTTCACCAGTTCGGTCAGCCAGCTCAAACATGCGCTGAACGAAGCCAAGATCAACACCGGCGGAGTCGGCTGTTCCGGAGGGCCGCTTGGCCCGCAGGGCCCGATTCCCTGCTCCTCAACCGGCCCGCGCGGCACCGCGCTCTATGATGCCGTCTATCTCGCCTCGCACGACGAATTCAGCCACGAAGTCGGCCGCAAGGCGATGATCCTGCTCACCGACGGAGAAGATCAAGGCAGCCGCCTCAAGATCAAAGACGCCATCGAGGCGGCCCAGAAAGCCGATGCCATCTGCTATGTGCTGCTCATTGCCGATCGCGGCTTCTACGGCGGTTTCGGCTACTCCGGCGACTCCGACATGAAAAAGCTCACCCAGGAAACCGGGGGCCGCGTGATTGACGTCGGCAACAAGATCGAAAAACTCCGCCAGGCTTTCGACCAGATTTCCCAGGAACTTCGCAGCCAGTACAACGCTGGTTACACGCCGACCAATCCCAACCGCGACGGCTCCTTCCGCAAAGTCGAGATCAAGTCCAAGCCGGGGGACTACAAAATCCAGGCCCGCAGCGGCTACTACGCCACGCGTCACGAGAAAGACTAGATCCTAAAGCTGGTGTGGGGACGGCCGCCCTCGGCCGTCCAAGCCGAGCGCTGGAATTGTTAGGCAGTGATTTAAGCGGCGGCCTGCGGTCCGTCGCGTATTCTTTTTTGCGGGAATTGAGTGGAGACGAAGTTGGAGGCGCGGGTGAGAATCGAACTCACGATAGAGGTTTTGCAGACCTCGGCCTTACCACTTGGCTACCGCGCCGGCTCGTTCTTGAAAACGATACGCGTAAGACTAGCACGCTAAAACGAAAAGCCCTCGCCGGGGCAGGGCTTCGAGGAACTGGAGCGGGAGACGGGATTTGAACCCGCGACTTCGACCTTGGCAAGGTCGCACTCTACCACTGAGTTACTCCCGCTCGGCTTTATAAGTATAAACGAGGCCATCGCAGGGGAGCAAACTTGGCGTCTACGGCGTCCTGTAGGAGGCCCACTCATCGCAGCGTGCGCGATGAGTGGGGCACCCGTGTTGCCGTGACCGCGCAGACTGCCGAAAGGTTGCGTGGCTGCAGGCACCTGCGGAGCCTGGACGGGCGAGGACGCCCGTCCCCACACGAGCCTCCCAACTAAAGCCGCGCGCACACCGCCTTGGTCTGCGTGTAGTGTTCGAGAACGTCTTTGCCCATCTCGCGTCCCCACCCCGACTGTTTGTACCCGCCAAACGGCAGCGCCGCGTCGAAGATGTTGTAGCAGTTGATCCAGACCGTTCCCGCCCGCAGAGCGGCCGCCAGCCGGTGCGCCTTCGAAATATCTTTCGTCCAGATGCCTGCTGCCAGCCCGTACACCGAGTCATTGGCGCGCGGCATCAGTTCTTCCGGATCGTCGAACGGAGTCGCCGCCACCACCGGCCCGAAGATTTCTTCCTGCACCACCCGCATGTTGTCTTTGGTGTTCACCAGCACGGTGGGCTCGACGAAATATCCCTTGTCGCCCAGCTTCTTTCCGCCCGCCAGCGCGGTCGCGCCTTCCGCCATGCCAATCTCCAGGTAGTTGCACACCCGCTGCAACTGCTCTTCGGAGACGAGCGGTCCCATCGACGTGCTCGGTTCCAGGCCCGATCCAACCTTGATCTTCTTGGCCTTCGCCGCTACTCCTTCCACCACGCGATCGAACACCGGCCGCTCCACGAACAGACGGGAACCGGCGCAGCAGCATTGTCCGTGATTGAAGAAAATCGCGCTCGCGGCGCCGCCGATCGCCACATCCAGATCCGAATCCTTGAATACCACGTTCGGCGACTTGCCGCCGAGTTCAAGCGAAACCTTCTTCAGATTTCCCGTGGCCGCGTGCACAATCAGCCGGCCAACTTCCGTCGATCCGGTAAACGCAATCATGTCGACCAGATCGTGCGCCGCCAAAGCCGCGCCCGCCGTCTCGCCATATCCTGGGACGATATTGACCACGCCATCCGGGAATCCGGCTTCCACGATCAACTCGCCCAAACGCAGCGCGGAGAGCGGAGTCTGCTCGGCCGGCTTCAACACCACCGTGCATCCCGAGGCCAGCGCCGGCGCCAGCTTCCAAGCCGCCATCAACAGCGGGAAGTTCCACGGAATAATCTGCCCCACCACGCCCACCGGCTCGCGGAGCGTGTAGGCGTGGTAGTTCACGCCGGGCGTATACATCACCGAGAGCGGAATGGTTGTGCCTTCAAGTTTCGTCGCCCATCCCGCCATGTAGCGAAACATATCGACAGCCAGCGGAACATCGGCAGCTCGCGCCACGGTGAGCGGCTTGCCGTTATCGAGGGTCTCTAACGTCGCGAATTCTTCCAGGTGCTCTTCCAGCAGGTCGGCCAGTTTCCACACCAGCTTGCCCCGCTCGGAAGCCATCAGGCGCGACCATGGACCGCTGTCGAACGCCCTGCGCGCCGCCTTCACGGCCAGGTCAATGTCCTGCCGGTCGCCTTCCGCGATCTGCGCCAGAACTTCTCCTGTGGCCGGGTTGTAGGTTGGAAAAGTTTTGCCCGACGCGGCCTGCACCCACTTGCCGTCGATCAGCATTTGGCGTGGTTTCCCGAGGAAGTCGCCCACGCGCGAATCAATCTGGATTGGGGAAATTGCAATGCCCATACATCCTCCTTCTTTGTACAAGACCGAATGAGAGAAACCCACCGAGGAGAAATGAATTAGAGAAATATTAGTCCCGCTGAAGGGGGAAGGCAACTGGGGAAAGCATTGAGCCATTGAGGCATTGAGTCATTGAATCATTAAGAACCTTAAGCCTCATGAGCCTCTGATTTTCAATGATTCAATGTCTCAATGATTCAATGCCTCAATCGGCTACTTGATCTCTTTCATCGTCAGCAGCGTGCCGTAGTCGCGTCCGGAGGGCTCGACCGCTCGCGCCACCACCCCGGCAAAAGCTTCGCGCAATTCGGGATCCTTCGCCACCAGCGCTTTGATCACTGCCGTATTCTCCTGGAACGCGCGCGCCGTATCCGATACATCAGCGGCCTGATACTTAACGACCACGTCGAGATCGTTGCCCACGGGTAGTGGGAAGAAATCCGTCACCTGATAGGTCTTGCCCCCGGCGCTCAGATCCATGGCTTTGCCGTTGGCGGGCACATCGGCCGGTTGCACCGCCTGGATCTCGTCATAAAGTCTGTCGGTCGCGAGGGTAGACATGAAGTCTACCGGAGCCGACAGCGAGACCGCCTCGCGGAAATAGAGCCAGGCATTGTGGTTCTGTGACTTGGTTTTGAAATCGCGAGCGTGTTGCATGAACCAGGCGGCGTCGTGTCCTGCCGCCTGTGAGGATGTGGCGTAAAAGCCTGCCAGTTTCCATTCCGCGCTAGCCTGCTGCAGGATTAGAGTCAACGTCATCGCCGTCCCGCCATGAATGTCGAGAATGGCGATGCCGTACTTGCCGGGCGGCAGATTGGAAAGGACAAATACCGCGCTGTCCTTGGTCTGCCCCGACTTACCAAACACTCCGCACAGAAACTCAGCGCGAGCGAGAGGTTCCGTGCCTTCGGCGGTCAGCAAGAAGGGCGGTCGCACCGTGGCCGTGACGCCGGCGAACGCAGCCTGGTTCTCTTTCACGGCGCCTTCGATGCCGGCAAAGCTGGCGGTCACGGCGGCGATGGAGTTCTGCCGGAGGGTCGCCGTATCGCCGCGCGCCGACATGTCGAAATAGCGCTTCGCCGTGGTTTCCAGAGCGCTCCGTACGGAAGCATCCATGTCCGCGGCGCTCTGGCAGGTCTGGGCATGGGCCGACGGAACAATATTATTGAGCGACGCGCTCAACAGCAGCAGGCACGGCCATCGCCGCCAGTGCCGATAATTCAGGAGCGTGGGTTTCGAAGCAGGACCCAAGGGAAAGCCTCCGCTGGTATTTTACGCGCTGGGCCGTCCGAAGCCAGTCGAAATGCTCGCCAAAGCCGTGCCTGGCAATGGTCGCGATCATGGATTGCGCTCCTCAAGACGCAAGTAACAAGACCCTCTGGCGTTCTACCAGCGGTGGTAAAATCAGCTAGGGCGCAGCCGCTTTGCGACCTTGGCCGCTGGCGGAAATGGAGGGAATTCCGATGCCGTGCACGCGCAGTTGGTTCGCGTTGGTTCTGCTGCTGGCAACTCCGCTCCTTTACGCTCAGACTGCCGCCCCAGCCAAACACTCCGCCACTCCGCACCGCAAGTCCCATAAGGTCCAGAAGCCACTCGTGCTCCCACCCTTGCCTAGCGGTCCGCTGTCTCAGGTGCCGATGGACCAGCTTCCGGCCATGCCGGCGAAAGTCGGATACCAGGGGGGGTTGCTGACAATCGCGGCTCAAAATTCGACGTTAGGCGAAATCCTGCGCGATGTGCGCAAGCTCACCGGAGCTTCGATTGACATTCCTCAAGGCTCAGGCGGAGAGCGAGTCGTCGCGTACCTCGGACCGGGAGCGCCGCGGGATGTTCTGGCGGCCTTGCTCAACGGCACCTCGTTGAACTACGTAATGCTGGGTTCGAGTTCCGACCCCACGATGATTTCGAGCGTCGTCCTTAGCCTGAAACCATCGGCGACGGGAGGGGCCCAGACTGCCGCGAACCTGTATCAGAACAATCCGGGAGCGACGCCTCCGAACCGTTTTCCCCAGCCGCAGCCGTTTAACCGGCAAGTCGTCGCCCCGCAACCGGGGAATGTACAACCCGCGATTGCCGAAGCCGACGATAGCGCCAAAGACGATGAGCAGGAAAACGCAGATAACGCCGAGGATAATGCGGACGATCAGGCCCAGCCGACTGCACAGCCCGAAATGAACGGCGGAGACGTAGCGGGCCAGCCGCAACCAACGGACCCGAACCAGCCTAACGCCGGCCCGAAGACCCCTGAGCAGATACTGGAGATGCTCCGCCGACAACAGCCCCCCGGAGCCGTCGTTCCTCCCCAGCAACCGCCCCAGCAGTAGCCGCATGTCGTTGGGCATTCAGTCAGGGAGCGAACGGAATTAGCCCAGCGCTGCTAGCCGAAAATGAGTTCTCACGCACACACTGAAGCGCTGGGGGAAGTGCTGGAAACAATTAAGTCCCTGTCGGCGCTGGCAACTGCCGAGCTTCGCTCGGCTTGGACGGGCTAGGCGCCCGTCCCCACACTAGCTTCGGGGAGACCGATACTCGCGCTCAGTCGCCGCTGACCTGGCTTTGATGGGGTACCAAGGCTCCCAGCCCATGCGACGGTCGAGAGGGTTTGACGACGGCCAATACACCGCGAATGGCGAAATATGCGCTGAATACACCCAGGATTACACTCAGGATTGCGGTGCTGCTGATTAAGAAAGTCACGAAAAGTGCGTTCACGTTACCGGCCCTTGCTGGCAGCCACCCTCTGCATGGCGCGGCTGCAAATGTTTTTACTCTATCCGCATTTGACCCCCGCCGCTGTTAGCAAATAAGATACGAGAATCGAACTGCGTATTCCCACTCTCCGACATTTCTTAGGCCCCGTCCACGTTACGGAAGTGCATAAAGACAGAGCAAATGGGCATCACCCGGATTTCGGTGCGCGGCGCGCGCCAGCACAACCTGAAGAATATTGACGTCGAGATTCCGCGCAACACTCTGACGGTCATCACGGGTCTCAGCGGCTCCGGCAAATCCTCGCTCGCTTTCGATACGATCTACGCCGAAGGCCAACGGCGCTACGTGGAAACCCTTTCCGCCTACGCCCGCCAGTTCCTCGACCAGATGGAGCGCCCCGATGTCGACTCCATCGACGGCCTTAGCCCAGCGATTTCCATCGAGCAGAAGACCACCAGCCGCAGTCCGCGCTCCACCGTCGGCACCATCACCGAGATCTACGATTACCTGCGCCTGCTCTACTCTTCCATCGGCGTTCCCCATTGCCCGAATTGCGGCAAGCCCATCACCCGCCAGTCGGCCGAGCAGATCGTGCAGCGTGTTATGGCGCTTACACCCGACGACCGCGTCATGATCATGGCCCCCATCGTTCGCGGCCGTAAAGGCGAGTTCAAAAAGGAAATGGAGAACCTGGTCCAGCACGGCTTCTCCCGCGGCCGCGTCGATGGCGAACTGGTGAATCTCGAAGACGATTTGGCGTTAGACAAACGCAAGAACCACACCCTCGAGGTCGTTGTCGATCGCCTGCTGGTGAAGCCCGGAATCGAACACCGCCTCGAACTCTCCGTCGGTCTCGCCATGAAGCTCGGCGGCGGCCTCGTTCTGGTCGCGGTGGTCAATGGAGACGAAACGCTCTATTCCTCGCGTCTCGCCTGCCCCGATTGCGGCATCAGCGTTCCGCAACTGGAGCCGCGTTCGTTCTCGTTCAACAGCTCCTATGGAGCTTGTCCCGAATGTCACGGTCTCGGCAGCCGCTATGACTTAGATCCCGGCAAGGTGATCGTCGATTGGTCCAAGCCCCTGCTCGATGGCGGACTGGGCCCCGGCTCGTCATCGCAGAACCTGATGCGCAGCCTGCACTTGTTTGTCCTGGCGTACGGTTTCGACCTGGCCACGCCCTTCGAGAAATTTCCCGACAAGGTTCAGAACCTCCTGCTGTATGGCGAGCCGCAGCGCGGAGGCAAAACTGGTTTCCTGGGGATTCTCGGCCACCTCCGCCAGAATCTCGAAGCTTCCACCTCCGATACCTATCGCGAATATCTGCTCGATTTCATGTCGGCCACGGAATGCTCGGTATGCCATGGCAAGCGGCTGCGCCCCGAAAGCCTGGCGGTAAAAGTGAACGGTATGTCCATCGCCGATTTCACCGAGCTTCCGATCGCGCGCGCGCTCGACGCCGCGCGCCGCATCCAGCTGACGGGCAGGGAGTTGGCCATCGCCGGACGCATCACAAACGAAATCACCGAACGCCTCGAATTCCTCGACAACGTTGGCCTCGGCTACCTCCAACTCGGCCGCTCCGCCGCCACGCTTTCCGGCGGAGAAGGCCAGCGCATTCGCCTCGCCACCCAGATCGGATCGAAGCTGCGCGGCGTCCTCTACGTCTTAGACGAGCCTTCCATCGGCCTGCACCACCGCGACAACGGGCGCCTTCTAGCCGCGCTGGAGAATTTGCGCGACCTTGGCAACACGGTCCTCGTAGTCGAGCACGATGAAGAAACCATCCGCCGCGCCGACTATGTCATCGACCTCGGCCCCGGAGCCGGCCGTCATGGCGGCGAGTTGGTCGCACGCGGAACGCCGGCCGAAATCATGAACGCGCCTGCCTCCCTCACCGGAGCCTACATCGCCGGACGCCAGCAGATCGCCATGCTTCCCGAGCGCCGCAGCCCGAATGGAAAAGCGATCGCTATCCTCGGCGCGCGCGCCAACAACCTCAAGAATCTCGACGTAGTGTTTCCGCTCGGCGTGATGACGGTTGTCACCGGCGTTTCCGGCTCCGGCAAATCGACTCTCGTGAACGACATCCTCTACCGCGCGCTCGCCCGCCAACTCTATCGTTCGCGCGAGGAGCCCGGCGCGCACAAAGCCATCTCCGGAGCCGACTTGATCGACAAGGTCATTCGCATCGACCAGTCGCCCATCGGCCGTACCCCGCGTTCCAATCCTGCGACGTACACCGGCATCTTCGCGGCGGTGCGCGACCTCTACGCCATGCTGCCCGAATCGCGTGAGCGCGGATACAAGCCCGGACGCTTCTCCTTCAACGTTTCCGGCGGACGCTGCGAAGCCTGCCAAGGCGAAGGCCAGCGCCGCATCGAAATGAACTTCCTGCCCGACGTGTACGTGCAGTGCGAAGTCTGCGGCGGTCGCCGCTACAATCACGAAACTTTGTCAGTTCACTACAACGGCTCCTCCATCGCCGACCTGCTCGAAATGCCAGTGTCGGATGTGCTTCAGATTCTCGAAAACATTCCCCAGGTGAAGCAAAAGCTGCAAACCCTGGTCGACGTCGGCCTGGGATACATTCACCTTGGTCAATCTGCCGTGACCCTCTCCGGAGGCGAGGCCCAGCGCATCAAGCTCGCCCGCGAACTAGGCAAGCGCCAGACCGGCAAAACGCTGTATCTGCTGGATGAGCCGACGACCGGATTGCACTTCGACGATGTGCGCAAGTTGCTCGACGTCCTGCACCGTCTCACCGATCTCGGCAACACGGTCATCATCATCGAGCACAATCTCGATGTAATTCGCAATGCCGACTGGATCCTCGATCTCGGTCCCGAAGGAGGAGAAGAAGGCGGCCGCATCGTAGCCCAGGGCACGCCCGAACAAGTTGCCCGAGTGAAGAAGTCATACACCGGCCAGGCGCTGGCCGCATATTTCAACTGCTCGGCAAGAAATGGTTCGTCAAAAGATGTGTTAGCGCCCACCGGCACAGGGGAACCAGCGTGAACCTTCCGCCTGACGATCAGCCAGAAAATCCGACCGGGCCCGTGTGGGGACGGGCGACCTCGCCCGTCCAGGCCGAGCAAAGCTTGGCAGCTGCCGGTGGTCACAGTGATGCTGGATTCACTTTAGCTGACGGCCGCCCCGCTGATGCCCCACCCTCCAGCCTCCCGCCCGCTCCCCCGCCCGATCCAGCCTGGACCGGCTGGGATGTCCTGCGCCTCGTATTCCTCACCATCGTGGCACTCTTTGCCGGTGTCTTTGCCGTGCTGGTCATCGCGCGCGTCTGGGTATACCCGTACCGGGGTCTCGGCGTAATCGCGCGCGTGCCGCTAGTCATCGTCGCCGGACAGTCGCTGGCGTATCTTCTCATCCTCGCCTACATGTACGTTCTGGTGACGCGCGAGCGCCGCCGTCCCGATTTTCTCGCCGCCATCCATTGGAACTGGCCCTCCAACGTTGCCATTTACGTGTTCGGGGGCTTCGCGCTTTCCCTCGCGTTGCAAGCACTGGCCCATCTGTTGCCCATGCCGAAAGAGCTGCCCATCGACAGCTTTTTCAAAACCCCCGCTGAAGCCTGGGCTCTCGGCATCCTCAGCGTGACCCTCGCGCCCTTGATGGAAGAGCTTTTCTTCCGTGGCTTTCTGTATCCCGTGCTCGCGCGCCGCCTCGGCTTGCCGGTCGCCGTCTTCCTGACCGCGCTAGGTTTCGCCCTGCTGCACGGAGCGCAACTGATGTTCTCCTGGGGCCCAGTACTCGTGATTTTCCTGGTAGGCATGATCTTGACGATGGTGCGAGCCAGAACTAATTCCGTAGCCGCCGGTGTTCTCATTCACATCGCATACAACGCAACCATCGCGGTCGCCATGTTCGTTGCCACCGACGGATTCCGGCATCTGGAAAAACTCAATCAGTAGCGAGTTGCCGGTTGCCAGTTGCCAGTTGCCAGTTCGACCAGCCTTGCCTCACTGGCAACTGGCTACCGGCAACTGGCAACTGCTGTTAAATTAGAAGTTCATGTCAATTGCACGACAAGAACTATTGAAACTCTTGGCCCAAAAATCCTTCCGCCTTGGAGAGTTCAAACTATCCTCCGGCGCCACCAGCGACTATTACATCGACTGCCGCACCACCACGCTCGACGCCCGGGGCGCGCAACTAGTAGGCCAGGTCTTCCTCGAGGAAATGCGCAGCCAAGGCTGGCACGCCGACGCCATCGGCGGACTGACCATGGGAGCCGACCCCATCGTCGTGGCCGTTGCCGTCATCAGCGGCACCCTGCATGGCTTCCTGGTCCGTAAGGCCGAGAAGCAGCACGGCACCGCCCAGCGCATCGAAGGCTTCCGCAAACAAGGCGCGCGCGTGGTGATCGTGGACGATGTGTGCACCACCGGCGCCTCCACCGTGCAAGCCATCGAAGCCGCTCGCGAATTCGGCTTCGAAGTGGCAGGAGTGATGTGTCTGGTCGAGCGCGAGGATGCGCACGGCCGTCCCAACGTAGAAAAAGCCGCTGCACCGGCTGATTTTGTTTCGATATTTACGGCAGTCGATGTCAGGAAAGAGCACTTAGCACTTAACCAATAGAGTTCTCAGTTCACAGTTCTCAGCTCTCAGTGTTCGGCACGTGATGCTTTTTCTGAGAACTGATAACTGAGAACTGATAACTGAGAACTAACTCATGATCCAAACTCTCGAATGGACCAAATCCGGCGTCGTCTTCATCGATCAGACGAAGCTGCCCACCGAAGAAGTGTACGTAACCTGCACCACGCACCAGCAGGTCGCCGACGTGATCCGCAACATGGTAGTCCGCGGAGCGCCCGCCATAGGCGTCGCCGCCGCCATGGGCATTGCTCTAGGCGTGAAGAATTCCAAAGCGGAGAACGGCGCCGATCTCAAAAAAGATTTCGACCAGATCTGCGAAACCATCCGCCAGACCCGCCCCACCGCCGTCAACCTGTTCTGGGCGATCCGCCGCATGACGGAGAAATTCGAGCGCATCCGCGTTCGCCCCATCCCGCACATCAAGCAAGAGCTCATCGAAGAATCCCAGCGCATGCACGCCGAAGACATCGCCGCCAATCAAGCCATGGGACGCCACGGCGCAACACTGATGCCGTCGAGCGGCGGGGTGCTGACCCACTGCAATGCTGGAGCCCTGGCCACCGCCGGTTACGGCACCGCCCTGGGAGTCATCCGCGCGGCCGTGGAAGCCGGCAAGAAAATTCACGTATACGCTGACGAGACGCGTCCCTTTCTACAAGGCTCGCGCTTGACCGCCTGGGAACTGATGAAAGACGGCATCCCCACCACCGTCATCTCCGACAGCATGGCCGGAGCCATGATGAAGCAAGGCAAAATCGGAGCCATCGTAGTAGGCGCCGACCGCATCGCCGCCAACGGAGACGTAGCCAACAAAATCGGTACCTACACCGTAGCCGTCCTGGCCAAAGAACACGCCGTCCCGTTCTACGTTGCCGCCCCGATTTCAACCGTCGACCTGGAATGCCCCGACGGCAGCAAAATTCCCATCGAGCAGCGCAACCCACGAGAAGTTACGCATATTGCCGGCAAGCAGATGGCTCCCGACGGAGTCCAGGTCGAGAACCCCGCCTTCGACGTAACCCCCGCAAAATACGTAGCCGCCATCATCACCGAACGAGGCATCGCGCGCGCGCCGTACACGGAATCGCTAAAGAAACTGTCGGAGGTGACCTAGCTCACGTAGGGACGGACGCATTCGTCCGCCCAGCCGAGCAAAGCCCGGCAGCTCTCTGCGATGCCCGCCACCTCCCAGTCCGAACTCATCTTCCAGAGCGGCGGCAAGCCCATCCGTCTAGATGCCTACTTGCCAGCGACCCCTGGCACCCCGCTCCCCGCCGTAGTCGCGCTCTACGGGGCCGGAGGCAACGTCGTTGGCATGGAGCAATATGCCGGCACGCTCGCCGCCCACGGGTTCGCGGTCTACCTGCTCCACTATTTCGACCGCACCGGCACCGAATCCGCCGACAAGCCGACGATCCTGCGCAATTTCCCGCTGTGGATGAAAACCCTCTGGGACGCAATCAGCTTTGTCGAAACGCAACCGCAAGTCGATGGCAAGCGCATCGCTCTGCTCGGCTTTTCCCTCGGAGCCTATCTCTCCCTCGCCAACTCCGCCATCGACCCTCGCGTAAAAGCCGTAGTCGAGTTCTTCGGAGGCATGCCCAAGGAAATGCACCTCTTCATGAGACGCCTCTGCCCCGTGTTAATCCTGCATGGCGAGGCCGACCAGACCATCCCGGTCGAAGAAGCTTATCAATTGCAAAATTTGCTGGAGAAGAAAGGCATCGCCTACGAGATCAAGACCTACCCGGGAGCCGGCCACGGCTTCGAGGACGAATCCATCTGGCGTGACGCTGGTCTCAGGAGTCTGCGTTTCCTGCAGAGGTACTTGACCGCGCCTAAATCCGCGAGAAACGAAACGGAGCACTGAGCAAGCGCGCAGGCAGCATCACTACCGCCCACACCAGGGCGAGGGCTCCGTGGACCGCAATCCCAACCAGGCGGAAGGGCAACAACAGCAGCCACACGAACGGATACGCGATCAGCGCCAGCAGCGCCAAGGGCCAGCACACCACGAACAGCAAGCACCAGAGCAGGAAGGCGACCATAAGGAAACCTCCTCCTGAAACATGATACGCATGCGGAAAGAAAAAAGTTCGACAAATGAGAGCGGGCTCGGAGCGTCAGTTCTGAAAGGCAGGGCACGCGCCCTACACCATCACGAAACCCGCACTAATTGCTCGCAACCGCTTTGCGCACAGTTCTGCGCTCAATTCTTCTTTCGAACAACTCGCCCTGGAAGATGCGTTTCACATACACGCTGGGTGTATGCACCATGTCGGGATCCAGTTCGCCCGCATCGACCAGATGCTCGACTTCGGCGATGGTGATCTTCGCCGCTGTAGCCATCATGGGATTGAAATTCTGCGCGGTTTTGCGATAGACGAGGTTGCCCCATTTGTCGCCCTTCCAGGCTTTGACAAAGGCGAAATCAGCCTTCAGCGCGCGCTCCATGATATAGGTGCGACCGTCGAACTCGCGTGTCTCTTTGCCCTCGGCAACCATCGTCCCAACGCCGGTCGGCGTATAGAACGCGGGAATGCCCGCGCCCCCGGCGCGAATCCGCTCGGAAAATGTTCCCTGTGGAACCAGGTCGAGTTGCAAGCTGCCGTCCAGCACCATCTGTTCGAGCAGTTTATTTTCCCCGACGTAGGTTCCAATGTGCCGCCGGATTTGGCCATTGGCCAGAAGCAATCCCATCCCCAAGCCATCGACGCCCACGTTGTTGCTTATGGTGGCAAGGTTCTTGACGCCCTTGTGGGCAAGCGCGCGGATCAGGTTCTCCGGCATCCCGCACAAGCCAAATCCGCCGACCATGACGGTAGCGCCGTCAAACACGTCCTCAATCGCCTCTTCAGCGCTCGCGACAACTTTGTGCATAGCAGAAGAATTCTATAAGAATCTCGCCATTGAGGCACGGAGGAAGCTCTTAGCTGTTAGCTCTTAGCTAAAAGCCAAAGGCTAAGAGCTAAGAGCTAAGAGCGCTTCTCCGCTTCTCCGTGCCTCCGCGGTGAAGTCTTTCTCAACTCGTGCGCGCGTTCGAATTCCGCTGCCAGTTCGCGCGAATCCAGATTTTCGCGGATGTGTGCCAGACGTTGCTCTAACTTTTGCAACGCGCCGGAAAGATTCTTCTTGTTCGTCATGGCGATGTCGCGCCACATCGAATAGGGACTGCCGGAGATGCGCGTCATCTCGCGGAGAGCGCGTCCACCAATGTCGAGCACGGGCGCGTCCGAGCCGAATTCATCAACCAGCGCAGCCGCCAGCGCGGTGGAAATCATCTGCGGCAGATGGCTGATCCAGGCGCAGAAGCGATCATGATCGGCCGGATCGACCACGGCGATTTTGGCGCCCATCCTCTCCGCGCAATGGACAAATTCTCCGCAGAGCCCGGCGTGAACGTTTTGGCCGGGAAGCGGCGTGAACAGCCAGGCGGCGCCTTCGAAAAGATCGGCGTCGGCAAATTCCACGCCGGCGTTTTCTTTGCCCGCCATGGGATGCCCGGCAAGGAATCTGTGCCCGGCGTTTCGTCCAAACGATTTCGCGGCGCGCGCGACAATCTCCGCCTTCGTGCTGCCCACGTCGGTGACCAGAGTTCTGGCGGGCACGGTTGGACCCAGCCGCCCGATCAGATCGAGAATCGGGATGACCGGAGTCGCCAGCACCACCAGATCGCTGCCGCGCGCAGCATCCGCAGGATTGATGCTCCCCGCTTCGATGGCGCCGCAGGCCTGGGCGCGCTTCAAGGCGGGAGCGCGATCGCACCCGATAATCCGTCCCGCGAGCCGGCGCTTCTTCAGTGCCAGGCCCAGTGAGCCTCCGATCAAGCCGGTTCCGATGATGGTGACTTGCTTGAAACCCATTTGTAATTTGTGATTTGTGATTTGTAATTTGCAATTGTGGTTTCCAATTACAAATTACAAATCATCAATTACAAATTGCCCCTACGCGATCTCTCGTCCTACCGCCGGCGCAATCATGCGGAGCTGGTCCATCAACTCGGCAAACTGCTCCGGGTAAAGCGATTGCGCGCCGTCGGAGAGCGCTTTATCCGGCTGGTGGTGAACCTCGATGAGCATGGCGTCGGCGCCAGCGGCTGCGGACGCCAGCGCCATGGGAGCCACCTTGTCGCGGCGCCCCGTGCCGTGCGACGGATCGGCGGTCATGGGCAGGTGCGAAAGTTTATGAATGATGGGGATCGCGGAAATATCCATCGTGTTGCGCGTGTAAGTTTCGAAGGTGCGGATGCCGCGCTCGCACAGAATAATTTCGTAATTGCCGCCTGCCAGCAGATATTCCGCCGAGCACAGGAGTTCTTCGAGCGTGGCGGCGATGCCGCGCTTGAGCAGCACGGGCTTCCGAGCCTTGCCGAGTTCGCGGAGAAGGTTGAAGTTCTGCATGTTCCGCGCCCCCACCTGGAAGATGTCGACATAAGGCAGCATGAGTTCGATCTGCGAAATCTCCATGACTTCGCTGATCACAAGCAGTTGGAAGCGGTCTCCCGCCTCGCGCAGCAATTTCAGGCCGTCCACGCCGAGCCCTTGAAATGAATAAGGAGAGGATCGGGGTTTGAAGGCGCCGCCGCGGAGAACGCGCGCCCCGGCCTTGGCGACCAGTTCAGAGATGGTAAAAAGTTGCTCGCGTGATTCGACCGAACAAGGTCCGGCCATCACGACGATCTTCTTGCCGCCGATTTCAATCCCGTTCGCGAATTTAACGACCGTGCCCTCGGGACGAAATCCGCGGCCCGCCAGCTTGTAAGGCGAAGTGATGCGGAGAACTTCCTGCACGCCCGGCAACATTTCGACTTCGCGGGTATCGAAATCATGAGGAGATCCGACTCCGCCGAGAACGGTCTGCCGCGCTCCGGTGGAGCGGTGGACTTCAAAGCCAAAGTGAACCAGTTGATCGATCACATGCTGGATCTGATCTTCACTGGCCGAATCTTGCATGGCAACAATCATGAGTACGCTCGTTTTGCCCGGCGGAGGGACGCGGCAGAAACGTCCGCGGCTCGGCCAAAAAATGTTCTGTCCGTTCTAGTCGTTCAGTTGCGAATCGATCTCGGAGTCGCGCGCCGTGGGCTCGGAATCGGGAACAATTTCGTGCTTTTGGATGCTGCGCATCACGTCCATGATCCGCTCGTAGATCTGTGCCAGATCGCGTGCGGCCAACGGACCCGAACTACTCTGCTGCACATTGGCGATCACCACGCGCTCGCGCTCGGGCTCATAAACGGGCAGGCTGGTATTCCGTTTCAATCGTCCAATTTCGACGGCCGCTGCAGCGCGTTCGTTGAGCAGCGCCACCAGCCTGCGGTCCATGTCGTCGATCTTCTTGCGCCAATCGGAAATGTCCATAGAAAGCTCTTGGCTCTTAGCTTTTGGCTTTTAGCTCAAGCCTAAGAACCTTAACAGGATGCGGAGAAACTCTGGTTTCGTATCAGGTCATCGCTTCAGCGATGTCATAGTTTCTGCGAAACTAGAAGCCCTCTTCGGCGTTTGAGCTAACAGCTAACAGCCAAGAGCTAAGAGCTGCCTTATGAATTCTGCCACAGTCGCGGCTTCCCGTCCGGGATTTTGCTCGATGGCATGCACGATGGCGCTGCCGACGACTGCGCCTTCCGCGAACTTGCCAACGGCCGCGAATTGCTCCGGAGTTGAGATTCCGAAACCAACGGCAACCGGAAGCTTGGTGAAACGGCGGATGCGCTTCACCAGGGCGCGAGCGTCTCCGGTCATCTGCTGGCGCGCGCCCGTCACGCCGGTGCGCGAGATCGCGTAAATAAAGCCGGTAGAAACCTGGGCAATCAGGTTCAGACGCTGGTCGGTCGAGGTGGGTGCGGCCAGAAAAATGGTGGCGAGGTCGTTCTTGCGAGCCTCGCGCAAATACTCGGCCGATTCTTCCACCGGCAGATCGGTGATCAACGTCCCGTCGATCCCCGCCAACCGCGCCACCTGGCAGAACTTTGCGAGGCTCATGCGCAGGATGGGATTCAGGTAGGAAAAAATCACCAGGCCGACAGATTGCGAGTGCTCGCGGATTTCGGACGCAAGCGTGAGCACGTGCTGCAGCGATGCTCCTTGCTTGAGCGCCCGCTCGCTGGCCCGCTGGATGACTGGGCCATCGGCGAGTGGATCGCTGAAGGGAACTCCGAGCTCAATCACGCTTGCGCCTGCGTCGATGGCGGCGAGAATGACCTCGCGCGTGGTGACGAGATCGGGGTCGCCGCAGGTTACATAGGCGATGAGCGATGGCTTGTTTTCGAAGTGGAAGGGCACGAGAGCATTGTAGATTGCGGAGTCGAGTTTTGGCCTGTGGGTGAGGCTTTTCGCAGGCAATGTTTACTATCGAGTAAGGGACCCCCGTGATCTTTGAAAACAAAAGAGTTAGAGAGCGGTTGCTGCCAGATCTTTGAGGAATAAGGACTTGCTTGTAACATACTGTTAAATCAATGAGTTAGGAGCGAAATGGCGGCTATCTTGACGCGAGTTTTCCTTATATGTTATTGAGGAATAAATATCTTACGGGGAAATTAAAGGCGAAGCAGGAATCTCTTGAGCCTCGATTTTTCACAGTTCAAACCGGTGCGGTTTGAATTCGAGAAGAAGGACGAGCAGATCAACATGCGCATGCCGAAGCCGTTGCTGGCGGCCGTGAAGGCTCGGGCAAAGGCGCGCGGCACCCCTTATACGCGGTTCATTCGGGGGATACTGGAACAAGCGGTCACGGCGACGAAGTAGCGTGGGCGCGCGCGGACCGTTTACTTATTCGTAAACCTCGCGCCGGTGTGCTACGCGGGTAATGGTGACAGGTCTTGCCGCATCATCGATGAGATAAACTACCCGCCAGTCACCGACCCGAATGCGCCATTGATCTTTATAGCCTCTCAGTTTCTTGCATCCTGGAGGGCGGGATTATCGGCCAGTCCCAAGATCTTGCGGTCGATCCGCTTGAACAGCGCATCGTCCAGAGCGTCCAATTCCCTTTGCGCGGAGTGCTTGATTTCGAGCGAATGCTTAGCCACGGGGACGAGCGCGTTTCAGGCGGGTCGCGCGGTATTGCTCGTAGGGACTGCCTTTTTCCTTGCGGCGCGATTCAGATACAAAACCGTCCCAAAAATCTTCCCAGATGGCGCCGTGTTTTTTCAGGTCGATCAGGACCCCGACCTTGCGGCCTTGCTCATCGGTGACGAATTGAATTCCGGTCATGAGTTCAGCGCCCTCCAAGTAGTGTCAATAGAAC
>JBAVVP010000452.1:0-3118 GCA_049697355.1 Terriglobales bacterium
ATCCAGTGCTTATCGGCGAGCCGGGCGTGGGCAAGACGGCCATTGTCGAAGGGCTGGCGCAGCGAATTGCCGATGGTGAGGTGCCGTCGTTTCTGGCAGATAAGCGGATTCTCGCGCTCGACCTGTCTTTGATCGTCGCGGGCACCAAGTACCGCGGGCAGTTTGAAGAACGGCTGAAGACCATCATGAAAGAGCTGATGGAGTCGCAGAATTCCATCATCTTCATCGACGAATTGCACACCTTAGTCGGCGCGGGATCGGCGGAAGGCTCGCTCGACGCCGCCAACATTCTGAAGCCGGCCCTCTCGCGCGGCGAAATTCAGTGCATTGGCGCAACCACGCCCGCTGAATATCGCAAATCGATTGAAAAAGACCGGTCGCTCGAGCGCCGCTTCCAGGCCGTGAAAGTTCCGCCGCCCAACGAAGTCGACGCCGTCAAGATTCTTTTCGGGATCAAGGAACGCTACGAAAAATTCCACGCCGTCACCTACACCGACGACGCCATCAATTTTTCCGTGTCGCATTCCAACCGCTATATCCCCGACCGTTTTCTGCCGGACAAGGCCATCGACCTGATCGACGAAGCTGGCGCGCGCGTAAAGCTGCGCCAGACCACGCTGCCCGAAGAGTTGACGGAAGTCCAGAAACGGATCAAGTTCATCGTCCACAGGATGGAGAACGCCATCGCGAACCACGAGTTCGAGAAGGCGCGCTTCTACTCGGATGAAGAACGCAAAGAGCGCGAGAACCTGCGTGCTCTTCGCGAAAAATACCACCTCGATGAATCCTCCACCGGCGTTGTCGGTCGGGAGGACATCGAGGACGTGGTATCGCGCTGGACCGGCGTACCGATCACTTCGATCAAAGAAGAAGAAACGCAGAAGCTGCTGCGCATTGAAGAAGAGTTGCACAAGCGCATCATCTCGCAAGACAAAGCCATCAGCGCCTTGGCTCGTGCCATCCGCCGCTCGCGCGCCGGATTGAAGAGCCCGAATCGCCCGATCGGGTCATTCCTGTTCTTGGGACCGACCGGCGTAGGCAAAACCGAAGTGGCGCGCACTCTGGCCCAGTTCATGTTTGGCAGCGACAAAGCTCTCGTTCGTTTCGATATGTCGGAGTTCATGGAGAAGCACTCCGTCTCGAAACTGATCGGGTCGCCTCCCGGATACGTGGGCTATGAAGAGGGTGGCCAGCTGACCGAACGCGTCAAGCGCGCTCCATATTCCGTAGTGCTGCTCGATGAAATCGAAAAGGCGCACCCGGATGTGTTCAACATCCTGCTGCAGGTTTTTGAAGACGGCCAGCTAACCGACGGCCTGGGCAACACGGTCGATTTCAAGAACACCATCATCATCATGACCTCGAACATCGGGGCACGGCACCTCATGAAGCGCGAGGGCTTGGGCTTCCAGTCGTCGAAAGACGAGATGGTTTCCGCCAAGGTCGAAGACCTGGTGAGGGGCGAGGTCAAGCGCACCTTCAATCCGGAATTCCTGAACCGCGTGGATGAAGTCATTCTGTTCATGGCGCTCAGCGAGAACGATCTGATCCAGATTCTTGAGCTCATGGTCAGCCAACTGAACCAGAATCTCGCCCAGCGTTCGATCACCGTGACGGTGGCCGACGAGGCCAAGAAGTGGATTCTGAACCAGACCCTGACCGACCGCAGCTACGGAGCGCGGCCGCTGCGGCGCGCCTTGCAGAAGTACATCGAAGATCCACTCTCGGAAGCGCTGATCCAAGGCACCATTACCACCCGGCCGGCGTTCATCGAGGTCTTCCTCGAGGCGAACAAGCTGTACTATCGTCCGGTGGACGCGGAGAAGGCCGAGGGCGTGCTGCTGTACGAAAGCTAGGCAAAAAATATATTTCAAAGGGAGCGGACAATCCGCTCCCTTTTCGTTTATCACCTCATGCCTCCCATCGATGAGCCCGAGAGGTTTGTTGCGGAATACAGGGACTACCTGTTGAAGGTGTTCGGTCGCGGTGATGAGTGGAAATACTGGATAACGGAAGGAAAGTGGAATCTAGTCCAAGACGTTGAGGTAAAGGGGTCGCGTCAGGTCGCCCAAAATGCTGCGGGAGAAAATCTCGTTAGCTTTCTTTCCAAGACCGAACAAAGGCGATACAAGGTCGATTACCTCCAATGGCGCGACTGGCTTCAGGAAACTCGGCACTGGCTCGCCAGTCAGCGATCAAACAACTCTTAGACCTTATCATTTCAGGCCGGATGCCAGTTGACCGCTAATCGCCCGCAATTTCCCTCCGCCGCGGCCTTCCACCCTTCAACCCATTCGCTCGCGCCGCCCTCTTCTTGGCCGCGCTTCGCACCGACCCCCCGCTACGCCCGATCTCCGCCATCCACTTCTTGGTACCGTAGACGCCCCGGAGCAGGCCCGGAACGTAGAAGTCAACGTCAAGGTCGGGCCAATGGAGCCCGGTCCCACTCCCCAGAATCTCTATGTTCGCAATCTGCTCCTTCGCCGCCGATTGCAGCCCTTGCAAGTCTTCCCGTGGAATCAGGTACCGGTGGCCGTCGTTCATCTTCAGGACGAGCAGGTCCAATCCCGGGCCTGGCCTGTATTCCACCTCCGTCACCAGGGGCTCGCGGCGCAGGCTCTTGGCGCGCTCGATGGCTCGATTAATTTCGGCATCGCTCGTCGAAATCCTGTGTCGCCCGATCTTATTTCTCCTCATGGATGGCCTCCCATAACGCTGCGAGTTCCTCGAAGTGCTCAGCCGCAGCCCTCAGAATTTTCTTCACGTCCGACCGTTTTGCATTCGCGGGCCGCACGGCGTCGCCGCGTCTCGCCAAGGCCACGGTCCCGTCGAACTGAAGTTCGACAACTGCCTCCGTTTCGCCCGTGATGACATTATAACCTAAGCACGCTTGGGTTCCATAGCTTTTCTTGCTTCATGAAGTGTCAAGCGAAAAACGTCGTTTCCTACCTAGTGTGGCAGAATGGTTTCCGCCCTATGACGACTCCCCGCAAGCTAATCGACCTCAGTCACGCCGTCGCTCACGGCCTCGTAACCTACAGGGGCCTGCCCGCCCCCATCATCTGCGACTACCTGAGCCGCGAAGCTTCGCGGAAGCACTATGCCCCCGGAACCGAAT
>JBAVVP010000453.1:0-1852 GCA_049697355.1 Terriglobales bacterium
GATCGTAAGTGACATTTCGAAAATACCTTGTCCTGGCGGGAATCACCGTATTCAGCACCGCAGGTGATTCCCTGCTGGCTCGCGGCATGAAAGAGTTCGGCGGCTTTTCCCTCCACAATCTTTCCGGCCTGCTGCTCGCCACCCTCAATCCCTGGGTTGCATTAGGAATCCTCTTCCTGCTGACTTTCTTCGCCTGTTACATGTCCGCGCTTTCGTGGGCTGACCTCACTTACGTTCTACCGGCCACATCGCTCGCGTATGTGCTGGTCGCCTTGGTTGGTCATTTCCGTCTTCATGAAGAAATCTCGCCCACGCGCTGGCTCGGCATTGCCTTGATCACCGCGGGCGTGGGCTTTGTAGCTGCCGGCCCTTCGGTCACACCGGGTCTCCATCGCGACAACTCCACCGAGGTTGCACACGATGCCGTTTCCCAGGAGGTGGAGTAGGTATGAATGAGCTCTACGCCTGGGCGGCGATTGCGCTTATCATTCTGGCCTCGACCGCCGGAGACGTGCTGCTGTCTTACTCCATGAAACGGGTAGGCGACGTTGGGGAACTCTGGAAGCGGCGCGGGCTGCTGGCGGTGGTTGGGCGCATCCTCACCACGCCCACGTTTGCACTCGGCTTGATGGCGATGGGGGTCGCGTTCTACAGCCTGCTCTTTGGCCTTTCGTGGGGGAACCTCAGCCTGGTCGTACCGGCCTCGGCCTCGCTTACCTTTGTGGCGAATGCGCTGGCCGCGCGCATTTTCCTGCATGAACGCGTCGGGCGCAGGCGTTGGATTGCGGCCTTGCTGGTCGCGGGCGGCGTGGTGTTGATGGCGGTTTGAATCGCACCTAGCCGAATAAATCGATGGGGCCGACCACCAGCCGCTCTTCCTCGCGCGGATCCTTCCCCGCAGATGCGTCGCCGTCCGGTCCAGAACTCCCTCCCGAACTCTCCGGCGGCAGCGTTGTCTCCAGCAAAGGAAACCGCCTACTCAGCCTGGCTGCTTGCAGTCTCCGGTAATCCAGTTGCTGGCGAAACGACTCGGGATCGATCTCGCGCCGTGTACTCTTGATGTCGTTCATGACCGCCTGCAACCGAGCCAGCTCCCTGACCAGGTCCGCGAGCACGCCTTTTCCGCTAGCACTCAACTGAACGAACTCCAGACATGTTCCGGAGTGGCCCCGAATCGCCCTCACCTCACCTACGGCCCGAAACGAAGCGGCGTTGACACGTACGACCAGTTCAGCTCGCGCGCCGCGAGCAATCGGCAAAGTGGTATCGACGCAGCAGCCCCCAAGGCTCAGGTCGCGAATCTTCCCCGGAAGAACAATGCCGTCGGACGGCAGGCAACTGATCGTCACCTGACCGCCGCAACTGAATCGTTGGCTCCCGCGGCGATCGTCGTTTGCGCGAAGATGGTCCTCCCGAACATTGTCCACGCCGTCGCGTTTGGCCATCGTTATAAGATCGTGTGTTTGGGACAGATTCTTGAGAGAAGCATCACGGTAACCCAGGATTCGAAACTGAAGTAATTGAAGTCGAGCAATCTCGCCCAACCACACCACCAGTTTGACAACTCTAATGAAAGAGTTTCATCAAGCCACGCGGGGTCAAGTCGGAAACGAGAAAGCTGGGGCGTTTGCCGCTGGCGAATCGTGCCACCGCTTCCGCTGCCAGATATCCGCTACGAACCGCGCCCTCCATGGTGGCGGGCCAGCCGGTTGCGGTCCAATCGCCAGCGAGAAAGACTCGCGGCCATGCGGTATCGGGTTTGGGACGGTACCGGTCGATTCCCGGACGCGGCGAATAGGTTGCGTTAACTTCCTTGATCACCGTCGATTTCAGCAATTTCGCTTCGCGCGCG
>JBAVVP010000454.1:0-2256 GCA_049697355.1 Terriglobales bacterium
TTTACCGACTATGTCCGCTTTCTCAGCCTGACCGGTTCACTCGATCTCGACTGGGGCGCGCGCGCCGAGTTTGAACAGAAGGCTCAACCAACGGTACTCGAACTATAGCGCGACAATCTGGATGGGAGAGCGTATTGCCTCAGGCGAAAATGTTCCCGAACGCCTGTTTGTTGCCTCATCATAAATGCTCCCGGCCGTAGCAGCTTCAGCCTTACTTTCTCGGTGTACTTCCCCGAAGCAAGCCGCTCGCGAAGCGCGCTTCCCATTGCGCCGTAGCGAGCGAGCGGCTGGCGTCTCGTTGGTCTTTCACAAGAGTGCCGGTTCCCTGTTTTCCAAATGTTTGAGGAGTTGGCAGGATTCATCAGCATGGCTCGTGGACCCGAGGACAAGACTTTGGGCTGCCTGCCGGCGCAGAACTTTCAGCCGTCGCTGCAGCGTACGGAGGTGGCCGTCTCGATAGAGCTGTGGATGTTCGGCCATTAGGCGATCGAGGAACTCACGGGCGGTTCGCCAGGGTTCCGCCGCAAACCAGCTTTCAATCTGCAGATTGACCAACGCCAGCGGATCGGGTCGTCGGCGCGAGCGTGGAGCTTTTGCCTTGGCCTTAGCGGTTGGATTGACTTCGCCCTCCCGCCATGCCGTCTTCAAGCTGGCAAGGAACTGATCAATCGTTGGCGGAGAGATTGATCCTGCTTCCGTTGTTGTGACTGGCGTGTCGGCGATTTCTACAAGCTTCTCCTGCCTAACCCGAATATCTTGCAGGAGGTTGACTGGATCAAGGGTCACGTAAACTGAAGCAACTTGAAGACGGATATCCGCCGGAGTTCTCGGATCATCCAGCAATCGCTGATATGGCGTCGCCGGCTTGTGGTAGCGCTTGCGGACCTGCGCGCCGTCACGCTGCTTTTCAGCAAGTTTGAAAGAAGGTTGGAAGTAGTTCACGAAGAGCCGCACCGAAGCGTAGAGACGGCTCAATTCGGCGGCAGCCTCAAGGCCTTCGAACCGCCGGTAGCCAACAATGCGCCGGACGATGGCGCCGTTCTTTTGTTCGACCCAAGCTTGATCGTTTTTACGGTAGGGCCGCGAGCGCGTGAACTCGATCCCATTCGCCACGCAATAGTCCTTAACCGTCGTATTCATGAAAACGCTATCGTTGTCCGTATCGAATCCCAAAACAGCGAAAGGAAGCCGAACCCGCATTTGCGACAGCACCTCGGTCAACAAAGTTTGCTCGCGAAAGAGGAGCGGCATGCATTCGGTCCATCCCGTGGCGATATCAGTGAGCACCAAGGTTTGGATAAAACTGCCGGTTGCCCGCGGACCGCTATGGGCGACCAAATCGGCCTCGAAGAACCCCGGTGGGGGATCATTCCAGTCAGAAAATGTCCTCACCGGCACGCTTCGGCGCAAGGAGGTCGATGCGACCGCCCGGCGCCGCTTGCGGCCGCCGACTTGCTCCCTGACTTCCCGCAACGATCTATCAATCGTAGCGGCGCTCATTGAGTGGAGACGCGCGCGAACCTCATCCGCAAGTCCGAGATGTCCATGCCGCTCCATCGCCTCGATGAGTATCGGCACAAGAGACTTGAGCCGTTTGCCGCAAATACGATCGGATGCCTCCCACAGCAAGATCAACGCCTCACGCACCGCTTCATCGTAAATCCGGCGTCCTGGTCGAGGGGCCGATCGCTGGCGTGGTTGGGCTTGCCTTAGCAGGCGCTGCGCGTGCTTGCGGTGCATTTTTGTTACCGCAACGAACTCATCGAGGATCCGACCCTTTTCCGAACGGCCGCTCCACGCGTATCGGCCCGCTATGGCCGCCACAAGTTCGTCGCGTGTCGTCATGCTTATCTGCCTCATATCGGCCTATGCCCCTTGCCCGAAAGGAGCAAATCAGATGAGGCAACAGGTTTATTTTAGGCAGCATTTCAGACGAGGCAATGCGTGCGCACGACAAGGCTCTGTTGCATTGGTGAGCCTGACGCGCAATTTGCCCCTCCCATCTCGCCGGATCGAGCGGCGCGGCGAAAGAGTCGGTTCACAAAGCGGCTCGTGCATCCGCGCGAGGGTCGCGCCTCTCTCAAAACACGCAGTTTTTGAGGCGTTTTCGCGTGATTTTTGCGCATGGTAGTTACGAAGACCATGTCTCGCGCGATCTATCAAGAGTCCCCCTAGATCGCGCCGCTTTGCGTGACGTTCTGAAAGTGTAGGGACTATCTCCAAAGGAGGCATTAAAAGAGGCATTATGGATATCAC
>JBAVVP010000455.1:0-6733 GCA_049697355.1 Terriglobales bacterium
GCCGGCGCCGGACCGAAGACGGCGGTCAAAATCGGCATGATCGTGGGATTCTGCGCAGGTGTGCCGGGCAACTTTGCGCAAGCGGCCTGGTCGCCGGTTCCGCGCATTTTGCCGCTCGGATGGATGCTGGAAATGTGGATAGGCGCAATTCTGGCTGCCGTGGTCGCGGGGTTCCTGTACAAAGACAAGTCCTAAATCTGGCGGATAAGAGCAGGCTGGGCGCAACGCCCCAATCGGTTCGTATCAGGGCATGCCTTCAGGCATGCCGAAAGCGCCGGGTCCCCGGAGCGCCTTCAGGCGCTGAGGCAAGTGATCGAAGTGTCGCGACGACGGCCCCTGAAGGGGCATCCGATTTCGAAAACCTTGGCATCGCTAAAGCAATGCCCTGATACGAAGCCCTAATTCTCCCGCGCCCGAACCTATCTTGCGGGTTCCACGAACACGGCGGTCCCATACGCCAGAACTTCCGTGACACCCTGCATCACTTCGGTGGCGTCGTAGCGGGCGCCGACGACGGCGTTGCCTCCGATTTGCGCCGCGTGCTGTAACATCAGGTCGAAGGCCTCGACCCTAGTCTTTTCGCATAGATTGGTCAGCAACGTGATGTTGCCACCGACCAGCGTCTGCAGCCCGGCTCCAATGGTTCCGAAAATCGATCGGGAGCGCACCGTGATTCCGCGCACTACGCCCAGCGTGCGCACTACGCGATAGCCGTCGAGTTCGAACTGCGTGGTCACCATGTTGTGGGCAACCATTCCTCCGCCTGCTGGATAATTGCTCATTGCTCCTCCGGAAAAACTCGTCGTTGTAAACGCTTCATTCTAATCCAGAGTTGATCGCAATTACGCGAACGCGATCAGGTTCCGCCTTCGCTCTATATAATGGTCTTCTTTTTCGGAGGCTTCATGGTCTCGCGCCGCCGTTTTCTGCAAACTGGTTCTCTCGCTGCCGGCGTCAGCGTCGCTCTCCCCACGCTGGTCCGTGCCGCCGAGGGCGACAAAAGTCTTCCGCCCGCCATTGCCGATCTTCACCCTCTCCGCGCGGAGGCCAAGCCCATCACCATCGAAGAACACGCAGAGCGTCAGGAAAAAGCTCGCCGCCTGATGCGCGAGAACGACCTGTCCGCCGTCCTGCTCGCCCCGGGCACATCCCTGGCGTACTTCACCGGCATACGCTGGGAGGGCGGGGAGCGTCTCTTTGCGATGGTTTTGCCCGCCAAGGGCGAAGCGTTTTACGTGGCTCCAGCGTTCGAAGAAGGCCGGGCGCGCGAGCAGATTGCGCAAGCTCCCGATGGCGGCAAGCCCGATGTCCGGATCTGGCAGGAAGACGAGAGCCCCTACGCACGCGTTGCGCAAGGACTCACCGATCGCGGGATCGCGAGCGGCACGGTTGGCCTCGAAGAGACAGTAAAGTTTGTCTTCAGCGACAACCTGCGAAAGGCCGCGGCCAGCGCCACGTTTGCGAGTGCGACTCCAGTCACCGCCGGATGCCGCATGATCAAGAGCCAGCACGAAATCGATCTGATGCGGCTGGCGTCGAAGGTCACGCTCACCGCCTACGAAGCAACCCATCGTTCGATGAAAGTGGGCATGACGCAGCGAGATGTGGGAATCCTGCTGGAAGCGGCGCACCGCAAATTGGGATTCGAGGGCGGCGCGGATGTGCAAGTTGGCGAGTTTTCGGCTTTTCCGCACGGCTCCGTTGCGCCGCAGGGCATAAAAGAGAGCACCATCGTGATGATCGACGGTGGGTGCTCGGTGGAAGGCTATCAGTCCGACATTACGCGCACGTTTGTACTCGACAAGGCCAACGACAAGATGAAGCAAGTCTTTGACACGGTACATCGGGCCCAGAGCGCCGCGCTGGCGGCTGCGAGGCCTGGCGCAGAAGCCGGGCCCGTGGACGCCGCCGCACGCAAGGTCATTACCGGCGCGGGTTACGGTCCCGATTACAAATACTTCGCGCACCGCCTCGGACACGGCATGGGCATGGACGGCCACGAGTGGCCGTATCTGGTCCGCGGCAATCCAACGAAACTTCAACCTGAAATGACCTTCAGCGATGAACCGGGCATTTACATCCGCGGAGAATTCGGAATTCGTCTGGAGGACGACATGCACATCACGGAAGACGGAGCGGAATTGTTCACTCCGCAGAGCCCATCTCTGGAAAACCCGTTCGGAAAGGCGTCAGCCTAGAACTTATCTCATGAATGGTTTTGGGAAGGGCACGGCTTCAGCCGTGCCGCTACCGGCCAATAAAAACGCGGGCTTTAGCCCCTGAGGGCCTCGCCGCTTGCTCTGAAAACCATTTATGAGACCAGTTCCAGGTTCCATACTCGGATCACGGTTTCAGCGGGGTGCTGTAATGGGAACAAAGCACACGCCAACCGTTCCCAACCTTCACCCAGACATCGGTCAGCCGGTCGTGATACTCGTAAGGCTTGCGGTTCGACAGTCCCCGTTCGTGATAGGCCCCGGTCACGACGGCGACGTTGCCGCGAATCCGCACACGCAGGTCCGACAATTCGGCGACTTCCACGTGAACCGACTGGTCGGCGCTGTGCGTGATATAACCCGCTTTGCTGTAGGTGCTGCCATCTTCCACCGTAATCACAAAATCTTCGGTAAGGAGTGACGAGAGAATATCAATGTTTCGTGCTTTGTACGCTTCGGCCCATTTTTCTTCGAGCTTGCGGACTTGTGCAGCGGCGCTCTCGGGTTCTTGCGCCGACAAGCTAATCGTCAGACAAACGAGCAAGCAGAAAGTCAGCCTCGAAGCCAGGTGGTTTCTCATGACCTCTATGTCATATCAGATTGGTCAGTGATGACAAGTTCCTACTGTGGCCCCTCGTGAGCGCCGGCTCTGGAAGCGCACTCGTTTCCCTAACTCACTCCACCACCCACTCCCGCATGCGCCGCAGCAGCGATGCCGGCGCTTCCGCTTCCAACACCACCAACCCGTCCTGATACTGGCGGGAATAGATGCGGGCGCCGGCCTGCAACTGGGCCAGCAGCTTGCCCTCTTTCTGCGGGACGCGCAGGCGAACGCGGCGGGGACGGTCGGCTTCGAGCAGGGCATCGACGCGATCGAGCAGAGTGCCAAGTCCGATCCCCTGCGCCGCTGAGACGTGGATGGTCGCATCGCTGTCGCGCAGCGACTCGCGCTGCCTGGGAGGCAGCAGATCGATCTTATTCATCACCCGCAGCCGCGGCTTCTTGTCGGCCTCGAGTTCCTTGAGAACGCTTTCGACTTGCACGTCCTGCTCGCCGGAAATCGGGCTGCTGGCGTCCGAGACCTGGATGATCAGCGTGGCGCGCTGCACCTCTTCGAGCGTGGCGCGGAACGCCGAAACCAGCGTATGCGGAAGATGCCGGATAAAACCCACCGTATCGGAGAACAAAACTTTGCGTTTCGATGGCAGTTCCGCGCCTCGGATGGTGGGATCGAGCGTGGCAAACATGCGCGACGACGCCACCACATTCGCCTGGGTGAGGGCATTGAACAGCGTCGACTTTCCGGCGTTCGTATAGCCCACCAGCGCCACCGTGGCCACCGGAACCGACTCGCGCCGTTGTCGCTGTTGCGCCCGTATGCGGCGCACATTTTCGATCTGCTGCTTGACGTGCCGCACACGGCGGGAAATCTTGCGCCGGTCGGTCTCAAGCTGAGTTTCGCCGGGTCCGCGAGTGCCGATGCCGCCGCCGAGCTGCGACATTTCCACTCCACGCCCGGCCAGCCGCGGAAGCATGTACTCGAGCTGGGCCAGTTCGACTTGCAACTGCCCTTCACGGGTGCGGGCGTGCCGCGCGAAGATATCGAGAATCAGCTGCGTACGATCGATGACTCGGGTATGGACGACGCGCTCAATATTGCGTTGTTGCGAAGGCGAGAGGTCGTGGTCGAACAGAATCACATCCGCGGAAACTGAAGCCGACGCGCCCGCAATTTCCTCCAGCTTGCCTTTGCCGATCAGGGTCGCAGGGTCCGGCCGGTCCTTGCGCTGGGTGAATTCGCCCGCGATCTCGGCACCCGCACTCGTCGCCAGGGCGCGGAGTTCGTCGAGCGAGTCTTCGGAAGTGAAATCGGAGCTGAAATCCGGGGAACCGGCAGGCCGGGACGATAACGAAGCCGCCACGCTCGTGGCGTGATCGCGAGCTGCCTGAGCGCCTGGCGTAATGCCCGCAGAACTTGTCTTTCCAGCACGGCCTCGGGTGCGAAACTCCACCCCCACCAAAAAAGCGCGTTCCCGCCGCTCCGATGGATTCAGCAGGGCCTTGGGCTCTTTCCGCGAGCTTCTTCCCGAACTATTTCCCGAACTCTCGCGGCTGCCCACTCTGGAGTTATCTCGGCGCAAGCAAACTCACTTCATCCTTCGGTGCCGGAAGCGGAGCTTGGGGCCGCCGCTTGCCCGGGTGACTCCACCACCACCGGCTTCGCTTCTGCGTGGCTGTGGGCTCCGCGCGCGATGACGACCGTCGAAATCGCGTGTTTGAAGATGAGCTGTTCCTGGCTGCCAGTTTCGAGGACCACCGAGTACTTGTCGAAGGATCGGATACGGCCCGTCAGCTTCACTCCACTGACCAGATAGATCGTAATATTGTGCCGTTCCTTTCGCGCCGTGTTGAGGAAGGAATCCTGAATATTCTGTTGTGCCGGCTTGGCTTCCATTTGCCGATCTCCTTTATGCTTGCGGGTGCGATACTGCGCCATGAGCTTTTGGGAAGGGCAATTGGCGGCAGCTCGGTTCCTGTCGGCTCTTACAATACGGCCTTGTCTCGCGCTTTTCAACTTCCCGGAGAATAAAATTCTTCCCAGCTGTTTCTTCACCGGGCACGCCCAATGGGCCGTTTCCATCCACCTTAAAATCGGCCGGGTTTCCTTTCCCGCGCCCGCCATCTACAATCGTCTGCCGGACCAGAATCTCAGAATAGGAGCCTTGACCTTGACCGATATCACCTTCCCCACCGACTTCAACACTAACCTTCTGATGCTGTTTCGTTGGCTGCATTTTGTCGGCGGCATCACCTGGCTCGGCCTGCTCTTCTTTTTTAATCTGGTCAACGTTCCTTTCATGAAGGAACTCGATCCCGCCACCAAAGGCAAAGTCCTGCCCAGCCTGATGTCCCGGGCGCTGTGGTGGTTCCGCTGGGGATCGGTCGTCACCGTGCTGACGGGCCTGGCCTACTGGGGCAGCATCGTCGGCTCCGACGCCAGAAACGGCGGTGTAACTCCCGCTGGCCCCATGGGATCGTTCTTCGTGATCTGGACCGCAGCCTGGGCCTTGATGTATGCCTGCCAGATTCCCGGCAAGGGTCCACTAGACAAATGGCCGGTGCTGGCGGCGATATACACCGTCATCGTGGTCGCCTCCTCCTGCCTGTTTCTGCGCCTCAACGATCATGGCTGGGAGGGCAATCGCCTGCTCGCCATCGGCGTCGGCGGTGGGATGGGTTGGGTCATGATGCTGAACGTCTGGGGCGTAATCTGGCGCGCCCAGAAGAAGATCATCCGGTGGACCGCCGACAACGCGGCCAATGGCACACCGATGCCCGACAAAGCAAAATATCTGGCGCGGCAGTCCTTCCTGACATCGCGTGCGAACTTCGTGCTGTCATTCCCCATGCTGTTCCTGATGGGCGCGGCTAGCCACTATCCCCTGTTTAGTAGATAGTGATGATTTCATAAATGGTTTTGGGAAGGGCACGGCTTCACAGCCTGCGGAAAAACTCGTGTAGAGACGGGGCTTGCCCCGTCTCAGACTGCTGAACAACCCTGGGTTGCGGGAAGGGCACGGCTTCAGCCGTGCCGCCCAGAGCCAATAAACACGCGGGCTTCAGCCCCTGAGGGATGTGCCTTCCGGGTTGAAAGGCACTTATGAAGCCAGCTCTAGCGTTTGGAAGGTGATGTTCAGGAGATCGCCACTACAATTGAGTCCAGCATGCGCGAGTACCTGGACTCGATTATGGAATGGTCCGGCGCCCGGGAAGACTGGCGTCCGGTCTCACGCTGGGCCGTCGTGGCGTGGCTGGTCTTCTACGTTCTCTTCCTGATCTACGCATTCGGCATGCATGGCGGCTACCTGTTCATCGACTCCGCCAACCTTGTCGTCCACGAAGGCGGCCACCTGCTCTTCGGGTGGTTTGGCCCAACGCTCGGCCTCTGGGGAGGAACCATTCTGCAATGGCTGGTCCCGCTGCTGCTGGCAGCCTATTTCTTCCGCGAACGCCAGCCCGCGGCGTTCGTGTTCTGCATGTTTTTCTTTTTTGAGAACTGGCTCTACACCGCCACCTACATGGCCGACGCCCGCGCCATGGATTTGCCCCTCGTAACCACCGGAGACTCCGACTACGTCGAGCACGACTGGAACACGATTTTTTCGAGTCTTGGAGTTTTGCCCTATGACACCGGAATCGCCACTATCGTCGGCCTCATGGGATGGTGCGGAATGCTAGCCTGTGTCGGCTGGCTCGCAGTGCGCCTAAGAACAACAAAGCCGTAAGTGGAGCGACGGGCGCCCTCGCAAACCTGCCCTGAGCGAAGCCGAAGGGTCCACCGCAATCTCAGCCCTGAGTTGCTCGTTCCTGCCGGGTCCCTTAGGAATGCCATTCACTGAGATTCGCACCGCCAGGTCAATGCATTATGAGAGAGGGGCCCGTCTGCGGAATGCGGCACCTCAGAACGGAAGGAACAGATAGGCAAATAGGCTGAAGAATGGCACTTTACCTTGAGG
>JBAVVP010000456.1:0-13772 GCA_049697355.1 Terriglobales bacterium
GCGAAGAACGCGCTCAGCGCCACGCGCAAATATCCGGCGGCGGTCAGCTTCACGGAAAACGACACGCTCGACGACGAGGCCCGTACCGAAGTGCCCAAGCCGCCGCTGCCGTCCGTCAATCGGGCGCGCGGCCGCATTGGCTTCGACTACATGGGCGTCGTCGACCATGGCGGTTCCGGCATGAACGGCAGTAATCTCGGCATGGTCGTTGCCGCCGATATCACCCGCATCAACGGCACTTACTGGAACGTCAGCGGATACTGGCGCGGCCGCTTTGACCACACCTCGGCCGGTCCCCAGACTTTGCAGGATCTTATTAACCGCACTTACCACCTCTATACCAGTTACGACAACCCGCGTTCCTCGTGGGTGGCGGGGTTCGGGCGCATGTATCTGCCCTGGGCCACCAGTCTTGACACCATCGACGGCGGCTACCTAGGAAGGAAGGTCACAACCGGCGTAACCGCCGGCGTTTTCCTCGGCTCCACTCCCGATCCGACCTCCTATAGCTACAACCCGCAAAGCGAAATTGGGGGCGCCTTTGTCAATTTCGAAGGCGGGAGCTATGACGATTTGCACTATACCTCCACCACCGGCGGCGGCATCAACATGCTCAAGTGGAGCCCGAACCGCCCCTTCCTGTTCACGGAAAACAGCATCTTCTACAAGCGCGTGTTCTCCATTTACCAGGCGACACAAATCGACAGCCCGCAAGGATATTGGTACCTCGATCCGACCACGAATCAGAACGTCTGGAAGCCGGGGACCGGCTGGGGTGCGGGCCGCAGCTTCACGACGGTGCGGTTTCAACCCCACCCGCGCGTCGAGTTCAGCTTGAACCACACTTACTTCCGCGATCTGCCGACCTTCGCTCCGGCCCTGATCGGCACCGGCTTGCTCGACAAGTACTTATTCCAGGGCTTCAGTGCGGGCACTCGGGTCGAAGTCCACAAGCAGATCTGGCTGAGCGCCGACCTTGGCTCGAGCAACCGCAGCGGCGACAAGAAGAGCTCGCTGAACCAGATGTTCGGCATCACCTTCGGCCATGTGCCCTGGATCGGCGCCCACGCCGACTTCCGCTACTCGCGCTTCAACAGTTCCTTCGGCAGCGGTTCTTATGAAGCACTCAGCGTCACCAGGAATCTGGGCGAAACTTTCCAGTTGCAGGTGCTTGCCGGGCAGCAGAACTTCGCGTCCACCTTGACCAGCGCTAACCGCTCCCGCTTTCTCAACGGGATGCTCGAAACCGCGCTCGGCCAGCACTACTTCATGCAATTCGGCGGCACCATCAACCGTGGCGGCCAGATGAACTACGATCAGTGGCTTTTCACCTTCGGCTACCGCTTCGATAACCGGCACGGACACAGGGGGCAATGATAATGAAGACACATTTCCGCGACTGCCTGCGAACCGCCCTGCTGGTTTCCCTCGTGCTTAGCCGCGCGCTTGCCGGTGCTCAGTCCAGCCAGGAACCGCTAGACAAAATCGTTGACCGCGTCACCCAGCGCGTCTCCGGTTTCCTGGATCTTTTTTCCGACGTCAAATGCACCGAGCAGGTCACGCAGGAAAAATTCAAACCCAACGGGAAAGTCGAACTCGTGGAGCAGTCGACCTACGACTATCTCGTGCTCTTCACCAACGTCGGCGGCGAACTCAGCCTCGCTGAATCCCGCCTGCCCGTGAAACAGGCAACCGCGGATCGAAAGAAAGACATCTCGATGCTGCTCAGTAACGGCTTCGCCACGCTATTTCTGGTCTTCCATCCTTACTACGTCAACAGCTTCGAGTTCACCGACGCCGGCGCCGAAATGCTCAACGGTCACAACGCCCGCAAGATCCGTTTCCAGCACATCCGTAACACGCGTTCCATCGCCGCCCTGGCTCTTCGCGGACGGGAGTACCCGCTGGAAATGTCCGGCACCGCCTGGGTCGATCCTGAGACCGGCAACCTGCTGCGCATCGAAGCCGGTATCGGCTCCACACTGGAGGATATCGGCATGAAGTCGCTGCAGTCACAGGTAACGTTCGCGCCGGTGACGTTTCACCAGGACGATCTTCACCAGGACGATCCGGTGTACTGGTTCCCCACCGAGGCTGTAGTTGAGGTTGAGACGCCAAAGCAACACTGGCGCAACACGCACCGTTTCAGCGCGTACAAACAATTTTCGGTCGCTACCGAGGAGCACGTCGCACAAAAATGAGCACCGCCACCGCATCCGCCCCACTGCCGTCCGCGGCAGTGGTCGCCACAAAGAATCCGGACGCCGGCCACAGGTTACGCCTGTTTGCCGGATACGCCATCGCCATCGCGCTGATTGTCGGCATCGCGGCGTATGGCTTTGACTACTACACGGCCAGCCCCAATGACCGCCCGTTCATGGCGAAGCATGTGTTGCTGCGACCGAGCGGCCGCATTGGAGTCAAACTCGGCATCCTTGGATTTGCCATGTTCCTGGCCATCTTCCTCTACCCGCTGCGCAAGTATTGGACTTGGCTCGGACGGCAAGGCTCGGCCCGCCACTGGCTCGATTTCCATGTGCTGCTCGGACTTTCCGCTCCTTTCGTCATCGCCCTGCACGCCTCGTTCAAGTTCCATGGGTTTGCCGGGGTCGCCTTTTGGATCATGCTGGCGGTTTCTCTGAGCGGCGTCGTCGGACGGTATCTCTATAGCCAGATCCCCCGCCGCGTGAACGCTGCCGAATTGTCGCGCAAGGAACTCCAGGAACTGCAGGAGAAGATGACGCAGCAACTGGCGCAGCAGAACTTCTTGCAGGCCGCCAACCTGCGCTCCGCTCTTCGCCTGCCCAGCCAGGAAACAGTGGACAAACTGCCGATTCCGCTTGCCTTGGTCTACATGCTGCTGCTCGATCTGGCGAGACCTTTCCGCATCGCCGGCCTGCGTAACGGAGCGCTCCACGGTGCTGAGCATCTCACCACTCTCGGCGGGATGCTGTCCACTCGCCACCGCGAAATGGAACGTGCCATCACCGTCGCGCGCGAAGAAGCGTCGCTTTCCAAGCGCATTCTCTTTCTCTCGCGCACCGAGCAGGTCTTCCACCTCTGGCATGTGGTGCACAAACCGTTCAGCTACACGTTCGCCATCCTGGCGCTCATTCACATTGGTGTGGTGTTGATAATGGGATTCTTCTAGGACTGTCGCCATGGATACGCTGATCGCCCTCATCATTGCCGCCGTGTTGACGCTGTTCTTTCTGCGCGGCTATCTGAAGAGTCTCAAAAACAAGGAAGAGCAGTTCCGCCAGTCTGCGGAGAAGGGCAAACTTTTCTCCGAGGGACCTAAGTCCCAGCATCCCCACATTGACACCGACTGCTGCCTGGGCTGCGCCACCTGCACCATGGTCTGTCCGGAGGGAGATGTGCTGGCCATTCTGGGGGGCAAAGCCGCCATCGTGAACGGCTACAAGTGCATCGGCCACGGTCTGTGCGCGGAAGCGTGTCCCGTAGGCGCGATCACCATGGTCATGGCCAAGCCCAGCATGGGCGCCGACATGCCCTACATGACCCCGGAGTACGAGACCAGCCTCGAGAACCTGTTCATCATCGGAGAGCTCGGCGGCCTCGCCCTCATTAAGAACGCCATCAATCAAGGACGCGAATGCGTCGACACTCTCATTCGCCGCCGTGCCGCCGCGCCGCATCCGGCGTTGCCAGGAGTTTATGACCTGCTCATTGTGGGCGCTGGGCCTGCGGGGATCAGCGCCTCGCTCCGCGCCATCGAGAACAAGCTCAACTACGTAACTCTCGAGCAGGATGAAATCGGCGGTACCGTCGCGAAGTACCCGCGTCAAAAATTGGTCATGACCAGCCCCGTCGAATTTCCCATGTATGGGAAGTTCAAGAAAACCGAGCTCTCGAAAGAGAACCTGCTCGCCTTTTGGGATATGGTCCTCAACCGCGCTGACTTCAACTGCGTCACCCGCGAAAAAGTCGAGCAGATCACCAGAGCGGAAGACGGTATCTTCACGGTGAAGTCCGCCAACAACCAGTACCGCGCCCGCGCCGCCATCCTGGCTCTGGGCAAGACCGGCACCCCGCGCAAACTCGGCGTCCCCGGAGAAGAGCTTCCCAAGGTGATGTACCGCCTTCTCGAGGTCGACCATTATGTCAACAAGAAGATCCTCGTCGTGGGCGGCGGCGACAGCGCCGTCGAAGCCGCCATGGGACTGGCCAACCAGGTCGGCAACCAGGTGACGCTCTGCTATCGCGGGGCGCAGTTCAGCCGCATCAAAGATCGCAACTCCACGCGCATCGAGGAGTGCATGCGCAGCGGCAAAGTCGAAGTTCTGTTCGAAACGAATCCGAAGGAATTCAAACCCGAATCGGTCATTCTCGATGTGAAAGGTTCGCTGCGCGAGATTCCGAACGATTACGTCTGGATCTTTGCCGGCGGTATTCCTCCCTACGACTTCCTCAAGAAGATCGGCATCCGCTTCGGCATGCACGACCTGACCGCAGAGGCCAGCCAAGAGGCCAAGCTCGAAGCCAGTTTTTCACAATCGGCCCATTGAATTCTCGCGGTTCTCCATTCGTCAAAGCTAAGGCCAGGGCGGGTTCGCGTAGGGACAGCCGCCCCCGGCTGTCCAAGCCGAGCGCAGCTCGGCAGCTACAGCGAAGCTGGTTCGGTCGGGGACCAACTTGTGTCAAAAAATCTTTCAGCCTGGGTCCAGAGGTTGTACAGAATCCTTGCGAATACTGGCGTGTAATCCGTTGAAGAGGACAAGAAGAAGCGCTCCTCCGCGGCGGCAACTTTCGTTGTTGGCTCCCTTTCTACCGAGTAATTCCTCATCTTTCGCCGTATGGGACGTGGCCGCAAGACACTCTGATCACGCCCTTTAGCGGCCTGAACGCGCAAATTGCCCAAGGGCCGCCCCGCGTTTCTGCCCAGGTCCTTGTTCACACTATCGAAATATGGCGTGGAGATTGCTTCAGTCAAAGCGATCGAGATTCGCACAAGTCCCTGGCAGCCCTCCCCGGCAAATGCTCGTGCAGTTTGCGAGTCCCCAGGTTCGAAGCGACTCGCATCCAGGAGACTTGTTATGAAGCTGCACACCACGAAATTGAGTAAGACGATCATCGTCACCGCGGCGTTGATGGCTGCCATGAATGCATTCGCACTTGCCGCCAGCGGAACCTGGACGGGAACTGCAAGCGTACACACCCCGCGCGATGGCCACACCGCCACGCTTCTGCCCAACGGCAATGTGGTGATCGCCGGCGGAGAAAACAACAACCAGACCGTCTCTTCTTCTGAGGTTTACAGTCCGACCTTTGATTCATGGACGGCCTCAGGAAATCTCAACGTCGCCCGGTCCAACGCCAGCGCTGTCCTGTTGCCGAATGGTCAAGTATTGATCGCAGGAGGATGTGTTTCGAGCTGCCTCAGCGGCACGACTCGCAGTGCCGAACTCTACAACTCTGTAGGTGGTAAATGGACCTCTAGCGGCGCGATGATAACCGGCCGCACCTATTTCAGCATGGTGCGCCTCGCCAGCGGGCAGATCCTGGTGGCGGGTGGATGCACTGGCCTCAACGCCACCGGTTGCAGCGGCGTCACCAACAAAGCCGAGATCTACAACCCAGCGACCGGCAAGTGGACCGCAACGGGTTCCATGATCGCCGCTCGGGGCAATCTGACGGCCACGCTGCTGCCCAACGGCAAGGTACTTGTGGCTGGCGGGATCAATGGCGCCGGCAATCCAATCGGCAGCGCTGAACTCTACAACCCGGCGACAGGCAAATGGACCGCCACTGGCAACATGATCACGGCTCGTGATGAACATACCGCAGCCCTCCTCGCAACGGGTAACGTGTTGGTGGCTGGCGGAGAGAACCTATCCGGCGTGACCACGATAAAGACGGAGCTCTATAACCCCTCCACCGGGAAATGGACCGCGACCGGCAACCTTAACACCAGCCGCCTCGAGCACACATCCACGATGCTCATGAACGGCAATGTCCTGATCGCGGGTGGAAACAACGTTACCGCGAACGCGACGACAGTTCTGTCGAGCGCCGAAGTCTACAATCCCGCGACCGGGAAATGGACCAACACCGGCAGCATGAGCGTTGCCCGCGTCGGGCACACGGCTACGCTGCTGACTTCGGGAAAAGTATTGGCGGCATCGGGCAATGACGCCAATAACGATTGGACCAGCGCCGAGCTTTATCAGCCCTAACCGTTTAACAGGCCGGGGGCGCCTCCACCCCAAGCGGTAGCGCCTTTGGACCTTAAATGGCTGGCCCCCTCCTCCCCGGGGCCAGCCTTTTTTGTCTTTGGCTTTTGGGCCAGGACACAATGCAGACACGGGGATGGAGGCTTGGGACTGTCGCGCGCGTCGGCCATCATGGGACGGTGGCTTCGGAGGGTCACGCGAGGCTTACCTTGCTTGGTCCGGAAGTGTAGACTTGCTTGGGACCGAACCATGGGCATGCGACGCCTCCTGATGATGATTCTGATGGTCGGCTTCGGGGGGCTTGCCGCTCGGGCACAGGACAACTACGAGATCCAGGTTTACGGCTCGGAGATGGATCCCCCCGGCACCACCATCCTGGAACTGCACAGTAACTTCACGGCCGAGGGCAGGACAACTCCAAGGGAGGGAGTTGTTCCCACGGACCACGCCATGCACGAGACGCTGGAGGTCGCCCACGGCTTCAGCGATTGGTTTGAAACCGGCATTTATATCTTCAGCACCATCCAGCCGGATGGGGGCTGGCAGTTTGTGGGAAGCCACATCCGGCCGCGCATCGCCGCGCCGGAACGCTGGCACTGGCCCGTCGGTTTGAGCCTGGGGCAAGAGGCAGGGTATCAGCGCCGTCCGTTTTCGGAAAACACTTGGACGTACGAGCTGCAACCGATCATCGACAAGAAGATCGGGCCCTGGTACCTGGCGTTCAATCCCACCTTCGATCGCACGCTGCACGGTGTTGACGTGCGTTTGGGATGGGAATTCTCACCCAATGCGAAGGTCAGCTACGACTTCACCAAGAAGATCGCCGGCGGACTGGAATACTACGGTTCGCTCGGACCCGCCACCGAATTTTTTTCCTCTGAGACGCCAGTATCACCAGTTCTTCCCTTCGATTGATCTGGATGTCTCTCCCAAGTGGGAGTTGAACTTCGGCATCGGCTTTGAGCCCAACCACGCCAGCGATCACCTGATCGTGAAATGCATCATCGGCCGACGTTTCACTTGGGGAAAGCGCGACAGCCACAACCCCAAGGACAAGTAAGCTCACCCGGTCAGTAGCGCAAGACCAGCATATGGAGCCACAGCTGCATGGGGAGTTGTGGTTTCTCGGCCTGAAAACTGGGATTCCATCGATCGGCTCGACTGTGCCGAGATTCTTGTGTACTTGGCAACTCCATGCTGCTGAACTACTTAGATTTAGGGTTTGGATCACTGTATGGGCTGACAGGGAAGTGGTAAACTCCGCTGCCCGTGGGCGATGTAAAGTAATTTGAACGTTGCGAGGTTTGCGTGCTCGAAAAACTGTACAAACGATCGTCTTTCACGGCTTCCGACCTGCCCTCATTCCGGCGCCAAGAGACGGTTTTCATTCTTCTCAGCCTCGGGCTGCTTGCCGTTCTTCTCCTGGCGCAGAGTACTTTCTCGTACTGGGGGCGACCTTCGCGCGGATTGCTCTTGATGATGTTCGCGGTTTTCGTCATCGATGTCGTCGAACTCGTCTGGGTGCGTCGACTGACAACGGAACTGTCGCCCCGGACGCTCACGCTGCTGACGTGGGGATCGATTGCGCTGAATCTGGCGGCTGCGGGCTTTCTGACCGTGCTGATTGATCACGAAGATAGCCCGTATTACATCGTGGCCGTCGTGCCCGTCCTGGTTGCTGCTTTCCGCTTTTCCCTGCCGGCGGTGGCGGGAGTAGTGGGAGTCGCGACCTTCGTGAACTTTGCCACCACCGAATTCTACTTTCGCCGTCATCCTCCCGTGGATGTAGGCGAGTACTTCGAAGCGGGTATTGCTTCGCTGACCTTTGCGATTGTCGGGCTGCTGGTATGGCTGCTGGTGCGGCAGATTCGGGCGAACGAAAACAATCTGGCGAGAAACTTGCTTGAACTCAAGCAAGCCCGGGCCAAGCTTCTGGAAGAGGAAACGCTGGCAGCCGTGGGGCGGCTTTCGAGCGCCATAGCACACGAGATTCGCAATCCAGTCGCGATGATCTCCAGCTCGCTGGCGATGGCAAAACGCTGCCAAGCGGATAGCGAGCTGCACGACGAGATGTGCGATATTGCGGCCCGCGAGGCGGCGCGGCTGGAAAAACTGACAACCGATTTTCTCAGTTACGCGCGTCCCCGAAAACCGGAGTCCACGCCGCACCTGGTACACGACACGCTCGCCTATGTCGCCAGTGTCTGTCGCGCCCATGCGTCTGGGAAGGAAGTAAAGATCGAAATCGAGGCGCCGGGATCGCTCGAGGCCGAACTCGATCCCGCGCAAATCCAGCAGGCGCTGCTGAACCTGGTCATGAATGCGATCGACGCGTCTCCCAAGGGGCACAGCGTCAGGCTGCAATCCGGCCGGAACGGTTTTTCGGTAGTGAGCATCTCGGTGACGAATGCTGGGTCGCCGATTCCGGATCCGGTTCTCTCCCGGATCTTCGAGCCCTTTTTCACCACCAAGGCTGGAGGAACGGGGCTGGGACTGGCGATCGCCCGCAATATCGCCAGGGCTCACGGTGGCGAGCTCTCGGTCGCCTCGAACCAGCAAGACAACATTTGTTTCTGCCTGCGGCTGCCAGCAGCGCACGTAAGCGCGGCGCCAGCCCTGGCCGCAAAGGACTAAGAGAAAAATGGCCCGAATCCTGATTGTCGACGATGAACCGCACATGCGGCGCATCCTCGCCTCCAATCTTCGCCAGGACAAGCATGAAATCGCCGAGGCTGCCGGCGTCGAGGAAGCCCGTGCGACCCTTGGAGGCAATGACTTCGACGTGGTGTTTACCGACCAGAAGATGCCCGACGGCGAGGGTCTGGAGGTTCTCGCTGCGGTACGGGAGAACGATTCCACCGTTCCGGTCATCATGCTGACCGCGCTGGCCAGTATCGAACTTGCGGTCGAAAGCATGCGCCAGGGCGCTTTTGATTTTCTGAGCAAGCCCTTTCAACCGGAAGTTGTGCGAGCGGCCGCCAACCGCGCCGCCCAGCACGCCCGGTTGCTACGCGAGAATGTCCTGCTGAAAGGCGCCGTGTGCCGATTGGAAGGGAAATCGGACATTTACGGCGACAGCCCCGCAATTCAGGCCGTTCGCGCCACCATCGCGCGCGTCGCGCCCGCCAATGTTACCGTCCTGATCACGGGGGAAACCGGCACCGGCAAGGAACTCGTCGCCCGCGCTCTCCACCGCGATAGCCCGAGGTCGCACAAGCCGTTTGTCGCCGTCAACTGCGCCGCCTTTACCGAAACCTTGCTAGAGAGCGAATTGTTCGGCCACGAGAAAGGCGCTTTCACCGGCGCCGACCGCGCCCGGCAAGGATTGTTCGAAGCCGCGCACGCAGGCACCCTGTTCCTGGACGAGGCGGGCGAAATGTCCATGGCAGCGCAAGCCAAACTGCTGCGCATCCTGACCGACGGCCAGTTGCTTCGCGTGGGTTCCACCAAGCCGCGCTCGGTGGATGTTCGCGTCCTCGTCGCCACTCATCGCAACCTCGAACAATGCGTACGTGACGGACTGTTTCGCGAAGATCTCTACTACCGGCTGGCGGTCGTGCCCATCCACATTCCGCCGCTACGTGCGCGCCGCGAAGACATCCCGCTGCTGGCGGAATTGTTTTCCCGGCAGGTCGCGACCGAATTGAACCTGCCCGCACGCCGCCTGAGCCCGCAGGCGGTCGAGAGTCTCGCGCAATATGATTTTCCCGGCAATATCCGCGAACTGAAGAACCTGATCGAGCGCGCCTATGTTCTCTCCACTCGAGAAGAACTCGGGCCCGAGAGCTTCCCCGTGCCGCGTCCGCGGGAGGCGCTCGTGCCGTCTTTCCCCGTCAACGGCCAGGCGCCGGAGGCGCAGCGATCGGCCGCCCAGCTTCCGGGCGAGCCTTTCGACCTGACCGAATTTCTGGAGAAGACTGAAAAGGAGCTGATCCTGCGCACCCTCGGGTCCACCAGCGGCGCCCAAGCCGAAGCTGCCCGCCGGATGGGCCTTTCGCGCAGCGCCCTGGCCTATAAGTTGAACAAGTACGGCATCCGCGCCACCGCGGATTGATCGTTCCGTAGAAGGTATTTTGCCGAAGCGGGGCGCGGGCTTGCGTGACAGATGGAAACTCGCAGCGCCGGAGCAGAGCCATCCGCCAAGGCGTCAGCGAGGCGACGGTGTCTGCAGGCGCACCCGAGGCTATGCGGAGAACATGCGGCCTACGGAACCGTAATCACGATCTTGCCCACTTGCGCATTGGACTCAAGGTACTTGTAAGCCTCCACCGTCTGCAAAAAGGAGAATGTCTTTGCCAGCCTGGGACGAAAGCGTCCATCCTGCAGCCGGTCATAAACATACTTTTTCGCAACCGCAAGTTTCTCGGGGACGCTTGTGATTTCCATCAGGGTATAACCGCGAATGGTTAGCCACTTGGAGAGCGCTGCGAAGAGTGGGAACGGCGTAGGCTGACCGGCAAGAGCGCCATACTCGAAAATAATTCCATGCGGCGCCGCAGCCTCGGCCAGCGTTTCCAGTAGCGGACCGGCCACCGGATCGAAGATAATCCGCGCGCCTTTGCCTCCGGTGATTTCCCTTACGCCTGCCACCAAGTCTTCTTCCTGGGTAGCAATCACGTGGTCAGCCCCCAATTCGATGATCTCTTTTCTCTTGCTGCTGGTCCGCGTCGTCGCGATCGTGATGGCGCCCTCGGCCCGCGCAATTTGGATCGCGGCAAGGCCCACGCTGCTCGACGCTGCCGTGATGAGAACAAAGTCGCCCTTCTGCAACCGGCCAAATTCCATCAGCGCGCCATACGCGGTCAGGTATTGCATCCATATCGCAGAGCCTTCCGCCGGCGACAACCTGGCCGGATACTCACCCAACGCACCCACAGGCGAAAGAGCTTCCTCACCCAGCACGCCATAGGCATTCATCGAAAAGGCCGGAATCGTAGCCACCTGCCTTCCCAGCCAGCTTTTGTCTATACCCGGGCCTACGGCCTCCACTACGCCTGCCGCCTCATAGCCGAGGCGCGCTGGCAGTTGAGGCGCCTCCAGGTACTGTCCATGGAAAAACATGGACTCTGCGCGGTTCAGTCCAATCGCCCGTACCTTTAACCGCACTTCGCCCTTGCCGGGCTCCCTGGATGGCAGATCTTCGATCTTTAAGACTTCCGGTCCACCTAACTCATGAAAACGCACAATCTTCGGCATGTGGCCTCCTCGCTGTTTGATCCACAGGTCATCGGGGAGGATTCATCAGGCATTATCCCTTCGAGAGCAGTGGAAACGGAATAGAGCCTTTCCTTCGGGACTCGGGCAGAGCACCAAGAGAAATATCTTCGATGCTCCCCCTATGGAAGTGCCCTTTACGCCCGAACGCGTGAAAGCGGCGCTGTCGGCGCATGGATCACTACCGGCGGCGCCGCGAGTTACTTGATCGTAACCAGCTTCTCCACCAACCCCGAGTAGTCTGTCTTCTCCAGCCCGTGTACCTGCTTGTTATATTCGTCTACCTTGCTGGAGTAATTCATGGAGCAGAACTTCGGGCCACACATGGAGCAGAAGGCGGCGGTCTTGTATCCCTCTTCGGGCAGAGTTTCGTCGTGCATGGAGCGGGCGGTCTCGGGGTCGAGCGAAAGTTCAAACTGTTTTTCCCAGTCGAATTTGTAGCGGGCGTAGCTCAGGGCGTCGTCGCGGTCGCGGACTCCGGGACGCTGGCGGGCTACGTCGGCGGCGTGGGCGGCGATTTTGTAGGCGATGATTCCGTCTTTTACATCTTTTTCGTTGGGCAGGCCGAGATGTTCTTTCGGCGTGACGTAGCAGAGCATCGACGCGCCGTACCAGCCAATCATGGCCGCGCCAATGGCGGAGGTGATGTGGTCGTAGCCGGGAGCGATGTCGGTGACCAGCGGGCCGAGTGTGTAGAACGGCGCTTCATCGCACCACTCGTTTTCTTTTTCCACTTGCTCTTTGATCTTGTGCATCGGAATGTGGCCGGGGCCTTCGATCATGACCTGCACGTCGTGTTTCCAGGCGATGCGCGTTAGTTCGCCGAGAGTCTTTAGCTCGGCGAATTGTGCCTCATCGCTGGCATCGGCCAGGCAGCCGGGTCGCAGGCCGTCTCCCAGCGAAAAGCTTACGTCGTACTTCGCGAAAATCTTGCAGATGTCTTCGAAACATTCGTAGAGGAAATTCTGCTTGTGATGATGCGTCATCCATTGAGCTAGAATCGCGCCGCCTCGGCTGACGATGCCGGTGATGCGTTTCGAAACCATGGGCACATATTGAATGAGAACGCCGGCGTGGATGGTCATGTAATCTACGCCCTGCTGCGCCTGCTCTTCAATCACTTCCAGCATCACGCCGGCGGTTAGATCTTCTACTCGCTTGACGCGCGAGATGGCTTCGTAAATCGGTACCGTGCCTATGGGGACCGGCGAATGGCGGATGATGGCTTCGCGAATGGTGTGAATGTCGCCGCCGGTCGAGAGGTCCATCACCGTGTCGGCTCCGTAGTGAACGGCGGTGTGCAGCTTTTTGAGCTCTTCTTCCACGTTCGAGGTGACGGCGGAGTTGCCGATGTTGGCGTTGATCTTGCACAGCGACTCTACGCCGATCGCCATGGGCTCGAGTTCGGGATGGTTGATGTTTGCCGGGATGATCATGCGGCCGCGAGCGACTTCATCGCGCACCAGTTCCGGCGCGATCTTTTCGCGGTGGGCGATGTATCCCATCTCGTCGGTAATCACGCCACGGCGCGCGTAATGCATCTGCGAGAAGTTGCCGTCGGTGTTCTCGGCCTTCCTCTTCGCCAACCACGCCGCCCGCGGTTTCAAGACCGCATCCAAAGCACTGCCGTTCGCGCCGTTACCACCATTGCCTGCGGACATTTTTGTTTGTACCGTCCTTCGAGGGGTCTAGTGTTGAAATTATACCGCGCATGGGGGCGCGGTTCGTCTTTTCCGCAAAGCACGGCCAGGGTGAGTTCTTGGCTCCGCCGCGGAAAATAAATCCCCGCGATAGGGAAGGGAATCGAACCTAAATGTCGTTATTTCGGCTCTTGCGGGAGACAGGACGAATACATCCTGCCGGGAGGAAAAATGCTGAAGAAGCTGATGGGTACAGGCAACGACGTAGCGTTAACGAGTTTGCGGGTAGTCCTGGGCATGGTGTTCTTCGCACATGGGGCGCAGAAAATGCTGGGCTGGTTTGGAGGCTTTGGTTTTCACGCGACGATCGGATCGTTTACCCAGATGGGAATGCCCGCCCCAATGGCACTTCTGATCATGTGCACCGAATTCTTCGGCGGCCTGGGGCTGATTGTCGGATTGCTCACGCGAATCGCCTCGCTTGGCGTCGCCGGACTGATGATCGGGGCGATCTTCATGGTTCACCTGCCGAACGGCTTCTTCATGAACTGGATGGGGACGCAAAAGGGCGAGGGAATCGAATTTCATCTGCTGGCGCTCGCCATGGCTGCGGCGCTGCTGCTGCGCGGGGCGGGCGCGTTTTCGCTGGACCGGGCGCTGGCTAGGTAGGATGCAGAAGTTGCGGCGTCCACGGGCGCCTGCCGAGCTTCGCTCGGCTTGGACG
>JBAVVP010000457.1:0-15281 GCA_049697355.1 Terriglobales bacterium
TCGCGGTAGTGTCGGCGAGATAGATCAGTTCTCAGTTCCCAGTTCTCAGTTCTCGTAAGGAGCCGTGAGCTTTTCACTGAGAACTGAGAACTGGGAACTGAGAATGGCGAGTACCTCTTCGAACGACGCAAGATTCAGGCTCTACGCCTTGTCTGGACTGCTTTGCCTGTGGCTGCTGGCGATCTGTCTGCGGCTCGTCTATCTGCAAATCTTCTGCTACGGCGATTTCGAGCGCCGCGCCCAGCACCAGCAGCAGCGCAGTTTCGATCTTTCTCCGAAGCGCGGCGTCATCTACGATCGCGCCGGCCGTGAATTGGCGATGTCCATCCAGGTGGATTCGGCCTTCGTGGTGCCCTCGGAGACTCCCGATCTCGCCAATACCATCAGCCTGGTTACGCGCATCACCAAAGACGATCCCCGCGTCGTGCTGGCCGACTGCCGCGCGCACAAGACTTTCTGCTGGGTGGCGCGAAAGGCCGACGCCGAAGAGATCGATCGCATCCGCGCGCTGAACCTGCAAGGCATCCACTTCCAAAAAGAGCCCAAACGCTTTTATCCAAAACGCGAACTGGCCGCGCAGATTCTGGGCTACGTTGGCACCGACGATCAGGGTCTGAGCGGGTTGGAGCGGGAATTCAACCAGCAATTGCAGGGCAAGCCCGGCAAGCTGATGATTTCCGTCGACGCGCGCAAACGCTGGTTTGCCAGCGTGGAAAAGGAACCCGAAGCCGGCAACAGCCTCGTCCTCACGATCGACCAGAACATCCAGTACATTGCCGAACGCGAACTCGAGCGCGGGATGGAAGAGACGCACGCCATTGCCGGCACGGCGATCGTGGAGAATCCCCGCACCGGCGAGATTCTGGCGCTCACCAACCGGCCCACATTCAATCCCAATATCCGGAAGGAAATTAACAACGAGACCCTCAAAGACCGCGCCGTCAGCGACATCTACGAGCCGGGCTCCACTTTCAAGATGGTGACCATCTCCGCCGGCCTGGAAGAGAAAATCACCCGCCCCGACGAGATCTTTGACTGCCAGATGGGATCGATCGTCATCAACCGAATGCGCATCCGCGACAGCAAGCCGCATGGCCTGTTGTCGGTGGCGGACATCATCGCCGAGTCGAGCGACGTCGGCGCCATCAAAGTTGCGCTGCGGCTCGGCGACGACCGCCTCTACAAATACATTCGCGCCTTCGGATTCGGCCAACAAACCGGGATCGAACTTCCCGGTGAAACCCGCGGCATGACGAAGCCGGTGGAGCGCTGGTCGAAGGTTTCGATCGCGGCGATTTCCATGGGCCAGGAGATCGGCATTTCGGCGCTGCAACTGGCTTCCCTGATCTCGACCATCGCCAACGACGGCATGCGCGTCCCGCCGCGCATTGTGGCTGGGACCATGCCGCCGCAAAATGCGCCGCAGAATACCCCGCAAACCGTCGCCTTCCAGCCTGCCGCGGGGACGCGGGTGATTTCATCTCTAACCGCGGCCCAGATGCGCCAGATGCTGCAGGGAGTGGTGCTCCATGGCACTGGACGCAGAGCCATTCTTGAGGGCTACAGCTCGGCGGGTAAAACGGGAACTGCCCAGAAGGTGGATCCATCCACGGGAGCTTATTCGAAGACGAAGTATGTCGGGTCGTTCGCCGGATTCTCTCCGATCAATGATCCCCAGCTTGCAGTGGTGGTGATCCTTGACTCCGCGGTTGGCCTGCATCAGGGAGGCCAGGTCTGCGCCCCAGTCTTCCAGCGGATCATGCAACAGGCGCTGGAGTACCTGCACGTGCCGCATGACGTGCAGCTTCCGCCCAGCCGCCAGGTGCTGCTCGCTCGCCGCAATGTCCCCGACGCGAGTCTGGAAGAGAGCTCGCCCGATCATCTGGGCGCCAGTTTGGACATGGCCGAAGCGAACGAAACGCCTGCCGTTCCAGCCGCGCCGAAGCCCGGCGCGATTGGCGCCCAGATCGTTCCCGCCGCCCAGACCGCACCGATGACCACCGCTGCGAGTGCGGCCAGGACAGGTTCTGCTGCTACGCCTACGCAATCGGAAAATTCACCCGCGCAGAAATTGCCCGCGGGCGGGACTGTGGTTCTCGACGTGGAAGAAGGAGGCATCCAGGTGCCATCGTTCCTCGGTAAGAATCTGCGGGTTGCCATGGAGGCAGCGCAGGACGCCGGGCTCGACCTCGACGCCATCGGCAGCGGAGTAGCCCGAGAACAATCGCCTCTCCCCGGTGCGCACGTCGCGGCGGGATCGCGCATCATAGTGCGTTTCGGGAGATAAGGTTTCCCCCGTGCACCTCTGTGTTCCCTGTGGTTAAGAAAGAAAGCTTGAACCACAGGGGACACAGAGGTTCACGGGGGAAACCTGATGCCGGCTATTTATAATCACTCCAATGACCTTCCAACAACTCCTGCAGGGCGCCGAGGTACTTTCCCAGAGCGGAAACCCGGGCGTTACCGGAGTGGAATACGATTCCCGGCGAGTACGCCCCGGAACGGTCTTTGTCGCCATGAAGGGCGAGACCAGCGACGGCAATCGATTCATCGATCAAGCCATTGCTGCCGGAGCGGTTGCCATTGTCACCGACTCTCCGGCCGAAACGCCGCGCCCCTCGGTTGCGTGGGCGCAAGTCGTGCATGGACGCCGCGCCCTCGCCCGCCTGAGCGCGAATTTCTATAAGCGTCCTGCCGAGCGAATTGCGAACACGGGAATCACCGGCACCAACGGAAAAAGCACGACCGCTTTCCTGATCGAATCCATATTCCAGGCTGCCGGACGCAAGACGGCGCTGGTCGGAACCATCGAGTATCACGTTGCCGGGAAGATTCTTCCAGCGCCGCATACCACGCCGGAAGCGCTGGAACTGAACCGCCTTCTCTCGGAGGGCCTGGGCCAGGGAGTCACCGAAGCGGTGATGGAAGTTTCATCGCATGCGCTCGAGCAGCAGCGGGTCTTCGGGATTCCGTTTGATGTCGCCGTGTTCACCAATCTCACGCGCGATCATCTGGATTACCACCTCACCATGGAAGCGTACTTCCGCGCCAAGCAGATACTTTTCGAAGGCTGCGGGACGGATCCGCCGCGCGCCGCCGTTCTAAATATCGACGACGAATATGGCCGCCAGCTCTTGAAGCTTTGCAAGAGTAAGAGCGCGCTGGCGCTCTCCTACGGCCTCGCGTCCGGCGACTTCCACGCCGAGTCCGTTGAAATTGGGCCGCGGGGGACTCGTTTTCAAATGGTGACGCCTTCGGGCAAGATCGCCATGTGGTCTCCGCTGATCGGCAAAGTGAATGTGTACAACGCGCTCGCAGCGTCTGCCGCCGGGTATGCTCGCGATTGTTCGGCCGAGGCGACCGCAGGGGGAATCTTCAACCTCGCCAGCGTTCCCGGCCGCTTCGAGCGCGTCGATTGCGGCCAGCCTTTTACCGTGGTCGTGGATTATGCGCACACGGATGATGCGCTCCGCAACCTCACCGTGCTGGCGCGCGATTTTGTCGTTCGCGCGGGACTGAGAGGCAAGGTCATCACGCTTTTCGGATGCGGTGGAGATCGCGACCGCGCCAAGCGTCCGCTGATGGGCGAGGCCGCGGGCAAGGGCAGCGACTTCGTCGTGCTCACGTCCGACAATCCGCGCTCTGAAGATCCGCTGGCCATCATGAACGATGCGCTGGTGGGACTGCAGAAGGCGGGCGCAAAATATACCATCGAGCCCGACCGCCGCAAAGCCATAGCGTTCGCTGTGCAACAGGCAGCCCCCGGCGACATCGTGTTGCTCGCGGGCAAGGGACACGAAAAGGTACAGATCGCAAAAGAGGGAACGATTCCCTTCGACGATGTGGATGTTGCGCGCGAGAGCCTGTTGGCCCTGGGCTACGATTGCAAGAGCGCCGCGAAAGCGGGCACTGCGGGGAAGACAGCATGAAACTTCTTCTGTCTCGCATCGCCGAATTCATTGGAGCGGCCGACCAAGCAACGTCTGGCCAGACGACGCCCGGCCAATACGACAGCCATGCCATGGCCCAGGGATATTCCATCGATTCCCGCACCGTGCAGCCCGGCGAACTGTTCTTCGCGGTCAAAGGCGAACGCCTCGACGGTCACGACTTCGTCGAGCAGGCGCTGGGCCGGGGCGCGATTGCGGCGGTGGTCGGGAAGGGGCAACTGGCGCGCTATTCCAGCCCCGCCGGCTTGCTGGCCGTCGATGACACCCTGGTTGCGCTGCAGACGCTGGCGACGGCAGTGCGAAAAATTTGGGGCAAGACGGCCATCGCCGTTACCGGTTCGATGGGCAAGACCACGACCAAAGAAGCGATGGGCCATCTGCTCGCGATCAAGTACCGCGTGCATCGCACCAAAGGGAATTTCAATAATCATTTTGGTCTGCCGCTCGGGCTGCTGACTCTCGAACCGGCATACGACCTTGCCGTGGTTGAGATGGGAATGTCCCACGCGGGAGAAATTTCCGCCCTCGCCCGAATCGCTCTGCCGGACCAGGCCGCAGTCACCAACGTTGCCCCGGTCCATCTGGAGAACTTTGACTCCATCGCCGGCATCGCGCGCGCGAAATATGAGTTGATCGCAGCTCTGCCACACGGCGGCACAGCGGTCTTGAACGCCGACGACGAATTTGTCTGCCAGTTCGGCCGCGATTTTAAGGGCAAGGTGGTGATGTTTGGAATGAAGCCCACAGCCTGTGTTCCGGCAGATGTGCGGGCGGAGAACATTGAGGTTCTGGGACCCGAAGGCACGCGCTTCGATCTTGTCAGCCGCGAAATGCGCCAGCCGGTGCACAGTCCGCTGCTCGGCAAGCACAATGTGTACAACGTGCTTGCGGCTGCTGCCATTGCGCTCGAGCACGGAATTACCCCGTCAGAGATCGCCGGGGCGCTGCCGTCTCTTCAGCCCGCCGACAAGCGCGGACAAGTCGTTCAAGTGGGTAACATCACCGTGCTCTACGATTGCTACAATTCAAGTCCAAAGGCGCTTATGGCTGCCATCGATATTCTGGCTGCCATGCCGGCCCTGCGCCGGATTGTGGTGGCCGGCGAAATGCTGGAACTCGGCCCCACCGGCGAGCAACTGCATCGCGAGTGCGGACGTTACATGGCGGGAATTCATGCCGGTAGCAAACTCGACTTTCTGCTCGGGGTACGTGGCCTGGCGCAGCCGATGGTGGAAGCGGCCGGCGAAGCGGGATTGAAAGCGGAGTTCGTCGCGACGCCGGAAGAGGCTGGCGAGTGGCTCGCGCGCGAAACTCGCGAAGGCGATGTTGTATTGTTGAAGGCGTCGCGCGGAGTGAAATTGGAAAAGGCGCTGGAGACGTGGCAACGAAAAAGAGGTATTCCCAACTCCCAGGGCGCAGGGAGCTAATAAACTGAGAGCTGACAGCTGAGAGCTGGCAGCTGCTGTCGGAGGCGGATTGCTCTACTGGCTGCTCTATCTGAAGCTGTTCCATTATTTTCCGCCCTTCCGTATTTTTCGTTATTTGACCTTCCGCACCGCCTTTGCCAGCCTGACCGCTCTTTTTACCGGCCTGATCGTCGGACCCATCGTGATTCAGCGCCTGCGCGATTTTCAGATCGGGCAGTACATTCGCGAAGAGGGTCCGCAGGCTCATCAGAAGAAAGCCGGCACCCCGACCATGGGCGGCCTGCTGATCGCCATTGCCATCCTGGTGCCGACCTTGCTCTGGGCCGACCTGAGCAATCCCTTCGTTTGGGTCGCGGTATTTGCCACGCTGGCCTTCGCCGCAATCGGGTTTACCGACGACTATCTTAAAGTCGTGAATCGCCGCAACCTCGGGCTCACCGCGCGTGCCAAGCTGGGCTATCAGACCGCGGCCAGCGTCGTGATTGCGATTGCACTGATCGTTTTGCAGCACCGCGGAGAATATTCCACCGTGCTGCTGGTTCCTTTCTTCAAGCAGGTCCACCCGGATCTGGTCATCCAAAGATTGGCCCATCATCCTCAACTCTGGCCGCTGGCTTTCCTGCCGTTCGTGGTGTTCGTCGTGTTGGTAATTGTGTTTTCGAGCAACGCCGTAAACCTTACCGACGGTCTGGACGGACTCGCCATTGGCTGTACGGTGATTGCGGCAGGCGCCCTCGCGGTTCTCACCTACCTGAGCGGCCACGCCACGTTTGCCACCTACCTCGAATTGCAGCGCATGCCGCAGATTGGCGAGCTCACTATCTTTTGCGGAGCCATGGTCGGCTCCTCCATTGGATTCCTTTGGTACAACGCCCATCCGGCGGAAGTGTTCATGGGTGATGTCGGCTCGCTGGCGCTGGGCGGCGCGATCGGCACCGTAGCCGTTATGATCAAACAGGAACTCCTGCTCCCGTTCATCGGAGGCATCTTCGTGATCGAGGGCCTCTCGGTGATCCTGCAGGTCGGTTCCTACAAGTTGCGTAAGAAACGTATTTTCAAGATGGCGCCGATCCACCATCACTTCGAGCTGCTGGGATGGTCGGAGTCGAAGGTGATCGTGCGCTTCTGGATCGCATCGCTGGTATTTGCGCTGTTTGCGCTGACAACATTGAAGCTGAGATAGAACCTGCTGTTGGCTCATAGCTTTTGGCTCTTGGCTAAGAGCTAAGAGCTAAAAGCCAACAGCGAAGTTCAGAAAACACCTTCTATGGATCTGAACAACAAACGCGTCCTCGTCGTCGGTCTCGGCAAGTCCGGGGTGGCTTCCGCTCTTTTTCTCAAGTCGCGCGGCGCCCGGGTCACGGTGTCGGATTCCAAGCCCGAAGCCGAGCTTCGCGATGAAATCCTGCTCCTGCTCGAGCATGGGATCACGGTCGAAACCGGAGGCCATGGCGACCGCACGTTTCGCGGGCAAGACCTGATCGTCGTCAGCCCGGGCGTGGCGGTCGATGCGCCGCAACTGGCTCTGGCGCGCAACCTGGGAGAGCCGATCATCGGTGAAATCGAACTCGCGGCGCAGTTCCTGGCCGGTCCGATCGTTGCCATTACCGGAGCCAACGGCAAGACCACTACCACTTCACTGGCCGGCGAGATTGTTGCCGCTGGAAAGTTCCCCACCCTGGTGGGCGGCAATATCGGCGCGCCGGCTATTGGTCTGGTGGATCGAGCCGGGCCCGCGACCTGGACCGTGCTGGAAGTGTCGAGCTTTCAGCTGGAAACGGTCGTCGAGTTTTGTCCGCGGATCGCGGTGATCCTGAACATTACGCCTGACCATCTCGATCGCCACAAGACGTTTAGCAATTACGTCAACGCCAAGGCGCGCGTCTTCGAGAACCAACGGCAGGATGATTTCACCGTCCTCAACGCCGACGACCCCACCACCGCTGGATTGTCGGACCGAACCCACGCGCAGTTGTTTTGGTTCAGCCGAAAGAAGGAAGTTGAAAAAGGAGCTTTCGTCCGTGGCGCGCACCTCTATTTCCGCGACGGACCGAGAGAATGCGAGATTATGCCGCTGGCGGAATTGCCGCTAAAAGGCGCGCACAACCTGGAGAATGTGCTGGCGGCGGTGTCGATCGGCATGATCGTTGGCTGCCAGCCCGAACAGATTCGCCAAGCCGTCCGCAATTTCAAAGCGGTCGAGCACCGGCTGGAATTTGTGGCCCGGGTCGCGGGCGTGGATTACTACAACGACTCCAAAGCCACGAACGTGGACGCGACGATCAAGGCACTGGAATCGTTCCCGGCAAACATTCACCTCATTCTCGGGGGCAAAGATAAGGGCAGCGACTACACCGTTCTCCACGAGTTGTTGCGGCAGCGAGTGAAGCGTGTCTACACCATCGGAGCTGCAGCCGCCAAGATCGAATCCCAGATTCAAGGAGCTGCCGAAATCGACCACGCGGAAACTCTGGAAAATGCCGTCCGCCGCGCGAGCGAATCGGCCGCGCCGGGCGACGTGATTTTGCTCGCCCCGGCCTGCGCCAGCTTCGATCAGTTTCAGAGCTATGAACATCGCGGCAGACTGTTTAAAGAGATCGTGCATTCCCTGGCGATGGCTCGATCGACGTAGCACGTGTGGAGAGACGGGCGTCTCGCCCGTCCGGCGGTATCGCAGCCGGGCGAGGACGCCCGGCTCTCCATTAACAGCCTGCGTTGGAACCAACTCAGTTATCCCCCGCCTGAAATCCACAGCCGAAACTCCTCCGTGTCTCCGTGACTCCGTGGTGAAATGATTCTGTATGGCCAAGCGCGTGAGCGTCGATCGCTGGATGTTTACCGTGACCGCGATCCTGGTATTTATCGGACTGGTCATGATCTTCAGCGCCTCCGCCGTGATGGCCAAGGAGCGCTTCGGCTCGGCCTACGAATTCCTGTTGAAGCAATTGCTATGGGCCGTCGCGGGACTCGCCGCAATGATTGTGGCGATGAAGGTGGACTACAAGCGCCTGCAACATCCGGCGCTGGTTTTCTCGCTGCTCGGCTTGACCACGCTTCTGCTCATCTCCGTTTTTTTTCTTGATCGCGCGCACGGCACGCATCGCTGGTTTCACGTGGGCCCAATTTCGCTGCAGCCGTCGGAACTGGCGAAGCCCGCGCTGATCCTGTTTCTCGCATGGTTTCTCGAAAACAAGAGCAAGGCCATGGTCATGGACGATTGGCGCAATACGCTGATCCCCGCCGTCGCGCCCACAGCTGTTTTTCTCGGGCTGATTGTTTTTCAGCCGGACCTCGGCACCGCCATCGCTTGCGCGGGCATTACGGCTTGCGTCCTGTTCATCGCCGGGATCCGGCTGCGCTATTTTGGATACGCGTTCGCGGCCTCGCTGCTGCCGCTTTATTTCCTGATCTTTCACGTGGCGTACCGGAAAGACCGCATCCTGGCCTTCCTGAATCCTTACGCCGACCCGAAGGGGTTTGGCTTCCACATCATCCAGTCGCTGATTGCCGTCTCTACCGGCGGCGTGACCGGACTCGGCCTGATGGAGGGGAAGCAGAAATTGTTTTATCTTCCCGAACCACACACGGATTTTATTTTTGCGGTTACTGCCGAAGAGTTGGGGTTGGTCGGAGCGCTCACGGTCATCATCCTGTTTGCGATCTTCCTCTGGCGAGGGACTCGCGCGGCGCTGCGCACGCAGGACAGCTTCGGACGCTTTCTCGCCGTCGGAATCACCGCCATGATCGTGCTGCAGGCTTTCATCAACATCAGCGTTGTGCTGGGGCTGATGCCTACCAAAGGGATTCCGCTGCCGTTTGTTTCCTACGGTGGATCGTCGCTGTTTGTGACCCTGATGTGCGTCGGCGTGCTGCTGAATATCACGAAGCAGGCCGAGTAGACGGCCCGTCTGTTTCCGCGGGTACTCCATTTCTCTCTACTAACTCCAAAGGCAATGTTGATTAGTACGGGGGTACCCCCCCTCCCTCTTATTGGAATCATAGGGTTACAAGCTAAAACACTCAAAATCTTTGAGTTTAAAGGGCCTGTAGTCAAAATCTTCCGGAATAAGGACTTACGGTTGTCAAAGAGCGCTGAAATGGGTTTGGGGCAGTTTCGAGGGCCGTCTTGGTGGACGGCTGCACCTCGGAACTGCCCCAATCAGATCTCTATCGTTGCGCACGACGGGTCTTATGTCAATGGATTTCGCTCTCGGATGGGTGGGACGAACGAGGAAACGTCCCTTCTGTCCCCGAGTTCTCCGGTGTCGGCGGTTCGGGCAGGCCCCTTCTCGAAAAGCGCGAGAAGGGGCGCACCCCCTTTTTCTCTGCTATCAAGGGCAACCCGTGCGCTACAGACTTCCGCAGATGGTGGCCACCCGCCATTGATTCGTTCGGTAGCCTGAGACGGGGCAAGCCCCGCCTCTACGATTGCCGTTCCATCGCCAGCAACTGCTCTTTTCGCTCGACGCCCCAGCGGTAGCCGCCCAGGTCACCGTCTTCGCGGACTACGCGGTGACAGGGGATCGCGACCGCCGTGGGGTTGGTGGCGCAGGCCCGGGCAACGGCCCGAGTGGCTTTGGGCATGCCGATCTTCTTCGCTACGGCGCTGTAGGAGAGCGTCTCTCCGCGGGGAATTCTTTGCAGTGCTTCCCAAACGCGGCGTTGAAACGCAGTGGCTCGAATATCCAACGGAAGGGAGGGACTTGGCTCGCGTCCCTCCATCAAGCGAGTTAGGTTTACGCGCCATTCCGCCATGGCGCTATCGTCGCGGCGGCGGGTGGCGAAGGGGAACTCGCGCATCAGGCCTTGCTGGAGCTGCTCATCAGAATCGGCGAACTGGATGGCACAGATGCCTTTGTCGGTGGCGGCTACCAACATGCGTCCCAGAGGCGAACTGGCAATGGTGTAACGGACCACGGCGGCGACTGCGCCGCGCCGGTACTTCTCCGGGGTCATGCCGAGTTGCGCGGCGGTGCGCTCGTAGAGGCGACTGCTGGAGCCGTATCCGGCGGCATAGAGCGCGGTGGTTACGGAGTGGCCCGCCTGTAAATTTTGTTTCACTTGGCGCAGGCGGCAGGCGTCGATGTAGGCCTTGGGCGACACGCCTAATACGGACTTGAACGTCCGCTGCAAGTGGAAGGGACTCAGCCGGAATTCTTTCGCCAGCCTGTTTAGCGTCAGGCGGTCTTCGATGTGCTGTTCAATGTAGCGGCACATGGCGCGCACCAATGCGGATTGCGGGTTCCCGTCCACCGCCTTCGGGCGGCAGCGCAGGCAGGCGCGATATCCGGCTTGCTCGGCTTGGAGAGCATGATCGAAGAAGCTGACGTTTTGGCGGCGCGGGCGCTTCGCAGGACACGATGGGCGGCAGAAGATGCCGGTGCTCGATACGCCGAAAACAAACGCGCCGTCGAGCGAGCCGTCACGATCGAGGATGGCTCGCCAGCGGCGGGTGTTGATCCGTTCGTCGATCTGGCCATCGATCTGGCCAACGATCGGGTCCGCGGTTCGGGTTGGAGTCGTCTTCATTGCTTCCTGTGAGAGTATCGTATTGGTGGCCATGGAGGTAAGATAGGGCGATCCGGCCGCACGGGCTATCCGAATGTTGCGGTCAAACGAATTTCTCTCGCGGGCTCAAATCTGAGGAGGACCCTCTATGAATCTGAACTGGGATCGGAATTGCGGTCGCAAGCTGGTGTGGCTGGTTGTGCTGGTGGCGGTCGGGTTGACCACGGCCAGCGCGCAAGTGCTTACGGCGGAGCAAGTGAAGAAAGCCGCTCCGACCTCGTTCTTCTTTGCCGGCCAGAATGCGGCCGCGCAATTGCGGAACACGGCCGGGCTGAAGAACCCGGCGGGCAAGTTGGTGCTGGCGGGGTTGGTGGACACATCGGGATATGCCACCGCCATCGCCGAAAAATACCAGGGTTTCCTGATCACGGAAATCAAGCTTAGCTTTGACGGAGGCACGCTTGATCCAGGAGCCTATGGTTTCGGCTTCAAGGACGGCAAGTTCACGGTGATGAACGTGGGGGGAACGGATGTGCTCTCGATTGCCAGCCAGAACGACGACAAGCTCCAACACCCGGTTCCGTTGAAATTTGAAAAAGACGGCGCCCAGTACCGGCTCTACGCTGGGCGGAAGTATGTGGTGGTAAAGGCGGATTAGGCCAGGTTTCAGGATTTTAGAGTGAGACCGGGCGTCTCCACTGCGGGGCCGGGCGGGGCGCCCGGCTCTCCACCCTCGATTCGCTGCTTCCAAAGCCCTTGACTGGCGCGGGTTTCCGGGCGATGGTTCCGGACTAGGCCTTGGGGGCGAACCTGCCGTGGTCATGCTGGGTTGGTTACTCATTAAGTGCAGCGGCTTGCACCCTGGGGTGCGGCCCGACGCCGTTTCCGCCTCCTAACTCCATATCCAACACACACTTAAGCCATCCCCCACGTATGGTTTCACGGGTGCAGTATTTCCTTGCGAAGCCCCGAGCGAATGGGGCGGACTTGGGGGCATTTTGTGAGCATCGTCTACAGCGCGGAGTGCTTAGCTTCTCAAAGAAAGTCGCGGCCGGCGACCCTGCTGCCCCTGCTGGTGATTCTGTTCATCGTTTCTTACGGCATTCTGACCCTGCTGGTTTTCGAGCAGGGCCGGACCATCGAATCGCAGCGCTTTTTGATCCGTGCGATGTTGCAGGACAGCAACCAACTGGCTTCGCTGAAAGGGAAGCTGGCTCGCGATGAGAACAATCGGCCGCACGACAAGGCGGCAGCACAGGCGGAGCACAAAGACGCCGATTCCGGCAGTCGTTCCGCGGACGGTCCTGCGGCGGGCAGTCGTTCGACAGGCAATCCCGCGGCCGGAGCAAAAGGATCGGACAAACCGACGAAACGACCCGGCAAATCGGCCCGCTCCACGAAGGAAGCTCCCGGGAAGCCTGCCTCGGATCTAACGGATGTGCGACGCACCACGCGATCGATCTAGCGAGCGTGCCGGCGTAAGACGCACCCATTCGGTGAAAGCGGTAGACGTTTTAAAGAGAGAAAGAAAAACGGTTCTGTAAGAACGCGGCCTCTCTGTGGGGGCCGCGCTGGAAGCGAGACCCAATCATGAAGGCGCTGGCCCTAGCGTTAGTCTTGTCTCTTCCCGTCCCCAGGTTGGCCCCACCAGTTCAGCTCTCACCCACATTTAGCCAACAGGCCGCGAAGAGAAAGGGAGGGCAATGGTACTTCGCCGCGACCGGACACGCCGTCTATTGCTACGGACCGGTCATGACCATGCCTGTACCGCACCGAGGCCTTTCGAAGGTTGCAACCTTCTGCCGCGGCGATCAAACCATGGTCCTGCTGAAAGACTAGCGGCCGAAGGATTAACTGCTGGAATCCAGTCTAGAAGAAGACTGGGTATCGCGCCGCGCACATCCCCTATAATCGGTAATCAGAGTCCCGTTTTAGCGAGGGCCCGTAGCTCAAGTGGATAGAGCATCGGATTTCTAATCCGAGGGTTGCAGGTTCGATTCCTGCCGGGCCTACCAGCCAATCCATTGCAGACGAACTGCAGCGGAAAGTCCGTTCCGTCACAAGCGTGCAATCCTGAATTAAGATTCTATGGACATCGCCACCAGGCGGGACGGCGATTGTTGGGAGGCACGGGTTGCCATTGAAGCGCGAAGCCGGTTGGTACAAAGACGCGATCATCTACCAGATCCATGTCCGCACCTTCTTCGACAGCAACGGCGATGGGATCGGGGATTTTCAGGGTCTCGCCCAGAAGCTGGATTACGTGCAAGAACTGGGCGTGACCGCAATCTGGCTGATGCCGTTTTTCCCTTCGCCTTTGCGCGACGACGGGTACGACATCTCCGATTACCGTTCGGTCCACCCAAACTACGGCACGCTCGAAGATTTCAAGACTTTCCTTTCGGGCGCTCACGACCGCGGCATCCGCGTGATTATCGAGATGGTGGCGAACCACACTTCCGATCAACATCCATGGTTCCAGGAAGCTCGGAGCTCACAAGGCAATCCAAAACGGGACTGGTATGTCTGGAGCGATACCGATACCAAATATCGCGGAACCCGAATCATCTTCCTCGATACCGAAATGTCGAACTGGGCCTGGGATCCTATCTCCAAGTCCTACTACTGGCATCGCTTCTTCAGTCATCAGCCCGATCTGAATTACGACAATCCCGCGGTGCGCGAAGAGATGTGGAAGGTGATGACCTTCTGGCTGGAACTCGGAGTCGATGGTTTCCGGTTGGATGCTGTCCCGTACCTGATCGAGCGCGAGGGGACGTCTTGCGAGAACCTGCCCGAGACCCACGCTGTGGTCCGGGAACTGCGCAAGAAAGTGGACGAGCAATATCCGGGCACCATGTTGCTGGCGGAAGCGAACCAGTGGCCGGCCGACCTTCGTCCGTACTTTGGCGATGGCGATGAATTCCACATGGCGTTTAACTTTCCCTTGATGCCGCGGATGTTCATGGGATTGCGCCTGGAAGACCGCAAGCCCATCACGGAGATTCTGCGGCAGACGCCAGAGATTCCCGCCTCTTGCCAGTGGTGCCTCTTTCTGCGCAATCACGACGAATTGACGCTGGAAATGGTCACCGATATCGAGCGCGATTACATGTATGACCTCTACGCCAGCGACAAAGGTATGCGGCTGAATCTTGGCATACGCAGACGCCTGGCTCCGCTGCTCGACAACGATCGGCGGCGCATCGAATTGATGAATGGCATGCTGATGTCGCTGCCCGGAACTCCCATCATTTATTACGGAGACGAGATCGGCATGGGCGACAACATTCATCTGGGCGACCGCAACGGAGTGCGGACTCCGATGCAATGGAGCGGCGGCTGGAATGGAGGCTTTTCTACCGCGGATCCGGAAAGTCTCTATTCGCCGCCGATTCTCAATCCTGTGTATGGCTACCCGGCGGTGAACGTGCTGTCGCAAAAGCGCACCGAGCATTCCCTGCTTTCCTGGATGAAGCACATCATGCGGATTCGCCGTTCCAGTCCGGTTTTCGGCTCGGGCTCGATCGAGTTTCTTTACCCGGCGAATCACCGCGTGCTGGCCTATATCCGCCAGTTGGGCAAGGAGACGATTTTGGTGGTCAACAATCTCTCCAGCGCCGCGCAAGCGGTCGAACTGGATCTGCGGCCCTACAAGGGAAATATTCTGATTGAGATGTTTGGCAGAAATATTTTTCCTCGCATCGGCGATCTGCCTTACCTTCTCACCATGGGCCCTTACCAGTTTTACTGGTTCCGACTACGGCGGATCTGATCGCCGAGGATATCGGCAGTCTTGGTCTGGGCGGCCCACCGAGCTGCTAACAAAAAAAGCCTCGCATCTCTGCGAGGCTGGTTCGGGATCCCGACTGATTCTTACTTTCCCGTGCCCGTCAGATTCGACGTCTGTGGGCTGTTGCTGGCGCTATCGCTCACTCTCAGTTTTCCCGTCCTCGTGCCCGTCATTGTCGGTGTGAAGGTCACGCTGATCGTGCATTTCCCCTTGGCCGCCAGGCTGCTCGTACAGGTTGTCGCTGAAATCGCGAAATCGCCCGTCGTTGACATCGAGATGCCATTCAGACTCACGGTCTGGTTGTTGGTCAGGGTAAACGTCTTCGCCGCGCTGGTCGTGCCTACCGCCTGCGAAGCGTAAGTGGCTGTGGCTGGGGTCAGCGTCGCGGGCAGCACGCCCGTGCCCGTCAGCCCAGCTGTCTGTGGGCTGTTGCTGGCGCTGTCGCTCACACTCAGTTTTCCCGTCCTCGTGCCCGTCATTGTCGGTGTGAAGGTCACGCTGATCGTACATTTCCCCTTGGCCGCCAGGCTGGTCGTACAGGTTGTCGCTGAAATCGCGAAATCGCCCGTCGTTGACATCGAGATGCCATTCAGACTCACGGTC
>JBAVVP010000458.1:0-1910 GCA_049697355.1 Terriglobales bacterium
TTACCACCAGTGTGCTTGGTGGACACGGGCTTCGCTGTCCTTTGCCAGCTCGCCCCACACCGTAGGCCTCCTCATCCGGTTCTTGTTCATCGGCTCGCGTCTTTGATCCACGCTTCTTTCAGACCCAGCCTCGCGACGACGCCCTTGCGCTTCTCTAGCCCTTCACCTCCACCAGGCTGGGCAGGGGACTTTCACCCCCTAGCTGTCGAACATGTTCGGCACACAAAGTAAAGCCTCCCGCTTGGGGAGGCTCTCCAGAATGCGTGTTTCTGCGCAGAACTTACTTCTTTGCCGCTTCGGCTTTGGCGGCGTCGCTCTTGGCGTATTTGCGGCGGAAGCGCTCGACGCGGCCGGCGGTGTCCATGAGCTTCTGCTTGCCGGTAAAGAAGGGATGACAGGCGGCGCAGATTTCTACGCTGATGTCGCCTTTATGAGTAGAACGGGTGACGAATGCGTTGCCGCAGGCGCAATGCACGCGGATCTCACTGTAGTGGGGATGGATGGCTGCTTTCATGTCAGTTCCGAAACCTCGATTCAGACATTAGATTCTACAGGAGTTAGGAAGGATTCAGCAACCCAGGTCTTAGGTGTCAGGTCTTAGGTCTTAGGAAAATCATTCCCTACCCGCTTTGATCTTCCTAAGACCTAAGACCTGAAAACAAAACGGCAGGGCCGATCCCTGCCGTCTCGACGGTATCCAAGAATTCTGGGGCCCCTACTTGCCTTTATTGACTACTTTCTTGAGTTCGTTTCCGGGAGTGAATTTGGCGACTCTACGGGCTGCGATCTTGATGGTGGCACCCGTCTGCGGGTTGCGGCCGTTGCGGGCCTTGCGCTGGGAGACGGAGAACGTGCCGAATCCAATCAAGGCTACACGGTCCCCTTTGCGAAGGGCAGCGGTGACGCTGTCCACGGTGGTGTCGATCGCGGTCGTCGCCTGCGCTTTGGAAATGTTGCAAGCTCCGGCGATCCGGTCAACCAGATCAGCTTTATTCATGCTCTCTCCTGACACTACTCGTTTCGGTTCCCGCGCATCAGCCGGGGAGGGGAAGCTCAAAGCGCGAGCACCGGCGATGGCTATTTTCGCCTATGTTGCCGGATTGTCAATGGGAAACACGTGCCAGTAGCAGGTTTTGATGCTCGAAACGAAAGGTTGCATCTGCAGTAAAGGGGAATGAGCCCGAAAACGCCGGATCTCGTTCGTTTCTTGACTGGGGTCTGCGGCACGGCAGTTTTCCTCCCTTCTCCACAACCCGTCGCCGCTCTCCACAGGAAGTGCACAGCCAGAAACCGGTTTCGCCTTGCGGCGCAAGCAGCTCCGGGTGCAGAGTTGAATCAACACCACAGTGTTAAAGAACAGAGTCAAGAATTATGAAAACAGCAGCCGAAGTTTGCCCGCTCTGTGCGGGCACAGGATGGAAGCCGGTTCCGGGAGCGCCGGACAGTGGCGTGGCGCGCTGCGATTGCCAGTTGCGGGCGCGCGGCGGCGCCCTGATCGCGGCGGCACGCATTCCGAAACGATATGAGCATTGCGAGCTGTCGAACTTCGAGTTTGAGGGACCGTTCTCGCATCTTGCGCACGCCCACTTGGCAGCGGAACAGTTCGTGAAAGAATATCCTGTGGACAAGACCGGCTTATTGATGATCGGCAACGCAGGATGTGGGAAGACACACCTGGCAGTCGGGATCGCGAAGGCCCTAATCTGCAAAAAGGGGATCGAGTGCGTCTTCTACGATTATGCGGACCTGTTGAAACAAATACAAGATTCGTACAACCCCTCGGTACAAAGCACCGAGCTCGGTTTACTTCGGCCGGTGTTTGAAACGGAAGTCTTAGTGCTGGATGACCTGGGTTCGGTGAGGCCTACTGACTGGCGGTGGGATACAGTACGCTTGATCCTGAACACCCG
>JBAVVP010000459.1:0-6232 GCA_049697355.1 Terriglobales bacterium
AGCAGGCGATCGCCGCCTATACCACAGGTGCGGCCTATGCCGAGTTCGCCGAAAAAGAAAAAGGCAAGCTGGAGCCGGGCATGCTGGCCGACTTTGTGGTTCTCGATCAGGACATCACAGCAGCCCCGCCGCAGAGAATCCTGGCCACAAAAGTTCTGCGTACGGTGATCGGTGGGAAAACGGTGTACGAAGCTAAGTAGCGCGGATTACCGTGCGTCTGGCCGAGAGAATGAATTTCCTAAAGAGCTTTGGAGCATGGGCAAGTTTCACCTGCGTAGCGCCGGTGGTCTTCGCGCTACGCCCTCCTCGGCCCATGTTCCATGACGCTGAAGACTGGGTCGCTTTTTTTCTTCCTTTTCTTCTGATTCCGGCTCTCGGAACCCTTGTGTTATGGTTGGCGATGTCTGGCCGAGATGCGTCAGGAAAGGGCATGCTGACGGGCGTTTTGTTAGGCATCTTCCTGCCGGTCTTGTTCGGGCTCGTGTGGATGAGAATTTATCCTGGCTTGGGAAATGGGCCATGGATTTTTCTGTGTTCCCTGTTGACCGCTGCGCCGAGCGCGGTTGGTGGGGCACTGGCTGGCTGGCTTCGTTCTCGGTCCAAGTGAGAACTTGGCGCCTCCGTCGGCCCCACTCCGGGATAGCGTCGGGCATTGCGGTTGAGGGCGGACGGGAACGAGTTAATGACTCCGAAAGAGCGCGAACGCGCTTTCCTGATCGGCGCGCCACTCGCCATTGCTCCGGCGTTGGCTTTCCTTCCTGCCGTGATGTTCCTCGTTGTCTTTCCCCAAGTGGCGCACGGGCGAGCGATTGGGTTAATGGTAGTGCCAGCTTGTGCGCTGCTGGGCGGTTTCGGCCTGTGGACGCTGGCCATGGGCGCGGTCGAGAAGCCGTGGGGAATCTTCAATGTGCTCAGCTTCGGAGCACTCCTGGTCCTGCTGGTGATCGCCGGCTATACCGGACTATTCCTGGCCCTGATGACTTTGAAACTATAACTTTGAATTTCACTGCCCCAGCGCCTAAAGGCGCTTCCAGAGAGTGCCGCTTTCGGCATCGCTAAAGCGATGCCCTGATACGAACCGGCCTCGACCATGCGCCGCCGGAGATCGCAGACCCGCGAAGGGAATCATCACATCCAGCGTGTTCGCTAATCACTGCATCCCCCGCAGCCGGCGTGAGATTTCGATGGTGTGAGATTCGTATCAGGTCATCGCTTTAGCGATGACGCCATCACAGGCCCAGGAAGCCGCCTTTAGGCGCTGGGGTTGAATGTCCGTTCCCATTCGCAACGCCGATCCGTCGCATGTCATCGCCAGTGATCGTACGTTCTTCGTCACATCCTCGACTTGCGAGAAACGAGGCCTTCTGCAATCCTCCCGCGCAGCAAGTTTATTGATCGACGTCCTCTATCACTATCGCCAGCAGCAAGAATTTCTGCTCCACGAATTCGTGATCATGCCCGACCACTTTCACGTGCTGCTCACTGTCGGCACGGAGATGACGGTGGAGAAGGCGGTTCAGCTAATCAAAGGCGGTTTTGCGTTTCGGGCAGGACGCGAACTCGGGTTCCGTGCGCCGGTCTGGCAGAAGGGATTTTCGGAGATCCGTGTGAGTGAACGGGAAGTTTTCTTGGATATTCGAAGATATATTCACGCGAATCCGGTGAAGCGATTCTTGGTGACGGTAGACACGGACTATCCGTATTCCTCGGCACATGCAGGATTCGAACTGGACCCGCCGCCCCAGCGCCTAAAGGCGCTTCCAGAGAGTGCCGCTTTCGGCATCGCTAAAGCGATGCCCTGATACGACCCAATCCATCGCTAAAGCGATGCCCTGACACGAACCGAGGCGTGGCCAAACGCGATAACCTATATCAATTACCAGAGCGACAAACTCTGGCCGCCTCGGCTAACGCGAACCCCGTTTTCTGCGTCTAATGATTAAGCAACCTTCGCACCGAACCCTGCCTGGAGCGAAGGTATAATAGCCAATTGGGCAGTTTCAGGAGGCAAGAAATGGATTTGCGCGCAAGCGCCTTTTGGGTGCGCTTCAAGGCCAACCGCTGGGCCTACACGTTTACGATTCTGGCGACGCTGACGGTTGGAATTCTGATTGGTTCCATCGTTTCTTATGGAGTGAAGGGCAAGGAGGGGCAGAAGGCATCGGACGCGACCCCGCTCACCATTCCCGCTCCGCAGCAGCTCTCGACCGCCTTCTCCCAGATTTCGAAACAGCTGGAACCGAGCGTGGTGAACATCAATACCGAGTCGACCATCAAGAACCCCCATCGCCGGCGCTCCATACGCCCCAATCCCGATGAAGATCAGGGCAACGGCGAGGAAGACAGCCCCTTCCAGGATTTCTTTGACAAGTTCTTCGGCGGTCCCGGCGGCCAGGGCGGCCCCGAAGCCGGCAACATCCGCCAGCGTTCGCTGGGTTCCGGAGTCATCGTAGATTCGAAGGGCTACATTGTCACCAACCGCCACGTGGTCGAGAAAGCGGATCGCATTCGCGTGAAGTTGCAGGATGAAGACCCGGCTTCTCCGGGTCACGATGCCAAGGTGGTCGGCATGGACCAGGAGACCGACCTGGCGGTGATCAAGATCGATATCGATCGCCCCCTGCCGGCGGCAAAACTCGGCAACTCCGACGGCATGCAAGTGGGCGACTGGGTGCTAGCCATCGGCAGCCCCTTCGGATTGCAGGAAACCGTGACCGCGGGCATCGTGTCGGCCAAGGGACGCAGCATTGTGCCCAACCGCCAGTTCCAGTCGTTTATTCAAACCGATGCCGCGATCAATCCGGGCAATTCCGGCGGGCCGCTGGTGAATATGGCGGGTGAGGTCGTCGGGATCAATACCGCCATTCTCACCGAAACGAGTTCCTACGCGGGCGTGGGGTTTGCCATGCCTTCCAATACGGTGGCCCAGGTTTACAACCAGTTGATCGGGCCCGAACACCGGGTTGCACGCGGCTCCATCGGCATTCAGTTTCAGCCCCAAAACTCGGCCATCGCGCACATTTACGGATCGGGCGTAACCGTGTCGGACGTCGTATCGGGCAGTCCGGCCGACCAGGCGGGCCTGAAGGTGGGCGACACGATTACCGCCATCGAGGGCAAGGATCTGAAGAACGGCGACGATCTGGTGTCTGACATTGCTTCCCGCAAGCCCGGTGCGAAGGTGAAGATCGCCTTCGTGCGCAACGGCAAGAAGCAAGAAACGACAGTGACCATCGCCGATCGCGCGAAACTGTTCGCTGCGCGTCTGGGCGAGGAAGAAGACAACCAGAACGAGGAAGCGCCCAAGGCCAGCAAGTTCGGAGTTACGGTTCGCAGCATCACTCCCGACCTGGCGGACCGCCTGGGCATTGCCGCGGGCAGGGGCATGGTGGTGCAAGATGTGAAGCAGGGATCGTTTGCCGAGGATCTGGGTTTGAATCGCGGCGACGTGATCCTGGAAGTGAACAAGCAGCCCGTGAACACTCCCGAGGACTTTGCGAAGATCGAGTCGTCGCTGAAGAGCGGGCAGGATGTCGTGTTCCTGGTGCGTCCGCGAGGCGCAAGGGCCCAGGATGGAACGATTTTCCTGGCAGGCACACTTCCGTAACCCGATAAGTACTCCGGCGAGACTGGCACTCCATCCCCATTTCGGGGACCATAGAGGTGGGCCGCTCTCGCCGGTTTTTTGTTGGAAGGCCATTGCGGTGCTCGTGTGGGAACGGGCGCCTCGCCCGTCCGAGCCGAGCGGAGCTCGGCAGCTGCCGGCGGTTACAGCAAGGCTCCGCCGTGAACACAGGCAGTGCGAGGAGGGTTCGTATCAGGGCATGCCTGCAGGCATGCCGCAAGCGCGGCGATAGGAAAGCGCCTTCAGGCGCTGCGGGGCAAGCGAAGAACGGATGATTTTGAAGATGCACCGAGCTGATCAAATTCGGCGTTGGCAACAGCTGGGCCTCTGCGCCCTGCTGTGCGTGGTGTTCTGCGCACCAGCAAAGTCGCAGACTTCGCCTCCGCCCGCGAATCCAGCACCAACTTCGGCGAAATCGGCCGCGAAGAAATCCAAGCCCCATACCGCCGTGCACACCGCCAGCAAACGCTCCTCTTCTCACGGAACCAAGAGTTCGCGCGGCAAGAGTTCGCGCGGTAAGAAGGGTTCAAAAAAGCGCGGCCAGCAAGCGATCGACTCGACCCGCGCCCGGCAAATTCAGGAAGCGCTCATCCGCGAGCACTATATGCAAGGCGAACCAACCGGCACGTGGGACGCCGCCACCCAGGCCGCGATGCAGCGCTATCAGGCAGATCAGGGATGGCAGTCCAAAACGACTCCAGATTCCCGAGCCCTCATCAAACTCGGATTGGGCCCCAGCCCTGACCACCTGCTCAATCCCGAGAGCGCCATGACGATGCCCAGCGCGCCCGCGGCGGCCGATCCCAAGCCTGCCGATCCGGCGTCCGCCGATCCGAAGTCCGCCGACCCCAAGGCCGCCGCGAAACAGCCCCCCACGGATAACACCCTTCCCCGTCGCTAGAGAAACTCTGAACCTCTCGGCGATACTTCCGTATTTGGGAGACCTGTCACCGCATTCCGAAAAAGGGAAAGTATCCACGAGCACGGTGGCCTCACGATTCGTACCTCCGTGACTTTCAGCAGGCAGAACAAACTGCTAAGGTCGCAATGTGGATAGTGAAATCGCTGTCGGTTTGTCCCCTTCGTACCCAATCAAACGCCGCGCGGTGCGCTACAAACTCGATGTCCCACTCCGGGTTATTCTCCACGAAGAAGACAAAACTCTGATCCGAGAGGGACGGGGCACTGAGCTTGGTGAATTCGGGATGTGCGTATTGGTGGGAATGGAACTAAAGGTCGGAGGAGAAGTCGAAATTGAATTCACTCTGCCCTATTCGTCGGAGCCGATTCGCGTTTCCGGTGCCGTGCGCAACCGCAAAGGCTATCGCTACGGGTGCGAGTTTAACCCGGACGGCCCAGGTGAACAGAAAAGCGTAGAGCGTTTGCGGCAAGCCTTACAAACCTTCGCGGCCGTCCCGCCCTCCTGAGGCTGGTGGTGGGCGACGGCCCAGCAGAGTTGCATCTCAACCTGATCTTTAAGCCGACGAAGACGGATCAAGATTGGTTCCCGGTTAATCCAGCACCGGCCGCGGGCAATAAGGAATCGGCGTCCCTTTAACAATCGCGCCCGGATTTCCTTCGACCAGGGCTTCCGCATACTCCAACCCAGCGATTTTTTCTGCCACAGCGCGAGCCGCGGAAAGATTCGGGATGCGGCGCTTGGTATCGTGAGCGTCCGAGGCGAGGACGTGGACGGCGGAGCGGTCGAGCAGCCAGCGGGCGATGATTTCGGGGCGCTCTCCCCAGAACCCGGTCAACGATGAGGCTGTGACTTGAACCAGGCAGCCTCGCTCCGCCCACTCCAGTACGCGCTGCGGCGTTTGTTGCAGGATCGGGTTGCGTTCCGGATGCGTCAGGATCGGCGTCAGCCCGCGTTCTCCCAGACGGAAGAAACAGTCCTCCAGCCGCGTCGGGATGCTGTAGTTGCTGAGTTCAATCAGCAGGTAGTTGGTGTCGCCGATGGTGTAGGTGTGCGGCTGTTCGAGGACGCGTTCCAAGTTCTCGAAGGAGAGATGAAAATCGCAGCCCAGGCTCAACTGCAATTGCGGCGTGGGACCGATCTCTCCGTGCAACTTCTCCCGCAGATCGCTCAGAAGCCCGGAAAGGTAGGCGCGATCGTAGGCGTAACGATCGTTGGCGTGGGGAGTGGCGACAGCGTGGGTAATGCCGTCCGCCGCCGCCATGCGGCACATTTCGACGGCCACTTCCCAGGATTTCGGGCCGTCGTCAACCTCGGGCAGAAGGTGGCAGTGGATGTCGATCACGGCGCAATCTTCACTTTCGATTAGAACACATCCCGGTTGCGAGTTCCCGTGTTCTCGTGCACGATAGTAAATACGATTTTTTGGTTCATCCTGGATGTTGAGGAGCAGGTTCGCACAATGAGCTTTTTAAGGGCGGCGTGTGCCGCACGGGCAGGTCAGAGTGGTCTTCCTCGGATTCTTATGGCCCTGATAGCGGCCATGGTCGTGGTTTTGGCGGGATTTTCCCTTTCCTGCGGCAACAGCAGTTTCAAAACTACGGCGCCTAACCAAAATGCCTACGTAACCCTCCCCGCGTCGGGCTCCGTGCTTCTGCTGTACATCAACGGCGCCACCGGCGCCATCA
>JBAVVP010000460.1:0-22587 GCA_049697355.1 Terriglobales bacterium
AACCATCCGTTCTGAGCGAACTCCGAGCTGTTCTGGTGCTTCGCGCGCAGGGCCAGCGAAACAATCTGCGCCGACCCAGTCTTGCCGGCGATATCGATTCCCGGAATGTGCGCCGACGGAGCCGTGCCTTCCGGCAACAGCACTCGGCTCAGCGCGTCGGTAATTGTGTTCCATCCCTCCGGGTCAATCGGAACCTCTTTCACTTCCGTGTAGTGCGTGGTCTCCACGAACCCCGCCGGCAGGTTCGTCGGATTGATCACGTGCGGGACCACCATGCGGCCGCCCATCGAGATGGCGCCGACGGCCCGCATCAGTTGCACGGGAGTGATCGCCACGGCGCCCTGGCCGATGCCAACCGAAATTGTTTCTCCGGCAAACCACTTCTGCTTGAAATTGCGTATCTTCCATTCTTCCGAGGGCATCACCCCGGTCACTTCGTTGGGCAGGTCGATACCAGTCTTCTGACCCAGCCCAAAAGCGGTCGCGTATTTTGCGATGCGATCGATGCCGAGTTTTTCCGCCAACGTGTAAAAGAAAACATCGCAGGACTGGAAGATCGCTTTCGGCAGATCGACCGCGCCGTGGCCGCCTTTCACCCAGCATCCAAATCGCCGGCCATAAAACGTGGCGCCCCCGGCGCAGTTTACGTGGAGGGTTTGGGCAATCCCTTCCTGCCAGCCGGCGGTCGCCATAATGACCTTGAACGTCGAACCGGGTGCGAGCTGGGCCTGAATCGCTTTGTTCAGCAGCGGCTTGTCAGGATCGTCGATCAGTTTGTTCCACTCCTCCCGTGAAATCTTCATCCTGAAATCGTTGGGATCGAAAGTCGGACGGCTCACCATGGCCAGAATTTCTCCGGTGTGCGGATCCATGGCCACAATCGCGCCGTTCTTGCCTTCGATGGCCTCTTCCGCCGCGATCTGCAAATCCAGGTCCACGGTCAGCTTCAGCTGCTTGCCGGGTTCGGCGGGCGTTTCGTCGAGCCGCCCAACTTCGCGCCCGTGGCTGTTGACGATCGCGCGCCGGAATCCGTTCTTGCCCATCAAGATGCTGTTGTATTGCTTCTCCACTCCGCTCACGCCCACCACGTCGCCGGGGTTGTAGAGCTCGAACTGCGGCTGGTTGAGCATGTCCTCGGTCACTTCGCCGACATAGCCGATCAAATGCGCCATGAAGCCGTTGCGCGGATACAAGCGCCGGTGCGCCATGATGGTTTCCAGCTCCGGCAGTTCGTTTTTGTGCGCCTCGATAAAAGCCAACTCGTCGGGTGTGATGTCTTCCTTCAGGAAGATCGGCTGGTACTGCGGCATCCATGCGGTGCGCTTGATGCGCTGGCGTACTTCGTCGGCATTCAGGTGCAGGCCCCGCGCGATGGCGTCGGCGTCGGCATTCAAATCACGCGAGGAATCGCGCAGCAGCAGCGCGGAAAACGAGGGGTAGTTATCGACAATGATGCGGCCTTCGCGGTCCAAAATCTTGCCGCGCGGCGCCAGAATCGGCACATTGCGCACCCGGTTCTTCTCCGCCAGCAACGCGTAGTCGCTGCTCTGCATCACCTGCAGCAGCCACAGCCGGTACGCCAACAGAAGAAAAATAAACAGCACGACGTACTGCACGGCGGTGAGCCGCAGGGTGGAAACCTTTTCTTCGTGGCCGAACATTGATCCTCTAGTTCTGCATCCTCGGTTCCTGAATCCTCAGTTCCCGCCAGCAGGCATGGGCACAGCGCCAGAATCGAAATCGGCGATGGCGATGGGCCTGGAAACTAATGGACGAGTTACCAGTATTCTAACGCTTGGGCGTCTGGACCGAAATGATGAATCGGAAACCAAAGTTTTGTAGTCGAATGCTGGTAGTTCTACATGGAGAGACGGGCGCCTCGCCCGCGGCGTCGGAACGGTCGTATCAGTATTTGAAGCTTATCAGGGGGTCATGTACAACCGTGGATTGAACTTCGCTCCCCCGCGGGCAACAATGTAGGCAGAACCTACGTCATACCTAGTTCCATCAGGACTTGAATGCGAATCCGCAGTTTCATCATCGCCTACGCTCTGGTTCTCGCCATTCTGCTGTTCGCCGACCGGCGCCCCGGTCCGAAGCAGCCGGATCGCTATTCGCACGTGGTGGACCTGACCGATGGGCAAACCGCGGCGGCGCCTCAGGCCACGGCCACGGAGTCGAGAACCCGCATCATTGCTCCCGCCACGCTGATTCCCGGGACTTGGACGGCGGGCCAGATTCCGCCGGATCGCCTGATCGCCCCGCTGGTAGTGGTGGATTTGAACCGAGCACCCGACGGCGGCCCACAGATTTCTCTCGACGATATCGCCGCTTGGGAAGCGCAGCACGGCGCGATTCCGCAGGGGGCGGTCGTCGCCATCCGCCTCGCCGATTCGCACGGCGCTCTGGCAACGAATGATCTGTCAACCACTGGGACATCCAGCACGTCGTTTCCCATTGCTCGCGACGCGGCTCTGTTCCTCGTCGACGCTCGCTACACGATCGGCTTTGCCTTTGCCGTCGATACGCCTGTGGACTTGACTTCCGATCGCACCCTGGCGCGGCAACTCGCGCTGCATGGCAGCTATGTGCTCGAAGGAGCCGCGCGCTTCACCTCGCTGCCGGCGACCGGCTCGCTCATCATCGTCGCCCCGGCCAAGACGATGACCAAGAAACGTGGCGCAGCCCCCGTCCGCATCCTGGCCATGGTGAGATAGTCGTGGTCGTTTCCTGCGCCGAATTTCACTCCGGACGCATCTACCCTTTCGGAGGAAATTCATGTCTGACCCGCGCTATCCGATCGGAAAATTTTCCTACAGTGGCCCACTGACCACAGAACAAAAGCAGCAATACCTGGCCGACATCGAGCAGACTCCCGCGCGCTTGCGCAACGCCCTCCGAGGACTTTCCGACCAGCAGCTGAATACTCCCTACCGCGATGGTGGCTGGACGCCGCGCCAGGTGGCCCATCACCTCGCCGACAGCCACATGAACTCTTACATTCGTTTCAAGCTGGCGCTCACCGAAGACGAGCCGACCATCAAACCGTACATGGAGAACCTCTGGGCCGAGTTGCCTGAGGCCAAGCACGCCCCCATCGACGTGTCGCTCGCCTTGCTCGATTCGCTACACCAGCGCTGGATGCTGATGCTCCGCGAGTTCACCGACGTGGAATGGAAACGCACCTTCCGCCATCCTCAACTGGGCCCGATGTCGCTGGAAAAAACTCTCGCACTCTACTCCTGGCACGGACGCCATCATGTGGCGCATGTCACGAGCTTGCGGGAAAAGATGGGATGGTAGGAAGGAGCTACGAGCGCGAGCTCCGAGCGACGCGCAAGCAGATTTCGTTGGGTAAAGACGAGGCTTGCCTCTTCGGGCATGCGGCAGAGACGCGGCGAGACGCGGCTCTACAAGGCCAATTGGTCAATTGAGAAATTGCTTGCTCGCAGCTCTAGGCCCGTAGCTCGCAGCTATTTCTAAGTCATTCCAAGCTTCCACACCAGATAGCTCATCGCCTCGCGCATCACCGCCTCGAATCGCTCCCACAGCGGATGCGGACGCGACTCGGGCCTGGGCGCCAACTCGACTTGCACGCCTTCGTGCTCGAGCAGCGCGCGAATGCGGAATACATGATACGCATCGCTCACCGCAATGCAGCTGTGCATGCCGTTGGCGCGCATGATGTTGGCGACCCGCGCCGCCGACTGCGCCGTATCGGAGCCCTGCGTCTCCGCGATCAAAGCGCGCTCGGGAACGCCGCGCCGCAAAAGATAGTCCCGGCCCACGCCGCCCTCGCTGAAGTCCGGGTCTTGTCCCGCCCCGCCGGTCGTGATCACCACCGGAGCCATTCCCTTCTGAAACAGTTCGTAGGCGTGATCGAGGCGGGCGCGGTATACCGGCGAAGGACGGCCCGCATACTCGGCCGCTCCGAAAATGGCGATCACATCCGCTTTTTTCGCGGGCGCTTCGGCGGCCGCGTGCACAATGCGCAAGCCGGTAACGCCGAAAAACAGCAACAGCGCTCCCACCGCTGCCAGCAACAACAGCGGCCAGGGACGCAGCCATAGGGACCCAGGTTTCAAGGTTTCACGATAGCGCTTCGATAATGTCCTTGGTGGGAATCGCGCCTTCGCGCAAGATCTGCCAGGTACCATCCTGCTTGAAGTGCACGATGGTCGATGAAATGGTCCGCGGAGACTTCCCGCCATCCACGATCATCGAGATGCGGCCTTTCAATTGTTCCTGCACCTCCTCGGCGGTCGTGCATTCCTTAGCGCCGCTCAGGTTGGCGGAGGTCGCCGTGATCGGAATCTTCGCCGCCCGCACCACCGCGAGCGGAATCTCGGCGGCGGGCACACGCAGGGCCACGTTCGCCGTGTTCGCAGTTACTTTCAGCGGCAGATGCGATGCCGCCGGCACAATCATGGTGAGCGGCCCCGGCCAGAAACGCCGCGCCAGAAGATGGAAATCGTCGGGCAAGGGACCCGCAAATTCTTCCGCCTGGTCCACGTTCTCGATCAGCAGCGAGAGCGGCTTGTGCCGCAAGCGCGACTTGATCTCATACACGCGCTCCACCGCGCGCAGGTTGAACGGGTCCGCCGCCAAACCGTAGAACGTATCGGTCGGCATGCCCAGCACCTGCCCGGCTTGAATCTGCTCGGCGGCGTACTTGATCAGCGAAGCTTCGGGCGTTACCGCATCAATTTTCAGGATTTCCGCGCGCACTCTGGTTCCTTCCCGATTGTCGGCCTATGACTTGTCGGTATAAAGATTGTCCGTGCAAACATTGTCCATGCAAACAATGAAATGTACCATACATCCTGATCTTGGAACCAACCCATGAAGCAAGACGCGAAGGCCGCGCGAAGTCGCAACCCAGAGGACCGTTTGCGCCCCATCGCCGGCCGCCACAACCCGAGGCTGAAAGAATTGCGGCTCGCCTTTCGCCGCGCCGAGCTGACCGCGCAGGGCGAATGTGCCATCGAAGGCGTCAAGCTGATCGAGGAAGCCTTGCGCAGTGGCCGGCATGTGGAGAGCGTATTCTTCAGCAAATCGGCCCGCCCTCTCGCGGAAAAACTTCTGCCTCAGATCGGTGCTGGCACGGAAACCCTGGTGTTGCCGGATGCGCTCTTCAACTCGATCGTGCCGAGTGACGCGCCCCAGGGCGTGGCGGCTCTGCTCAAACTGCCGGCTTTCTCTGCCGCTCAACTGCTCGACCGCTCGAGCGACGGCCCGTTCGTCGTGGCTGCGGGCTTGCAGGATCCCGGCAACCTGGGCACCATCCTGCGCTCCGCCGAAGCCTTTGGCGCCGCCGGAATCTTTCTTACCGAAGGAACCGTCAGCCCGTACAACTCGAAAGTTCTGCGCGGTTCGGCGGGCTCGATCTTCCGCTTGCCTTGGGTGCGAATCTCCTCCGCGGAACTCATTCCGCTTCTGCGCGCTCGCGGCGTTCGCCTGGTCGCGACTTCGTCGCACCAGGGAACTCCGCTGCCCCAAATTTCCTGGACTCTTCCGCTCGCCATCTTCATTGGCAACGAAGGCGCTGGTCTATCCCGTGAAATCGCGCGCGAAATGGACGAGACCCTGGCCATCCCGCAAGCCGCGCCAGTCGAATCGCTCAACGCCGGAGTCGCGGCCAGCATTGTGCTGTATGAGGCCGCAAAAAATCGGATTCACCACAGAGTCACAGAGACACAGAGAAGAGCCAGATAGAATCTTTGCCTTGGATTTTCTCCGTGTCTCTGTGACTCTGTGGTGAAATGATTTTGTGAATTTGTTTCCCGCCATCCCGCCGGAAGACTCCAGCGCCCAGGGCGCGCGCCCGCTGGCAGATCGCATGCGTCCCCGAACCCTCGATGAATTCGTCGGGCAGGAGCACCTGGTCGGGCCGGGTAAGCCGCTGCGCGTGCAGATTGAGCGCGACGATCCCACTTCGATGATCTTCTGGGGCCCTCCGGGCACGGGCAAAACCACCCTTGCCAAGATCATTGCCCGCATCACCAAGGCCGATTTCATCGAGTTTTCCGCGGTGCTCGCCGGCATCAAGGAAATCAAGCAGGTCATGAGCGACGCCGACCGCGCTCGCCAGTATGGCACGCGCACCATCGTCTTCGTCGACGAAATTCACCGCTTCAACAAGGCGCAGCAGGACGCCTTTCTGCCGCACGTCGAGAAAGGCAGCATTCGCCTGATCGGCGCCACCACCGAAAATCCGTCGTTCGAAATCAACTCCGCGCTGCTCTCGCGCTGCCGCGTCTATGTACTGAAGCCGTTGACGGAAGACGAAATTGTCGTGCTTCTGCGCCGAGCGCTCAGCGATACCGAGCGCGGCCTCGGCCAGATGCACCTCGAAGCCGCTGAAGATGCACTTCGCAAAATCGCCGCGTACTCCAGCGGAGACGCCCGCGGAGCCTATAACGTCCTCGAAGTAGCCGCCGCGCTGTCGCAACAGGCCGGCACGAATGCTCTTTCCGACGCCACCATCCAGGAGGCCCTGCAGAAGCGGGTTCTGCTCTACGACAAAAGCGGCGAAGAGCATTACAACATCATCTCCGCGCTGCACAAATCCGTGCGCAACAGCGATCCCGACGCCGCTCTCTACTGGCTCGCCCGGATGCTCGAAGCCGGAGAGGATCCGCTCTACATCGCGCGCCGCGTCGTCCGCATGGCGGTGGAAGACGTCGGCCTCGCCGAACCGACGGCGCTGGCATTGTGCATGGCCGCGCGCGACGCCGTCGATTTCATCGGCATGCCCGAAGGCAATCTGGCCCTCGCGCAAGCGGTCGTGTATCTGTCGGTCGCGCCAAAATCGAACGCGCTTTACACCGCTTACGGCGCGGTTCAACAGGATGTAGAGCAAACCGCGGCCGAGCCTGTTCCGCTACACCTGCGCAATGCCCCGACCAGCTTGATGAAAGGCCTCGGCTACGGCAAGGACTATCAATACGCCCACGACTCCGAAAATAAGGTCGCCGACATGCAGTGCCTGCCCGACAGTCTCCGCAACCGCGTGTACTATCGCCCGACGAACGAAGGAGTGGAAAAGCGGATTCGTGAACGCCTGGAGGAAATCAAACGGCTCAAGCAGCCGGCGTCAAATCGAACGCCAAGATCAACCGCCAATCGAACAAAAAGAGAATCCGAAACCTGATTTTTGCCATCTCATACGACAGTTGCAATCGACCGGCAGGAAGGTTTCGCATGGCCACCAGCCCGCTCACCGATTTCGGGTTCACCAGCCCGCCTCCACCTGAAACAACTGCGGAAAAGCTCGCCGAATTGGTACGTCTGCAGAAGTTTGCGCAACGAATCACATCCACTCTCGACATTGAAGAACTGGTTCCGCGCATTGTGGATGAGCTCGCGGCGTCGCTTGGCTGCGTCGAAATCAACTTATTTCTGCGCGATCCCGAGAAGCCGGAATTCGTGCTGGCCGGAGTCCGCGGCTGCACGGTTCACGGCAAGGGCCATCGCTTGTCGATTGGTGAAGGAATGGTGGGGCACGTGGCGGCCACGCGAAAAATGCACTACGCCCCCGACGTCACTCAAGACCCCTATTACATGGCCTGCGAGCACGATACGCGCTCCGAAGTTGCCATCCCGCTGCAACGCGAGGGCGATCTGGTCGGAGTTTTCACCGCTTCCCACTGCGAGCTCAACGCTTTCTGCCCCGATCAGCTGCGCTTGCTGCAAGGCTTGTGCGCCCATGTCGCCGTCGCGGTACATAACGCGCGGCGCTTTGGCAATGAGCGCGACGAGCGCGAGCGCATGAGCCGCGAAGCCGAAGAAGCTCGCTCGATTCAGCAGGCTCTGTTGCCGCGCAGCTCGCCACTGATCCCAGGGTTCTGTGTGTCCGGGCTTTCGATTCCGGCGGGCTCGGTCGGCGGCGACTGGTACGACTTCATTCCTCTGCACGACGGACGTTGGGGCCTGGTTCTCGCTGATGTTTCCGGCAAGGGCACGGCGGCAGCGCTTCTGATGTCGGCCACGCGCGGTATGCTGCGGTCGCTCGCGCAAACCGGCTCTGGACCCGCCGAGGTTTTGACGCGCCTCAACCAATTGATGATCGAAGATTTTCCCAGCGGCCGGTTCGTCACCATGGTGTATGCCGAACTCGACCCGTCGAGCCGCGTTCTGCGGATTGCGAACGCCGGCCATCTGGCGCCGCTGCTGGTCGAGCCTTCCGGACATCGCTGGATCAAGCACGAGCACGGCCTGCCGCTGGGAATTTCCGCCAGCAAGTTCTCGGAGACGGCAGTCACGCTAGGGGAGCATTCGCGCATCGCGTTCTATTCCGATGGAATCACCGAGGCGGAACTCGATTCCGGCGAAGAATACGGTGCCGACCGGCTGCTCGCCCAAGTACAATCGCCGAACGTCACGCCGGATAGTTTGCTCGCCGATGTCAGAAAATTTACCAACGGAACCGGGCTGCGCGACGATGCCACGGTGATCATGGTGGGTCCGCGCGAAGCGAAAGCAGGTTCGAGCGCGAACGCCTGATGCGAGATGCTACCGGAACCGCGCCCCGTGTTCTTTCAAAATGCAGCGGTCCATCACCACAAACATTCCGGCGTTTCGCGCCTTCTCGGCCGCAGGTTCGTTGATCACGCCTTCCTGCAGCCAGATCGCGGGAATTTTCAACTGGATCGCTTGTTCAACAATCTCATCCACGAACTCGGGCCGGCGGAAAACATCGACCACATCAATCGTCTTTGCCACTTCGAGCGGAATTTCGAGTAACGATGGATACGACTTCTCCCCCAGCGTCTCGGCAATCTTGGGATTCACGGGGATTATCTTGTATCCGGCGGCCTGCATGTACGCGGAAACGCTGTGACTCGCGCGCAACGGACTCTCCGACAAGCCGACCACGGCAATCGTCTTCGCCCGCGCTAACAGTTCGTAAATAGGATCAGCTTGCATTGAGGACGCGCTGCCCCTGAAGGGGCGTCCGATTTAGCCGCTTGCGGCATCGCTAAAGCGATGCCCTGATACGAAGCGTGAAATTCTCATAACCAGTTAGCGGCGTTCTGCGACTGCCGACCACCGACTAACGACCAACGACCGCCCCATCAGCCTTTCTTATCCACCTTCTGCTTAAACATCCGCAGCGCCAGTTTGCGAATCGTTTCTGGGACTTCTTTGTTCCCCGATAGATTCTTCAGATCGTGGATGAGCAGGTTCTTCATCAATCCTAACGAGAGATCGAGTGGGGTACGCGGGTTATAGACCAAGTTGCGCATGATGCTGTAATTTTTCGCGAACCGCCGTTTCAGCGGAATCGCGCGCAACACCGCCTCCAACACATTTTTCTGCAGCGCAAAACCTTCCACCTCGCCGTCGGAAACTTTGGGCGACTCCAATACCGCCAGCGCCACAAGTTTGGTGCCGTCGCGAACCAGGATCGACCGCTCTTCCTTGCTGCCGCGCATGGCCAGCGAGATTCGTCCCTTGATGTCGAGTTTGGCAATCTTCTGCAGCGTGCTGTCGCGCCGTTCCTCATGGCCAGGCTGTGGATGCTTGGTGGCGTGAAGAGCGGCTAAGGCGGCCGCTGTCTTTCCCGCGGCGGCCATCGCTGATTTCTCCGCTGCGATTTTGGCGGCGTCGGCGCTTGTGCTGGCCGTGGCCGCGGCCGCCTGCGGCTCGACCGCACCCGCCTTCTCGCCACCCGCGCCTTGGCGTGCGATTTCTTCGTGCGCCATCCCTACGGGCTCGAAGGGTTTGTTTTTTTCGGCTGCCAGCTCCGCCGCATTCTCCTCCAGATACTTGGTGACTGTAGTTTCCAGGACTTCATCCGGTGCTTCCGCTTCGGCCGCTTCGCCTGCCTCCGCCTCGCCTGCCTCCACCGGACTCGTCGCCAGAACAGCAGTCTTCTTTTCCATCTCCGCGAGTTCATTCGGTTGCAGGTTGGGATTCGACTGCAACGCTTCCAACAATCGCGGAGAGTTCATCACCCGCCGGCTCTTCAACAGAATTTCCACGATCGGGCGCGCTCCCGACATCGCCAGGCGATCGAGCGACTCTTCGCTGACCGATGGATTTTCCGCCAACGCCGGCAGCAGACAAGTCCGCAGATTCTCGATGTCAACGAAATACCGCAGCACCTCGGGGTTGGTCTGGGGATCGGCAGCCGCAGCCTGGCTGGCCTTTTCGTCCCAACCGGCCAGCGTCAGACCTGCCTGCCGACCAAACAAATTGTTATGGAGCGCCAGATGAACCAGAATCTCAATCGTCTCGCCGGGCGGCGCGGAGAGGGCTCCACAGGCCGCGAATTGCATCAGGTTCGACGGCAGCCGCGAAGTGCGGACCAGATCAATCATTCGGGGCATCATTCATCTCCCGGAATTCGCTGCGCCTTTTTTCTTCGCGAACTTCTTGGTGAACTCTTTCGCGCGCTCGGTCGCGCACCCCTCGATGCCCGCGGTTTCTGGCCGACCGCCCGCTCCAATTGCGCCACGGCAATCTCGAGTTCTCGCGTAATGCGGTTCGGGCTGCGCCGCCGGTATTCATCGCTCAGGGCGCGGTAGTACCAGAGCGTGCCTTCCTTCTTTCCCGTAAACCGCGTCCAGATGGCTTCCCCGTGCTGCCGGTAATCGGCCAGAATCGTGCGGACGTTATGCAGTTTGTCGGATGCCGAAACCAGCCGCGTCTCCACCCCGGCGTGTTTCACTTCGCGCAGATAATCCTTCTTCCGTTCCGCCCACTCCGGCTTGGGCTCGCCGAATGAATCCGTGCAACCCTCCACGATCTTCGCCACCCGCGGACCAAACTGTTTGCGGATTTCGCGCAGCCTCGGCATGCCGCCGCAATCTTCGACCACATCGTGGAGCAGCGCCGCGATCGCCATGTCCTCGTCGCCGCCCGCTTCCAGCACCAGCGACGCCACCGCCATCAGGTGCGACAGATAAGGCACCGCGGACTGCTTCCGCGTTTGTCCGTCGTGTTTCTCGGCGGCATAGCGGAAGGCCCGCTGCAAGCGGGGACCAAGCTTCGGCGGTCTAAGGGAAATCTTCTTTCCAACTTTCATAACCTAAACCCATGTCACTTTTTCTCGCCCCGCCGCATCCGCAAGTACGCCTGCATCAACGGCCGCAGATCGCCATCGATCACGCGGTCCACATCACCAATCTCCAACTTAGTGCGGTGATCTTTAATCATGCGGTAGGGTTGCAGCACATACGACCGAATCTGCGAACCAAAATCGATATCCAGTTTCGAATCCTCGATTTTCTTCGTGACCTCGCGTTTCTTCTCCAGTTCGTATTCGTAAAGTTTCGAGCGCAACATGCTCATCGCCTTCTCTTTATTCTTATGCTGCGAGCGCTCATTCTGGCAATTGGCGACCAGGCCGGTAGGGATATGCGTAATCCGCACCGCCGAATCGGTCGTATTCACGTGCTGTCCACCCTTGCCGCTTGAGCGGTAAGTGTCAATCCGAATGTCATCCGGTTTAATGACAACCTCGATGCTGTCGTCAATCTCGGGCGAAACGTAGACGCTGGCAAACGAAGTGTGCCGCCGTTTCGCCTGATCGAAGGGCGAAATCCGTACCAGTCGGTGGACGCCGATCTCGCTGGTCAAGTAACCAAACGCATACGGGCCGATCACAGAAAATGTCGCGGACTTGATGCCAGCTTCTTCTCCGGGCTGGTAGTCGTACATCTCGGTTTTGAATCCCTGTCGTTCGGCCCAGCGCAGATACATGCGCAGCAACATCTCGGCCCAGTCCTGCGACTCGGTTCCACCCGCGCCAGGATGGATCGTCATGATCGCATTGAGGCCGTCGTTCGGGCCCGAAAGCAGGGTTTCGGTTTCGACGCGATCCACCAGTTCGCCAAGATCAGCCAACTCGCGCTGCAAGTCGGCCGAGACGTCTTCGCCCTCGCCGGCCAGATCGAAATAGGCGGCGATGTCGCCGGTGCGGCGCTCCAGGTCGCCTTCCAGCGTCAACACGCTTTCCAGGCGCTTGCGCTCGCGCATCACCTGCTGAGATCGTTCAGGATTCGACCACAGATTGGGATCCGACGCCTGCTTTTCAATTTCGGCAAACTGCTGGCGCAGTTTACCGGCGTCAAAGATACTCCCGCAGGTCGTGAACCTTGGTCTTTAAGGAAGTGTATTGCTGTTCCAGTTCATCTAGCATTGCTTTCTCACTCGGCTGTAGGGTCGACTGAACATAAAACGCGCCAGCAGCGCGCCTGCTGAAATTATCGCACACAGATATGCGAACCAGTCGCCGTGCCGGGTGTAAAACGTGGTGCCGGAAACGAGCGCGTAGGGCGCCACCAGCACGCTTCGTTCTTTGCGTGGAACCTGCGCCACCACTCTTCCCGCGGGATCGATCGCCGCCGTCAATCCAGTATTGGTCGCGAGCAGTACCCAGCGATCGTTCTCGACGGCGCGCATCTCGGTTTGCTGCAGGTGTTGTTTCCAGGCGCCGCTGTCGCCGTACCAGCCGTCGTTCGAAATATTGACGAATACCTGCGCGCCCTGGAGGGCGAACTGCCGCACCTCGTCGGGAAAGATCGACTCGTAGCAGATGAACACTCCCAGCCGCCGGCCGCCTGCGTCAAGGGGCGAGCGGGAAGTGCCCCGCGAAAATTCTCCCACCTCTTTCGTCAGGCCTCCCGCAAATGAAAACAGGCGCGGAAAGGGCAGATATTCTCCAAACGGCACCAGATGCACCTTGTCGTACCGGCCAACCCATTCGCCTTGCGGGCTGACCAGCGCGGCCGAATTGAACACTTTTGATTCCTGGCCGCCGCTGTGCATCGCCGGCTCGATTCCAATCGAACCCGTCACCACCCAGGTCTGAGCCTGGCGTGCCATCGCGCCGACTGCGTTCTGAAATAGCGGATCGCTGGTATAGAACGGTGACGGCGACTCCGGCCACACAATCAGATCGGCTTTTCCAGCCGTTCCGGCATCCGCTGCCGCTTGCACGCTCCGACTCGTCAAGTCGCGCAGCGTGTTTTCAAAATAATCCCGCGCCCAATTCGCCTGAATCGGAATGTTCTGCTGCACCAGCAGCGCCGTGTGGTCCGCGGCAGCGGGCGGGGGCACAATCCACTGGCCCGCTTGCAGGATTGCCGCCGCCCCGCTCGCCGCCAGTAGCAGCCATCTGCGCCGTTCGCGGACCACTAGAAATGCCGCCGCGAAGACGCTGTTCACCAGCATGATTTCCCACGACAGCCCATAGACTCCGGTGAGCGTGGCCAGCCGTGTCAGTGTCGGGTTCGCGGTTTGCGCATAGCCGAGCAGTTCCCACGGAAAGGCCGAAACCCGCGTCAAAGTGAATTCCGCCACCACCCAAAGAAACGGAGCCGCCGCCAGCGCGCGACGCTGCGACCCATCGCGTCCGGCAACCCATGCCACCAGCAGCCCAAACAACCCGTGGTAGAGCCCGACGTACATGGCCACCAGGATCAGGATCAGCACTGCGACTGGCACCGGCACGCCTCCGTAGCGGTGCATGGTGTCATACAACCAGTAGCACGTTCCCAGGTACCACAAGATCCCAGAGGCGTAGCCCAGCAAGAATCCCTGCCACGGCGTGGCGGGCAAGCGCGCCTGGCGATGACCGTCCAGTTGCAGAGTTTCCGAAGCGCGCGCCCGCAGAAGCGCAACCAGCAGGGGAGCCACCGCTACCCAGCACAGCCCATACAATCCCGGCAGCGGAAAGATCGCAACCTGCAAAACTGCCGACAGCAGAACCAGTCCCCACGCGCTCGAATGGATTTGCCGCACGCGCAAGCATAGCAAAATCGTTTTGCAAGGAACGCGGCACCGGGTGAATTCCCTGGTTTGCGTACTGCCGGCCTGACGCACAGCTGGCGAAGCGTGCGCCATTCTTGGCCATTTCGACGCTGTTCTACTTTGCCCTGATCAGATAGCATAAACAATTCGCGTTTTTGCATTGTTGCCGCGGTGTGTTGCGCGAGCCGGTGCTGAAATAATCTTGGCCCGTTGTTAGGGTGATCCGATACTGGTCGAACAGGGAATGGAAAACCATACTGCTAAGCAATCTCCGCCAGCGCTGACGGGACCGCGCACGCAACGGGTGCTGGTGGCCACGACTGCCATGCTGGCCTTTATCTCCTTTTGGCGGGCGGCAGCGGTCGTGCTCAACGACATGGGCTCGTCCGCTTTTTATGCGCCCTCCATTGCCGAACACTTCGTGGGGAAAACCGCTCCCTGGTTCATCCTCGCCATCATGTTGCTCTCCTATGCCGTCCGCTCGGTTTATATCGAGAGCTGCAGCATGTTTGTGCGCGGCGGCGTGTATCGCGTGGTGAAGGAGGCCATGGGCGGAACCCTGGCCAAGTTCTCAGTTTCCGCGCTGATGTTCGACTACATCCTGACCGGACCCATCAGCGGCGTGTCGGCAGGCCTCTATCTGGTGGGTTTGCTGAACGAACTTCTACAGTATTTCCATCTCAATTTCAATTTTCCCGTGAACGGTACCGCGGCCGTCTTCGCCGCCGTGGTGACCATCTACTTCTGGTGGGAGAACGTCAAAGGCATCCCCGAATCCAGTGAAAAAGCGCTGCGCATCATGTACGTCACCACCGTGATGGTGGTTATGATGCTGATCTGGTGCGGCTATACCCTCTGGGTGCGGGGGGCTTATGTTCCGCAGTTGCCGCGCCTCTCCAATCTCGTCTATTCGAACGATGCCCTGGGCTGGCTCAAACACACCTCGCTGCCCTACACCGTCGGACTGATCGGCATTTTAGTCGGCCTCGGCCACTCCGTGCTGGCCATGAGCGGCGAAGAGACCATGGCCCAGGTCTACCGCGAGATTGAGTCTCCCAAGCTGCGCAATCTGGAAAAAGCGGGTTTCGTCATTTTTGTCTACAGCTTGATTTTCACCGCCGGGGTTTCGTTTTTCGCGGTCATGATCATCCCCGACGCGGTACGCCAGAATTTCTTCGACAACCCCATCGGCGGGCTGGCGATGTATCTGGTCGGACCGATAACTGTGCGTCTGGCCTTCCGCGCTTTCGTCGTCGTCGTCGGAGTCTTGATGCTGGCCGGAGCCGTCAACACCGCCATTGTGGGCTCGAACGGAGTCCTCAATCGCGTTTCCGAAGATGGCATTCTTCCCCACTGGTTTCGACGCCCCCACCGCCGCTTCGGGACCTCGTACCGCATCTTGAATCTGGTCGTGGGCCTGCAACTCCTCACCATCATCCTGAGCCGCGGCAATATCTTCGTGCTCGGTGAGGCCTATGCCTTCGGCGTGATGTGGAGCTTCGCCATGAAGGGCCTGGCCGTACTGGTGCTGCGCTACAAGCAGCCTGGGAAGCGGGAATTCCGCGTGCCTCTCAACCTGACGGTGGGGGGCGTCGAGATCCCGATAGGTTTGGGCCTGATTACGGTTACGCTGGTCGCGTTGTGCGTCATCAATCTTTTCACCAAGCAAGTCGCCACCGTTTCTGGTCTGGTTTTTACCGTAATTTTCTTCGTCGTTTTCGAAATCTCCGAAAAGATGACCAAGCGCGGCGCCGTGGACCATAGCCAGCTTGACCAGTTCAATCTCGAACCGGGCGACGACCTGACTCCGCAAGGGCTCGGAGTCCGCCCCGGCAATGTCCTGGTGATGGTCCGCAACTACAACACGCTTTACAACCTCGGGGCGATCCTCGACCGCGTCGATCCGCGCAAGCAAGACGTCGTGGTGCTCCACATGCGATTCCTGGGACGCGCGGAATCAGGCGAGTACGAACTGGCGCCGGAGCAGCTTTTTAGTTTGGAAGAACAAGAGCTCTTTACCCGGGCCCTTTCCTTGGCCGAGAAAAAAGGAAAGACCATCCATCTGGCGGTCGCCGCCGCCAGCGAAAAGTGGGATGCCATCTTGCGCGCCGCCCAGAGCTTGCAGTCAGCCGTCGTGGTGCTGGGCCCGTCCCCCACGCGGTCTGTGACTGAGGAAGCTCGAATCGCAGGCCTGGCCTGGGAGCGTCTGCCGGATCCCAAACCAAGATTGACTCTCGAGATCTATTTCCCGACTGGCCAGGAGCATGTTTTTTATCTCGGTCCGCACTTGCCGCGGCTCACGCCCAAGGAGATCGACCTGCTGCACGGCATCTGGCTGGAACTAAGCAGCGATGTTGCCCCGGAGGAAATCCATCACCACGACGTCATTCATTTCGCCCTGCAAGAACTCCAGCAGAACCTGAGCAATGCCGAGCGGGAAGCAGTCTTGCAGCGCCTGCGAGCACATCTCGAAGAGATCAAAGACCGGCGCGCGCCAACTCCTTGAGCTGGTGATCTTGATGAGCGGTTGAGGTTGCCATGTGCCAGCCCCGGAGAGACGGCCGATTCCTCACCTCACTTTTGGAGATTCCAAATCGGCCGGCTTCTGATCGTCCGCATGAATGGCCCCATCGTCTTCCGCGTAGAACGAGCGGTGCTCGCTGTCCATCTGCTTGGGCGTCATGGTGAACGCAAACCCGTCGTGATGCGGACCAAAGTGCGGACGAAAGGTGGCCGTGTAATCCCCGCGGTCGGTCGCATGCGCCATGCGCTTGGTGAACGACCCTGTCCCCGCCAACGCTTCCAGCGACTCCGCGTACTTGTCGTGCCGTTTCTTGTAGGCGTGCTGCGCCCGGAGCATCGTCCGCATATAGGCGAGCGCCTGCGCTTCCGATTCCGAACGCGCCGGGTCGCCCGCAAACTTCGGCTGATATTGCCCGGAAGGTTGCGCTGCCGTGGGCGCTGCTGGCGCCTGCGCCATCAGCAGTCCTGCTGCCATCATGCCCAAGGCTAGAATTCCCGCTCCATACCGCTGCATCCGCTCTCGGCTCATCGCAAGCCTCCTCTGTAGCCTGATTTGGGAGGTTACCCCCGTAATTTGATTCGATTGCCAATCGTTCCAATTCGTGGCTAGTTCAGGCAAGCTTGAACAGGATGTAATCCTAACAGGGAAACCAGAATGAAAGCTGCCGTCGCTGTCGCCAAAAAGCCCCTGATACGCATCGCCGTAGTGGAAAGCGATCCGCTGCGGTTTGTGGGATTCCGAGCCCTCTTTGACACCGAACCCGATCTGGAGTTGGTCTCTGCCTCGCTGCCCGACCTGAGCCAGTTGCAGAGCATCGACCTGGTCCTGCTCGGCAATCGCGGCGGCCACAACCTCTATGACACCATGGCCAGCATGAAAGCCGCGCGGCCCGACCTGCGCATCATCGTGACCGGCTCTGGCATGGATGACGAAAGCGTGCTCAAAGCCATCGCCGCCGGCGCCAAAGGCTACGTAGATGAGGCTGCATCACCGGCTGAGTTTATCCAGGCCCTGCGCATCGTGCATCAAGGTTCCGTGTGGGCTCCGCGCCGCGTTCTCTCGACTTTCATCGAACGCGTCAGCGCATCGCCGGGGCGCATCTTTCCCGCTGGACGGGTTACCTTCACCGACCGCGAAAAGGAAGTTCTCGAGATGCTGGTCGCTGGCCGTTCGAACAAAGAGATTGGCTCAGCCCTCGGCATCGAAGAGCGGACCGTGAAAGCGCACGTTGCGAAACTGATGCGCAAAGTCGGCGTGCAAAACCGCATCGCGCTGTCGGTCCATGCCATCACGCATTCGCTGGTGACGGCAAAGTAAGGCTCTAACAGCCTGCGGAACAACTCGATTTCATGCCTGGTTTTGGGTGGCCCAGCTTCTTACCGCGCTGCTGGCACCTCCTGCGACGGTCTTTTGGAATCAAAGACTTAGCGTCCGGTTTTCCCATGTCTTTGAGGAATAAGGACTTACTTGTAAGACAAAATGGAATCCGGGGCCATTCCCTGGTGCACGACGAGCTCCAGCTGAATTCCGTTGTGGGTGTAGTTTTTTACAAATTCCTGCAGTTGCTCCTTGCCGCCTTCGCGTACCGACTGGCAGAACTCATCATAGAGTGCCGCAGAGGCAGCAAAGCCCGCGGAAGGATATCGCCATAGCTCTGCGATATGCTGCACCACCAGCTTGGCTTGATAGTGCTCGGCTACCGATATTGCATAGCGGTACGCTGTTACCGAGAACTCTGAGAAATCGACAGGACAAAGGATGAGCTTAATATTCAGCATGGTTCTTCTTTGAGCCAACGATTGACTTACCCAGCTCTTCGCTCTTCCGTAAAGTTCAGCGGAACAAGAAAAACACCATCATAACCTTCGTTCAAGCCCCAACCCACCAACAAGCTCTTTGGGTCTCAGCCGCCAATTGTTGTAATCAGCATAGGAGTGAAAATGGCGAGGCGGATGTAAAATGTCACCGTCTGCGAATACGGCTGCCACCAAAGGTTGCTCCGGGCGGCATGGTGGTGGATACCCTAATTGATTCTTGAGAAAGAGGAATCATGAAAATCCTAATAGGAATTGACGATTCGAAGGTCTCCGGGGATGTGTTACGGGCTGTTGTCACGCAGTTTCGGACTGAGCATACAGAGGTCCTGGTTTTGCACGTGTTGCAGCCGGTTGCGCCACCTCCCCCGCAAATGGCGCCAGGTTATGCTCCCGAGTTGGAAGATCAGAAAAAGCCAGCCCGTGAGTTGGTCGAGCGAATTGGGAAGGAACTGCGTAGCGCAGGATTCAAGGTGGACGCCGCCGTCGAGGTAGGTGACATCAGAGAGAGAATCATCGATTCCGCAACCGAGTGGGGTGCCGATCTGATCGTCGTTGGTTCGCATGGACAGAGAGGAATCAAGCGTTTCTTGCTTGGCAGCGTGGCCGAATTCGTCGCTCGCCATGCCAAGTGCTCTGTCGAAATCGTTCGCACGCCAGCGAGTACCTGACGGACAGGGACCCCGATGTGCCGTATCTGAACGAAGCAAAAGCATAGCGGGAGAGTTCGGCCCAGTAGTTAGCTGTTTGCAGATGGTTGTTACAACCAGCGATTACGCTCAAAACCACCGTCCCGAGGGGTTTGATTGGGCTTCGGTAGTGTCGTGTCGCGGAAATACGCGGCATAAGTCCGCAGGCATTTTTTGTGCAGCGCGTAAATGTGGGCGTGAGAACTCAGTCGTCCCTCCGGGACTTGAGTGATTTTCCACTTTTCCCGGCGCTGAAGCGCCGGGCTATTGGCAGACGCCCCTCCTGGGCTGGATTCTGGAGGACTCAGTCCACCGGATTGCCCAAGAACGAGTTTTCACGCACACACGGGAGCGTTGGACGCTGCAAACAAAATGCATAGGTCCTTCGCTCGGCTCAGGATGACAGGATTAACTTATGCCAGAAACTCGTGGGACACGACACTAGGAGTGCCATCTTCCAGAACTGAGGGCAGAGATCCACTCGCGGTAGAGCAGCGCTTCCTCCTTCAGTTTCGTGGCCTCGGGTTCAGGCTCACATTTTGCCTGCTCTTCGCAGGCGGCTGCCTTCTTCTGAAGTTCCTCTATCGTCGCACCGGCAGGAACCAGTTTCATGGCGGGGCGACCATTCTACGAAGTATTGCGCCAGTTGGCGATGAATCGCGATTGCACGGACGATCAGGCGGGTGACCTATCAACCGTCCCCGGTTACCAAAGTACAGTGACCCTCGTAATCTTGTCCCCCTCCCGCACCTGCCCCATACTCGCCTCACCTACCACAGAACCTGGGAGACGGGGTTGGAAACGGAGATTAGGGTCGCCGCTTTCAGCCCCGCATTTTTTTGCCTTCAACCCGACTCACCCTGATTACTCCCCGCTGCCCTGCCTTCTGCGCCCCGCATCGAATAGAATTAGGGACAACAAAATCCATACTCCGATCTCCCAAGTGAGGCGTCATGCGCAAACTCCTCGTTCTGCTAGTGCTCGTCTGTTTCCTGACCCCAATCCTTTCCGCCGACGAAGACACCAAGGCTCCAGAGGCCAACACCAAAGCGTCTGGGCGAGTCGAGGCCGCCGGCACCGTGCTCGATGAAATCCAGGGCGCGCCGGACCAGCGCATCCCGGAAGAAGTACTCGGTTCGGCCGAATGTGTGGCCGTGGTTCCGTCCATGCTCAAGGGAGGCTTCGTCTTCGGCGGCCGTTACGGCCGAGGCGTCGCCAGTTGCCGCACCGCCAAGGGCTGGAGCGCGCCCGCTTTCTTCACCATCAGCGGCGGCAGTTTTGGCTTGCAGATCGGCGGCCAAGCGGTCGATTTGGTCATGCTGATCATGAACAAGAACGGTATGAATCAGCTGCTCTCCAGCAAGTTCAAGGTCGGCGCCGATGCCAGCGCCGCCGCCGGCCCCGTCGGACGCCACGCCTCCGCCAATACCGATTGGAAGATGCGCGCCGAGGTTCTGACCTACTCGCGTGCCCGCGGCCTCTTCGCCGGTCTCGAACTCGCCGGCGCCGTCATCAAGGAGGACAAGGACAGCACCCGCGATTTCTACGGCCGCATGATCCCCTTCAAGACCTCGCTAACCGGAGAGATCGACGCTCCCAAGAGCGCTTACCCATTCCTGAGCACGCTAGCCAAGTGGGCCCAGCAGGCCTCAAAATAGCCAGTTCTCAGTTCTCGGTTCTCAGTTCTCAGTCTTCGACTCAAGTTCGCTGAGAACTGAGAACTGGGGACTGAGAACTCCCACCGTGCGCGAACGCCTTGAATACGCTCTAGTCTGGCCCTGGATCAAGATTCTCGGCTTGCTCCCCCGTCCCTTGGCGCGCGCCGTGGGGATCACGATCGGGCTCGCCGTCTACGCGGTTCACAGGCGTCTGCGCCGGGTTGGCCTGCGCAACCTGAGCTTCGCTTTCCCCGAAATGGCGCCGCGCGAGCGCCGCCGCATTCTTCGCGGCGAATTCATTTCTCTCGGACGCCAGCTCGCCGAAGTCTGCCTCTTCCCCCGCTATACCCGCGAAAATGTTTCGAGCATCGTCGTCTATGACGGCTTTGAAAACTTCGAGCGCGCCTATGCTCGCGGCAAAGGCGTTTTGTTTCTCACCGGACACCTCGGGGCCTGGGAACTTTCCGCCTTCGCGCACTCCCTGCAAGGTCATCCGCTGTCGATTGTGATGCGCTCGCTCGACAATCCCTACATTGACACCTTGATCCAGGGCTACCGCACCATGCACGGGAATCGCACCGTCGACAAAGATAATTTCGTGCGCGGCCTGCTCTCCGCCATGCGCAGCGGCGAAACCGTTGGCATCCTCATGGACACCAACATGACCCCGCCGCAGGGTGTGTTCGTCGATTTTTTTGGAGTCCCCGCGTGCACCGCCAGCGGCCTGGCCCGCATTGCCCTGCGCACCGACGCCGCCGTAGTCCCCGGCTTTACCGTGTGGGATTCGAAACTGCGAAAATATATCCTGCGCTTCGATCCTGCCGTGGAGTTGATTCGCACCGCTGACAACGAGGCCGACATCGTGGCCAATACCGCAAAATTCACCAAGATCATCGAAGACTTCATCCGCCGCTATCCCGACCAGTGGCTCTGGGTCCACCGCCGCTGGAAGACCCGGCCACCAGGCCAGCCGCCGCTGTACTGAGCTTGAGGAGGGACGAGCGTCTCGCCGGTTCTTTCTTACACGCAGCAACCGCCGAGCTTCGCTCGGTTGGGACGGACGAATGCGCCCGTCCCTACGCAATCTGGGATGGGTTGTAACTCCCACCTCGGACAGCGACAATGGGGAGCCATGAAACAATCGTTGCGCGATCTTGCCGGGAAGCTCGGCTGCCATCTTCTCGGAGACGCCTCCCTCATCGTGAGCAACGTCTCCAGCCTGCAATCCGCCACCCGCGATAGCCTCGTCTTCGTGGAAGACGCACGGCACTTCGACACCGCGCTCGCATCATCGGCCGCCGCCGTTATTGCGGGAGACTTCGCGGCCGGGAACTTCGCGGCCAGCGCCTCGAAGCCGCTGCTGATTTCCGCACAACCGCGCCTCACCTTTGCCCGGGCGGCGCGGATTCTCCGCGACCCCGACCGTAATCGCGGCATTCATCCTTCCGCCATCGTTCCCGCGTCGGCTGAACTCGGCACGAACGTAGCCATCGGCGCGCGCGCGATTCTAGGCGAGCAGGTCAAGATCGACGATGAAACTACCATCGGCGCGGGTTCTGTGATCGGCGACAACGTGGGCATCGGCACTCATTGCCGTCTCGATGCGAACGTCACCGTCTACTCCGGCACCACGCTCGGCGACCGTGTCATCGTGCAGGCAGGGGCTGTCCTTGGCAGCGAAGGCTTCGGCTACGTCCGCGATTCCGAAACTGGACGCTATGAGCAGTCCCCTCAAATCGGGCGCCTGGTGATCGAAGACGATGTAGAAGTCGGAGCCAACTCCACCATCGACCGCGGCGCTCTCGATGAAACGCGAATCCGCCGCGGCACGAAAATTGACAACCTCGTGCACATCGGCCACAACGTCCTGATCGGAGAGAACGTCGTAATCGTCGCGCAAACCGGCATCTCGGGCAGCGTTGTCGTCGAAAATAATGTCATCATCGGCGGACAAGTCGGGATCGCCGATCACGTGCGCATCGAAGAAGGCGCAATCCTGGGAGCGCAAAGCGGTATCCCAACCAAGAAGGTGATTCGCGGCAAGGGGGTCGTCTTCTGGGGAACGCCCGCCCGCCCCATCCGCGAGTATCTTAAAGAGCTGGCATTTTTGTCGCGGTCGGCAAAGAAAGACCGCTGAGAGA
>JBAVVP010000461.1:0-12382 GCA_049697355.1 Terriglobales bacterium
TCTTTCTCGGCGAGCATCGTAGCGTCGTTTTCCTGGGGACGAGTTGGGCGTTGTTTCTGGGCGCGATGATGACCGGAGTGGTGGTGACGGCGCCACTCAGCGATCGCGTCTTCCACGCCGGGGCGACCGGCTACGGATGGTTGAACGGAGGATGGGGTGTGGGCGCATTCCTGAGCGCGCTTTATGCTCCGGCGCTGATTGCGCGTGTGGGGGCGCGCTGGTCGATTGCGCTCTCCATGTTGCTGCTGACGTTTACCATGGCACTGTCGCCGTTTTCGCCCTGGCTGGCGATGGCTGTACTTCTCTACGGGTTGATGGGATCGGCGCGCGGCGTCAGCGGCATAGCCATGAATACCAGCCTGATGGAGCAGGTGCCGCAGCACTTCATGGGACGGGTGCAGAACACTTTCTATTTCTTCGGCACCTTTTTGCAGGTTGCGCTGGCGCTGGCGGTGGGTGCGATCGCATCGCGGATCAGCCTGGCATCCGGGTTTGCCGTGATCGCGGCCGTCTATGCGGTCGCCTTTGGCAGCGCCTGCTGGCCGGTGAAGGCGGGGAAAGCTGTGGGTGCGGTGGCGGAGTAGTTGGCATTCGTGCGAGCCCACCCTAACGTCGCAAGAAACGCGACGTTAGGATGGGGCACCCATTGTTGTTCCTATTGCTGGTATTCTTTTTCTTCTCCCTGGGGGGAGCATCCATACATGTTTGAGGACTTGAAAGGCCGGACGGCGGTCGTCTTTGGAGTAGCAAATAAGCGCTCGATCGCGTGGGCCATTGCGCAAGGGTTGCACGCCGCGGGCGTGAACCTCGCCATCACTTATCAGAATGAGCGGCTGGAACAGGAGGCCCGAGATCTGATTCTTTCGCTGCCGGGCGCGGAAGCCTTCATGTGCGATGTTTCGAACGATGCGGCGATTGCGGGTCTGTTTGAGAAACTCAAAGAGCGCTACGGCAAGCTCCATGTGCTGGTGCACAGCGTGGCGTTCGCGCCGGCCGACGAATTGAAAGGCGACTTCGTGAACACCACGCGCGAAGGCTTTCGCATCGCGCATGACGTCAGCGTGTATTCCCTGATCGCGGTTTCGCGGGCGGCGGCGGCGCTGATGCAGGACGGCGGCAGCATCATGACCATGAGCTACTACGGCGCGGAAAAAGTTGTCCCCAACTACAACGTGATGGGCGTAGCCAAAGCCGCGCTGGAGTGCACCGTGCGCTATCTGGCTTACGATCTGGGCCGGCAGAAGATTCGCGTCAACGCCATTTCCGCGGGTCCGATCAAGACCCTAGCCGCGCGCGGCATCTCCGGCATGGGAGAGATGATGAGAGGACACGCCGAGCGCGCGCCTCTGCAACGCAATGTGGAAGTCGCCGAGGTAGGCAGCACCGGCGTATTTCTGGCCTCCGACGCCAGTTCCGGTATCACCGGCGAGACCCTCTACGTGGATTGCGGATACAACATCATGGGATTCTGAATCATGAGGCTCTGAAATCTGCCGATACTCTGGGCAGGTGCAGACTGTGTCGTGTCGAGACGGGGCTTGCCCCGTCTGCGGCGGGAGACGCGGCAAGCCGCGTCTCTACAAAGGAGTGCCCTGCGTCCACGTTTCGGGAGCCGCGCTATGACCGAGAGGGCTGACGCTGGGGAAGGCAAGCTGCCTTCGGCTGGGTTTTTGCGCTCGTTGTTCCGGCATTCCCTATTCAACGGCCGCGAAGCCGCACCGCCTCCCTCCGATCCGCTCCATTGTGATACTCCCGAGCTTCGTTGTGCCGAGATTGCCGCGGTCTACTCCGGGCAGCGCGTGGCTGGCGATTTCTATGAATTCCTGAGGGTGTCCCCGTCCCGCATGCTGTTCGTGCTGCTCGATATCGCCGGCCTGCGGGCAGACACGCGGGAAATCCTGATCGCCGTGCAGGACACGTTCCGAACCCTGGCGCCCAAACTTTTTGCCGGAGAAGACTTTAACGAGACCACCGCCATGATCGAACTGTGCAACGAGATGAACCTCACCATTTTGCGGGGCGGTCTGCGCAGTTGTCCGGCGTTTCTCGGTTGCTATAACGAAGACCTGGGGACAGTTTGTTATGCCAATGCCGGCCACACTCCGGGGCTGCTTCGGGACTACACCGGAATCACGCTGCTCGAAGCTACCGGGCTGCCGCTGGGTTTGTTCTCACACACTATGCAGAGCGCGGCCGCCTGTCACCTGCTGCCCGGCTCGGCGCTGCTGGTCGTCTCGCGCGGGATCGTCGAAGCGGACCACGAGGGTGAAGAATTTGGACTGGACGGAGTGAAGGAAAACTTTCAGAACGCGACCGCACTCACCGCGCGCGAGCTGTGCCTGACCATGCTGCAGGCGGCTCGGAAGTTCACGCTGGCGACTCCCACCCCTAACGATCTGACGACGCTGTGCCTGGTGCGAATTGTATTTCCCGACGGGCTGTAAGGCTCCGCCGGCAAAGGCTGGAGAGGTGATGGCGGAACGACCGCTTATCACCTCCCAGCGATGGCGATGCTCGGCAAAGCTCTCGACAAGCCTTTGCCGCGAAAGTTGCGAGACTAAAGTTTTTTCGGCGTGGAGATGCGCATGTAACAGCGCACGTAATAGTTTTGTAATGTAACCACGATCACCGCGAAGTGCTCTGCCGAGTACTTATCCTTCAAGCAACGAATCCTATGAAACCCAGTCCAGTAGAAACTCACCCCAAGGCGAGTCAAGCTCGCATTCTGCTTAGTTCGGTCTTTGGGCCTTATGCCCAGGACGACGAATTCGGCAGCCGGTCCATCAATCCGATGGAGCTTTATCACAACCAGGTCACGCGCGCGCAAGGCAGCTTCTCGCTGCGCATGTTCCATCGCTCCTGGGGCATCATGATGATTCAGGAAAATATTTCGGCGCCGTGCAGCGTGCTGGATTTTCCTACCCGCGAAGCCTTTGCGCGGGAATTGACCGCGAACCACTACGACATCGTGGGCATCTCTGGAATCATCGTCAACGTCGGCAAGGTCCGGGAGATGTGCCGCATGGTGCGGAAGCTGTCTCCCGATTCGACGATCGTCGTGGGCGGACACGTAGCTGCCATTCCCGGCGTGGAGGCAATGATTGACGCCGACCACATCGTGCGCGGAGAAGGCATCTCCTGGATGCGCCGTTACCTGGGAGAAGACGTGAACGCGCCCATCCGTCATCCCGCCATTGTGTCCGGCCTGCGGACACGCATCATGGGAATGTTGCTGCCGGAGCGGAAGGGCGGCACTGCCGCCACCATCATCCCGTCGGTGGGCTGCCCCATGGGGTGCAACTTCTGTACCACGTCCGCTTTTTTTGGCGGCAAAGGAAAGTTCGTCAATTTTTACGAGACTGGCGATGAACTGTTTGCGGTGATGTGCCAGATCGAAGCCGAACTCAAAGTCCATTCCTTTTTTGTGATGGACGAGAACTTCCTGCTGCACCGCACGCGTGCCATGCGCTTGCTGGAACTGATGAAGCAGTCAGGCAAGAGCTGGGAGCTTTCCGTCTTCGCCTCCGCCAATGCGATCAAGAAATACACCATGCTGGAACTGGTCGAACTCGGCGTTTCCTGGGTGTGGATGGGATTGGAGTCTCCCAAGGCTGGCTATAGCAAGCTGCAGGGGAATAACGTTGGCGAACTCACGCGCGAGCTGCGCGAACACGGCATACGGGTGCAGGGCTCGACCATCATCGGACTCGAGCACCACACGCCCGACAACATGGCCGAGGAAATCGAATCGGCGATCGCCTACCAGACCGACTTCCACCAGTTCATGCTCTACACGCCGGTTCCGGGCACGCCGCTTTATCAGGAAATGTCCGAACAGGGCCGGCTGCTGCCGGACATCGACTTTGCCGATGTTCATGGCCAGTTCAAGTTCAACTTCAAGCACGCCGCCATCTCTCGCGAGGATTCCAAGCGCTTCCTGGATTGGGCCTTCTGGCGCGATTTCGAGCGCAACGGACCCAGTCTTTATCGCATGTGCCGGACCGTGCTGCAGGGCTGGCAACGCTACAAGGATTACCCCGACCCCCGCGTCCGCGAGCGCTTTAAGCGAGAAGCAAAGAAGCTCAGCAGCGCTTACAATGCGGCGCTTTGGGTGATGGAGCGGGAGTTCAAGAACGTGAATCGCACCGTGAGTGAGCGGATCCACAAGTTGCGCCGCGAAGTCGAGAAGGAATCCCCGGTCGTGGCCCGCCTCACCGCCGCAGTGCTCGGGCCGATCTTGTTGTGGACCACAAGGCGAGAAGAGAATCGGCTGGCCAAGGGACGGACCTACGAACCCCCCACGTTTATTGAGCGCCGCAATTGGGTTCCGGCGGTCGAGACCCCTTAACTGAAAAGCCCCGCCCAAGCCGAGCCTGGACGGGGCACGCTTAACAACTCCCACCAAAATCACAATGTAGGTACCGGCCTGAGTTCTTTCCCTGGCTGCTTGGATGTATTCGACGACGGAGCCGCTTTCCCTCGGCTCTTCGCCGGGATTGCATCGCGCTGATGCGGCGGTACCAACGTCGTGCCCGCGATGTTGTTGAACGGCACCGTGGCCGCGAACGTGGGTAGGTTGTGCGCCCGCACCTGGGTCGCGGCTTCGAAGCCGGAGGCGAGTTTGATCAAGGTAGGCTCGCTAAAAGCCGTCCCGAAGAAGCTGATGCCCATCGGCGCTCCGAACACCATGGCCGCCGGCACTTGCACGATCGGATAACCTTCCGGCGCGGCCAAGCCCGAGGAACCAAAAATAAAGTGGTCTCCGAAGATGAGGTCGGTGGCCCACGGCGGGTTGTCGGTAGCGGTGACCACGGCGTCGAGATTGAACTGGCTCAACGCGGCGTCGATGCCGTTCACCCCAAAGTCATGGTCAGCGGCAAGCGCCTGGTTGTAAGTCATGTTGCCGAAAGCGGGCTGCGGATCATCCGGTCCGGTTGGCATGGTGGCAATCAAGTCCCAGATGTCCTGATTGAAGAACGGCATCTCGACGTCGGCGTGCGCGTTGTTGAATGCGATGGCATCGTTCAAAGTCTTGCCTGCCATCGGAACCCCGACGCGCGTGGCGAAGTAAGTTTGGACGTCATTTCTGAAATCGAAGCACAAGATCAGCAGCTCGCCGGGGCCCCCGCCGCCGTTGGGAAATGTGAAACCCGCGGCATCCAGGTCAATCACCGTGGCTCCTGCATCGGTGAGTGCCTTAAACGCCGCCTCGTATGCGTCTTGAATCGGCACCGGCGTGACGACGAAGGGGTCAAAGCCCAATAAGCCCAGGCGCGTCAGGCCAAGCCTTGCGCCCTTCAGACCGTTGGGATCCAGAAACTGGGTATAGTCGGTGGGAATATTGGTGGGACGAGTGAAGCGGCCCTGCCATCCCAGAGGAACGCTGCCCGTTGCCGGATCGCGGCCGTCGAAGGTGAGGCTCTGCACCACGCCCAGCGCCGCCGCTGCGTCGGCCACGGTGCGGCCGTGCGGACCGAAAGTATCCTGGACGTGGGAGATCGGCACAATGCCGGCGCGGCTGGTGAGGCCCACCGTCGGCTTGATCCCGACCACGCCGTTCACGTTGGCGGGGCAGACGATGCTGCCATCGGTCTCGGTCCCGAACGACACGGCGGTGAAGTTCGCAGACGCGGCGGCGGCTGAGCCGGAACTGGAGCCGCAGGGGTTGCGGTCAATTCCATAGGGATTATTGGTCTGCCCGCCCCAGCCCGACCATCCGCTAACGGATTCGAAGGAGCGGAAGTTCGCCCACTCCGAAAGGTTTGTCTTTCCCAGGATCACCGCGCCACCCGCGCGAAGTTTGGCGGCAACCGTGGAGTCTCGAAGTGCCGGCGTCCCGAGCAGCGCGAACGAGCCTGCGGTGGTCTGCATCATGTCGCCGGTGTCGACGTTGCCTTTGAGGAGCACCGGAATTCCGTGCAAGGGGCTGAGCACGATGCCGCGCTTGCGCAGTTTGTCAGCGTTGCGCGCCATTACGAGCGCGTCTGGATTCACCTCGATCACCGCGTTGACTCCCGGACCATTCTGATCGAGCGCGATGATGCGGGCGATGTACTCCCTGGTCAGCTGCTCTGAGGTGAGTTTGCCGGAGGCCATCTCCGCCTGGAGTTGGGCAACCGTGGCTTCATTGTGCTGCGTGGGGATGTCGTGGGACTCGCCGTAGGCCGCCGAAACCGGAAGCGCCAGCAAGGCTGAAACAAGGAGAATGCGTACGGCTTGGGTCTTCATATTGTTCCTCATATCTGTTCCTCATGGGGACTTCGGCCGGATTGTGCGGGAAATCTTGCTACTCCGGGAATGGCTTGTCAAGAAGGACGGGGCTTCAAATGTCACCACGATGTAAAAACTTTGCGGGGCAGGCAGCCGGCGTTTTCGGCGATTGCTTGCGACCGATTTGCGGCATCGCGAATGCGATTCCCCTGACACGAAACTGGCGTGTCGGATAACCCATAAGTAACCATCGAGAGCAGCCCAGTTACTCTTACGAAAATGCCATCCCTCCCACCGGGATGGGCCATACCTCCCAGGGCGTCTCTGACTTATCGTGGTCTTACGACCAGCTAATTGGGGACCCCCATGAAATTCCTCTTGTCGATTCTTTTACTGAGCGCCGCCATGCAGGCACAGAGTTTTACGGCGAACCCAGATTCGACGCTTCCCGACGCGCCCAGCCAACCGCGTTTCTGGACGGTCGAGACCAAAGTGAACGTCGGCATCTTCGCCGGACTGGTCGCCGCCGACGCCATCACCACGCAGCGCGGCCTCAGCCAGGGCCTCCGCGAGGTCAACCCGATCATGCGTCCCTTCGTGACCCGCGGAGCCGCCGGGCAAGCTGCCGGGTCGGCTTTAGGTTTTGGCGCGGGAGTGGGGATGGCGTACCTGTTGCATCGGACCCACCACTACAAAGCGGAACGCCTTACGATGCGCCTGTTGATCGCTGGAGAAGGCGGGTTCGTTGCCAGCAACATCGCGGCAATTCGCTGATTCCGCGGGCAGCCCTGCCTCCACGTTATAATTTGATTCTGGAAGGCGAAAGATTCTTCGACAATTCGGAGAATTCCCGCGTGCTTCCGCGAATCTTTATACCGTAAGGAGTCCGCATGGCGATTCAGAAGACGGAAAAAATCTGGCACAACGGCAAATTCATCGCCTGGGACGACGCTACCCTGCACGTGATGGCGCACGTTGTGCACTACGGCTCTTCGGTGTTTGAAGGCATTCGCTGTTACGCGCTGCCCACCGGCCCCGCCATTTTCCGCGCTGCCGAGCACATGCAGCGCCTCATCGATTCCGCCCGTATTTACCGTATTGACGTTCCCTTCACCCGCGACGAAATCGTGCGCGGCATGATCGAACTGGTGCAACGCAACGGCGTGTGGCCGTGCTACATCCGCCCCATCGTTCTGCGCGGATACGGCGAGGCCGGCGTCACCCCCTTCAACTGCCCCACCGAGGTCTACATCATCAATTATCCGTGGGGAAAGTACTTGGGTACGGACGCTAATGAGGGCGTCGATGTTTGTATTTCGTCGTGGACGCGGCTGGCTCCGAACACTCTGCCCGCGATGGCGAAGGCAGGCGCGAATTACATGAACTCGCAACTCATCAAGATGGAAGCCATGGTCAACGGCTACGCCGAAGGCATTGCGCTCGATGTGAACGGCTTCGTCAGCGAAGGCTCGGGCGAGAATCTGTTTGTCGTCCGCAACGGTGTGCTGCACACGGCTCCGCTGGGCAGTTCGGTCCTGGCCGGCATCACGCGTGACTCGGTGTTGCAGATCGCGCGCGACCTCGGCATCCAGATCGTGGAGCAGCAGATTCCGCGCGAATCGCTCTACATCGCCGACGAGGTTTTCTTCACCGGCACTGCCGCTGAAATCACTCCCGTTCGCTCAGTCGATAAAATCACCGTGAGCACGGGCAAGATCGGCCCCATGACAAAGTCTCTGCAAGCGGAGTTTTACGGCATTGTCCGCGGCGAGAAGAAGGACCGCTACGGCTGGCTGACGCCGGTTCCGGTGGGAGCCAAGCAGCCGGTGAGCGTGTAACATTGTTCCTCGGAATTGCCGCTTGACTGGTTCGACAGGTGGTTTGCGCTTCCTATTTTCCTGGAATATAGTAGAGCGCGCCTGATCGCAGGCGACATTGTCTTTTCGTCTGCTTTTCTCGTCCATCCCCAGCCCAAGGAGAAATGTTATGTCTGCTCCCACTCCCGAATTTGCGCTGGGCTATCGCGCGCTGATGCTCGATGGTCTGGCTGGAGAAGTTGAAATTACCAAGCGAGTTTTCGCTGCCGTCCCCGAGGGAAAAAAGGACTACCGGCCCGACCCCGACGCCCGTACGGCCTGGGAACTGGCCTGGCACCTGGCAAACAGCGACGTGCAGTTTCTGGACGCGATCGCAGATATGAAGTTCGAGATGCCCCCTCCGCAGCCGGCCGACAAGCCGAAGTCGGTGGCGGAATTGGTGGCTTGGTACGACCGGCACATGAAGCGCGGGTTGGATCGGGTTCGGGCTTTGTCGGCGGAACAACTGTCGACGCCGGTCCAGTTTTTCACTTTCAACTTCCCAGCTGCGTTCTATCTGGGATTCTTGAACAATCACAGCATCCATCATCGGGGCGAGTTAGCCACGTATCTGCGTCCGATGGGGTCGAAGGTCCCGTCGATCTACGGCGGCAGCTACGACGAGCCGATGCAGGCTGCGGCCTGAAGCGGAGACCGGCGTTCAAGATTCAACCGATGACTGTGCCAGCCATTCAGCCGCCCTGCGGGGCGGCTTTTCTTTCCGTCCGTCCGCTATCGTCCGACCCAGAGGGTTTGCACGGGGTATTTCGCGACCATCCGGTCGGCGGTGATGAGGATCATGTCCTCCAGGTTGGCTTGGGCGATCAGCAACCGGTCGAAGGGATCGCGATGATGATCCGGAAGGCCGAAAACTGCCAATGCGTGCTGGTGGGAAACAGGAAGCGGGCGGAGTCCCTGATCTGCCATCCGCCGCGGCACAAAAGTTCCGGGTGCTTCCGGAAGTTTCAGTTTGCCCGCCCCGGACTTGATGGCCACTTCCCAGGAAGTCACGGCGGATAAGAATACCTCATGGCGCAGGTCGGCCAGCACCTGGCGGCCCTGGCGCGAGATCCGTTCCGGCTCCCAGAGACTCCAGAGCCAGGCCCCGGTGTCGAGCAGGTATTTCACGCTTTCTTCTTCCTTTTTGGCGGGGCCGGAATTTCTTCCCTGGCTTCGGTAGTGATAGGCCCGTAAAACAGGGCCTCAAGTTCCGGATCTGGGCGATCGAAATCGTCCGCCATCCAGATCTTGCCCCGGTCCATGCCCATGGGCCGCGCAGTTCTCCGCGCCCCGGCCGCGATCAGCTTGGCCACGGGCACGCCGGCCCGCGAGATGGTAATCTCGTCTCCCGCTGCGACCTGCCGCAGCAGCCTCGACAGGTGCGTCTTGGCCTCGTGAACGTTGACTTCCATGAAATAGATATTAACTAAGTCATATGACTAAGTCAACCAACGTTCGAGTTCGCCGCGAAGTGGCGGGATCTTAAAGCCAAAAGCCAAAAGCTAAGACCCTCTTTCTCGTCGCCAATGGTCCCGTTACTTCCGTCATCTCGTGCCCGGCGGCGGTAGGCGTCATGATAGGCAAGGTACCTGGAGTCTTGCCCGCATGACTATCGACGACTTGCTGCGCATTGCCATGGAGCGTCGCGCTTCCGACTTGCACTTGAAGGTCGGGAACTATCCTCACCTCCGCATTGACGGCGATCTGCTGCCCCTGACCGACCAGGCGAGAGTGTCCGCCGAAGACATGTTGAACATGGCGTTCAGCATGATGTCGGCCCGGCAAAAGCAAAAATTTAAAGAGACCACGGAAATCGATATGGCCTATGGCGTCGCGGGCCTGGGACGCTTCCGTGTGAACGTGTTTCAGCAGCGCGGCAACGTGGGATTGGTGCTGCGCGTAATTCCCACCAAGATCCGGGCGCTCGATGAACTGTTTCTGCCGAAAGTGGTGGAACAGATCTGCGACATGCCGCGCGGCCTGGTGCTGGTGACCGGGGTGACCGGCTCGGGCAAATCGACGACGCTGGCCGCCATGGTCGACCGCATTAACTCGTCGCGCGCCGAACACATCATCACCATCGAAGACCCCATCGAATTTCTGCACCGCGACAAAAAAGGCTACGTGAACCAGCGCGAGGTGGAAGTAGATACGCCGACATTCTCGGCGGCGTTGCGCGCTTCTCTGCGTCAGGATCCGGACGTGATTCTGGTGGGCGAAATGCGCGATCTGGAAACGATCGGGACGGCGCTGCACGCGGCCGAAACCGGTCACATGGTTTTCTCCACGCTGCACACGCTGGATGCGGTCGAAAGCATCAACCGCATCATCGCCATTTTTCCGCCGCCGGAGCAGAAACAGATCCGGCTGCAGTTGGCGGCAGTATTGCGCGCCATCGTCAGCCAGCGCCTGGTGCGCCGTTCGGACGCCGAGGGCCGGGTGCCCGCGGTCGAAGTGATGGTGACAACCGCCTACATCCGGGAATGCATTCTGGTGCCCGAGAAGACGCGCGCCATCCGCGACGCGATTTCCGCGGGCACCTCGCAGTACGGCATGCAGACCTTCGACCAGTCGCTCTGGGATCTGTTCCAGGCCGGCCTCGTGAGTTACGAGACGGCGCTGGAGAGCGCCTCGAACGCCGATGAGTTCAAGCTGCGGATGCAGGGCATTGCGTCCACGGCCGACATCTCGCGGAATGCGATGCAAACGACGGGCTTCGGACGCTGAAGGTTGGCGGCAAGATAGGGTTTGTCCTGCTGAACCGGTTGCTTCTGAACTTTGTTCTGAACTTTGTTCCTCCTGAAACTTGGGCGCGCTTCGGCGCGCCCTTTTTTTCGGCCGGACCCGCCTGAACACCGACTCCGGTGATGCGGACCTGGGCTATAATGCTGCGGGCCGGAATTTCTCACGTGGGGTGGGAATATGGGACTGTATTCGCATTACGACGGCGCACATAACCATCCGGTGAACCGCGCCCTGCACATGATTGCCATTCCGGTCGGTTTCTCGTCGTTGATCGTGGTCTGGTGGCACTGGATGGTGGCGCTGCTGCTGCTGATCCCGACGGCGTTTGCGCTAGCCTGGCTAGGCCATCTGATCGAGGGGAACAAGCCGGCGTTTCTCACCAACCCTGCCCACGTGTTTGTCGCGCCCGTCTGGATGGCACGCAAGATCTTCGGGAAAAGATCTTCGGGATGAATCCGAAGAAGACTGTGCCGTAGCTGTCCGCATCCCAAGCCAACCGGTCGGTACCCACATTTCGCTGATTCCCCCTCCTCATGCTTAAATGACCAGTTGGGCGCCAAGTTCTGCGCCATTCCCGCGCACGGCCTCCCAAGTCAGACCGCTGTTAGCTCTTAGCCTTTGGCTTTGAGCTAAGAGCTAAGAGCCAAGAGCTAACAGCTACATGGAGGATCTTTGGACTTTCAGCTGAACGACGAGCAACTGCACCTGAAGAAGACGGTGCGCGAGTTTGCCGAACGCGAGATTGCCCCGAACGTCATGAGGTGGGATGAAGCCGGCGAATTCCCGCTGGCCACCATCAAGGAACTCGGCAAACTCGGCCTGATGGGCATGATCTTCCCGTCTGAATACGGCGGCGCGGGCATGGGCTACATCGAGTACGTCACGGCCATCGCGGAACTGTCGCGCGTAGATGGCTCGGTGGGCATCATCGTAGCGGCGCACACGTCGCTTTGTTCGAATCATATTTTTCTCGCGGGCAATGAAACGCAGAAGAAGAAGTATGTGTCGAAGTTGGCGACAGGCGAGTTCATGGGCGCCTGGGGATTGACCGAACCTTCGGCGGGATCGGATGCAGGCAGCGCGCGCATGGCGGCGGCGCGCGCCAAGGGCGGATGGGTGCTCAACGGCACCAAGACCTTCATTACCAACGGCCACTATGCCGATGTGTTGGTCGTGCTGGCGGTGACCGATCGCGCGGCGCACACGCACGGCCTTTCGGCGTTCGTGGTGGAGAAAGACACCAAGGGGTTCCGCGCGGGGAAGAAAGAAAACAAACTCGGCCTTCGCGCCAGCGATACGGCGGAGCTGATCTTTGAGGACTGTTTTGTGCCGGCAGAAAACCTGCTGGGCAAGGAAGGCGACGGTTTTATCGACGCCATGCGTGTTCTCGACGGGGGACGAATTTCGATTGCCGCGCTCTCGCTCGGCATGGCCGAGGGCGCATACGGAGCGGCCCTGAAGTATTCGAAAGAGAGGCAGCAATTTGGGCAGGCGATCTCGGAATTCCAGGCCATCCAGTGGAAACTGGCCGACATGGCGACGGAAATCGAAGCGGCAAGACTTCTGACCTT
>JBAVVP010000462.1:0-6215 GCA_049697355.1 Terriglobales bacterium
GGCCTGCTGTTTTGGGCCGAACAACGCGTGCCTTCGGGAATTGCCGCCGTCATGCTGGCGACCATCCCAGCTTTCATGGCTCTTTCGGAGATACTTTTCCTGCGTTCGCAGCGCCTCACGTTGCGGCTTGCGTTCGCCCTTCTGGTCGGGATCGGCGGGGTATCGGTTCTGGTGAGCCGCTCACTCGGCTTTGGCGAAGTCCCGATCGATCCTCGCGGCGCAGTAGCTCTGGTGGTCGCGGCCATGAGCTGGTCGATCGCTTCCGTTCTAACTCGCAAGCTGACGCTGCCTGCGTCAAAAGCCATGAGTTCGGGAGCGCAGATGCTGGTGGGAGGAATCTTGCTTGCCTTGGCCGCGATCCTCTTTGGAGAGTTCCGCGGATTCCATATTCAAGCAGTGTCTCGCGGCGCCTGGTTCGCGCTCGCCTATTTGATTGTGGCGGGCTCCATCGTCGGATTCACCGCCTACGTCTGGCTCATCCATCACGAATCGCCCACCAAGGTTGGTACCTACGCTTACGTGAACCCTGTGGTCGCAGTCATCGTCGGATATTTTCTCGGCGGCGAAACCGTGGGTCCGCGAACTCTACTTGGAACGCTGCTGGTGCTGGTCAGCGTGGTCGTGATCACCACCGCCCGCGCCCCGAAGCCCGCCGCCGTGCCTTTGGCGAATTCCCTGCAAGAAGAACTGGCGGAATCGCAGTCCGCTGATTAGAGGTCAGAGGTCCGATTGCAGTTGTGGAAACCGATTTGCTACCTCACCTCTGACCTCTGCCCTCTCACCTCACTTCGATCCGAGGATGCGCTCAACTTGCCGGATATGGTTGACGTCGTGTCCGGCCACCATGCGGACGATATGCTCGATCGATTCCTGTCCGCGTTCGGCATGCTGGCCGTAGAGCTTCCACTGATCGGGGGAAAGCGATTTGAGGAGTGCAAGATTTGCTTCGCGAACGGCGCGGTGCAGTTCGATGGACTCGCGCGGATCGCGTTTTTCGTAATGTCCGGCAATCACCCAGGCGTTCTGATCGTAGGCTTGCACCGGGGTTCCGGGAGCTCCGAGGATGGAGCGCATGCGCCAGCCGATCACGATTTCAACGTCGGCGAGGTGGGCCAGGATTTCTGCAACCGACCACTTGTCGGGCGCGGGTCGCTTGCGGAGTTTCGCGGTGGAGACGCCTTTGACCAGACGCGTTAATTTCTTATTGGTGGCGGATTGGAGTTTAACCGGATCCTGTCCCTGGGCGTTGGCCAGGATGCGTTGGGTGTACTGCTGAGCGGTTTCCGACATTTTGGAATTTCCTTTCGCTTTTCTTAGAAGCCTGCCTGTCCTTATTGGGACGAAATATTTTTGGCACCGGCAAATTGGCGCCTGGACACGAAAGACACGTTGTCGCATTTCGCGGCGGCTGGGATTGGGTCTGACCGATGGTCAAAACAATACAGGGCCCAGGGTGAGGAAAGTATCGAAAGCCCATGCAAAAAGCCATTGAAAAATACTCTGTTCCTGCTGTATCTTTTGTTGACCGGCGGTCAATAAACCGGGGAGGAGTTGCGCCATGGAAGGAATCACAACCAGTTTGGCGAAACCAACGCAGATGAGGCGGGACGGCAAGCCGCGCCCGCGCTCGGAAGCGAAACGGGCGCTCATTGTGGAGGCGGCGATCCGCCATTTTGCCGAACGCGGGTACAGCTCGGCGCGGGTGGAAGATATCGCGGCGCAGTTGGGCATTGCCAAGGGATCGGTCTTCCAGCACTTCAAGAGCAAGGACGGATTGTTCTTCGAGGCATACAAGAAGGCGGTGCAGACGTTTCCGAAATATATGCAGGCTCCGGCCGCGGCGCAGGAGCGCGGATTTTTTGAAGTGCTGCGCTACTGGCTGGGGCGCACGGAGAATATGGTGCGCGATAACTGGTCGTCCTACCGAATCTATCTGGTGGGCAATTATGGGACGGATCTGGCCCTGCGGCGGGAGATCAACCGCTTCCTGGTGGCGGAGGATCCTTACGGTTGGCGCGATTTCGTCAGCTTCGGAGTCAAGCGCGGAGAGTTGCGCTCGGACCTGGATGTGGATCTGGTCGGATCGATTCTGGAATGGACGATTGACCGTTTTCAGGATGCGCTGCTGACCGAGGAGTTGGATCCGGGATTGTTCCGGAAATCGGGGCCGGTTCCAGAAGAGAAAGAGGCCCGGATCGAGCAATTTGTGGAATTGTTGCGAAGGGCGATTGGGTCGGAGAAAGCACAAGTTAAGGGAAAGAAAGCATGAAGGCTGGCCTCAAGAACAGAATGACCGTGGAGCAGATTCTGGCCAGTTATGACGACGCGGCGCCGTTGGCCGAGGCGTCGACCATCCCCGCGCCATGGTATGTGGACGAGCGGATTGCGGAACTGGAACGGCAGACGGTCTTCTCGCGGACGTGGCAGGTCCTGGGGCGAGTGGACCAGGTGGAAAAGCCCGGGCAGTTTGTGGCCGCGACGGTGGCGGGAGAACCGCTGGTAGCGGTCCGCGGAAACGATGGCGTGCTGCGCGCTTTCTATAACGTGTGTCGGCATCATGCGGCGGCGGTGGTCACCGAACCGTGCGGGCAGGCCTCGATTTTGCATTGTCCTTATCACGGATGGAATTACGGCCTGGATGGGACGCTCAAGGGAATGCCGGAGTTCGATGGGGTGAAGAACTTCGACCGCAAGGACCATGGACTGGTTCCAGTTAAGGTCGACACCTGGGAGAAGTTTGTGTTTGTGAATCTGGACTCGGAAGCGCCTCCGCTCGCCGAGTTTCTTGGCGGACTGACAAAGCGCGTGGCTCCGCTGGGATTGAGTAAGCTGCACTATTTTACAAGTAAGAGTTACGACATCCACTGTAACTGGAAAGTGTTTGTCGATAACTACCTCGATGGCGGATATCATGTTCCGCATCTGCATAAGGGACTTAGTTCGGTTCTGGATTACAAGCAGTACACCATCGAGAATGAAGACCGGTATTGCTTGCAGTCGAGTCCCATGGTGAGCTCGGCGGAGGATGCCGCCACCGGTATGACGCGACGGGGCGACCGCGCCTGGTATTTCTGGCTGCATCCGAATTTCATGTTCAATTGCTACGAAGGGTATCTGGATACGAATCTGGTGATCCCGATCGATGTGGATCATTGCCGGGTGATTTTCGATTTCTACTTCAGCGACGTGAGCGAGGCGGCGCGCGCTTATAACGAGCAAAGTGTGGCGGTGGGGAACCGGGTGCAGGATGAGGATTTGGGGATTTGCGAAGCGGTGCAGAGAGGGCTGAAGTCGCGGGCTTACGGAGCGGGACGGCTTTCGTTGAGGCGAGAGGCGGGAGAACAGTTGTTTCACCGCTTGCTGGCAGCGGATTTGAAGAGTGGGCTCGCGCGTTGTGCGGTTAACCGCTGAGAAGGCGGAGTGCGCGGAGAATTATGGCTACTGAAGATCCGTTCAGCGTCGTTAAGACTAAGGAGATCTACTCATTGAAAAGAATCTTTCTCATGGTGGTTTTGGTGGCGCTCTGCCCGTTGGCCACGGCGCAGGTGACGGTGGTTCGTGCGGGGCGGTTGATTGATCCCGATTCGGGGACGGTGCTGCCGAATCAGGTGATCATGATCAAGGACGGCAAGGTTCAGGCGGTGGGGAAAGATCTGGCGGTTCCGGCCGATGCGAAGGTGATCGATCTTTCGGATAAGACGGTGTTACCAGGGTTGATTGATTGTCATACGCATGTGGCGGATGGGCAGGGGGACGGAGAACCGTTTAACGTGCTGCGGAAGACGGCGTCGCAGATTGCGCTGGAGTCGGTTCCGAATGCGCGCGCGATGTTGCTTTCGGGATTTACTACGGTGCGCGATGTGGGGACGTACCGGGCTTTGAACGATATCGCGCTGCGGGATGCGATTGCGCGGGGAGATGTCATCGGTCCGCGGATGTTTGTGGCTGGCGCTTACATCACCATCACGGGCGGCGCGGGGGCCATGACGGGACAGGCTCCGGATATTCAGTTGCCTTGGGACCTACGCTACGGCGAGGCGAACAGTCCGTGGGAAGTGCGGCAGAAGGTGCGGTTGCTGGCGCACGACGGTGTGGATTTGATCAAAATGCTGTCAACGGGAGCAGTGCTGACGCATGGGAGTAATCCGGCGTCGCTCGAGTTTACCGAGGAGGAATTACAGGCGGGAGTGGATGAAGCGAGCCACTTCGGGCTGCGGGTGGCGGTTCATGCTCATGCGGCGCAGGGAATCCGGAATGCGATTCTGGCGGGCGCGGCGTCGGTGGAACACGCGGAATATCTGGATGACGACATTATTGCGCTGGCGAAGCAGCACGGCACCTATCTGGTGATGGATATCTACGACGATGAATGTATTCAAGCGGGCGGGAAGACGGGGCAGACGCCGGCGGACTTCCTGCAACACGAGATTGGGCTGGCGCAGGTGCAGCGCGACAATTTCGGCAAGGCGGTGCGGGCGGGCGTCAAGATGGCCTTCGGCACCGATGCGGGCGTATGCCCCTACGGGACGAGCGGGAAGCAGTTCGCGTTCATGGTGAAGTACGGGATGACGCCGATGCAGGCGATTCAAGCGGCGACTTCGAGCGCGGCCGATCTGCTGGGTCATGCGAACGAAGTGGGGTCGATCAAGGCGGGGAAGTATGCGGACTTGATTGCGGTGAGCGGGGATCCACTGAAGGACATCAGCTTGCTGGAGCGGGTGGAGTTTGTAATGAAGGATGGGAAGGTCTATAAATCGGCTGGGACATCTAGTTGCGCGCAGTAGTTAGTCAGCTGAGATCGCGGAGTGCGCAGAGAGAATTTCACCGCAGACTGCTAGGGATGGAAATTGAGTTCTATGATTTCTTTCGATTCCTGAGGGGCCGGCGCCCACTTCCATTTTTCGATGGCATCGACAGCGGCGGCTGCCAACACCGGACTGCCGCCAATCACGGTGGTGAGCTTCAATTTTCCGTTGGGCGCCACGACGGCTTCCACCCTCACGATTCCGCTCAATTGCATTTTGCGGGCTAGCTCGGGATACACCGGCACCACCTTGCTCACAACCTTCCGCTTCGCGTCGGGCTGATCTTGCGGGAGAACGAACGATGGCGAAAACACCACCACTCCCAAAAATAGGGAGAGCAGCGCGGCTGCGGCACGATGTCGCATGATTAACTTTCTCACGCGACTAGCCTACCTCTGCATCGAGAACGAGGGAAAGTGACCGAAGTAACGAGACCAATTCGCTTTTGGCAGGAAGTGCAAAAACGGTTCTTCCGCAGCCTGCTAGGGGTGAAAACTGAGTTCGACGAGTTCCTGGGTTTCCTGCGGAGCCGGTGCCCATTTCCATTGTTCGATGGCATTCACCGCGGATTGTGCCAACACAGGATTGCCGCCAATCACGTGCGTCGCCTTCACTTTTCCGCCGGGCGCAATTACGACTTCCACCCTGACGATGCCATGGATTTGCATCTTGCGAGCCAGTTCTGGATACAAGGGGACCACTTTGTTCACAACCTTCCGCTTGGTTTCCGTCTGTTCTTGAGCAGAAGAATCTTGAGCCAGAGCCAGGGAGGGGGAGAATGCAACCGCTCCCAAAAGTAGCGCCAGGAGCGGGACTACAGCACGGCGATGCATCATGAGCCTCCGCTAACAGCCTACCTCGCCATCCAGAACGACCGGAAGGTAACCGAGGTAACGGGGCGAGTTCGCTTTTGGCGCACAGTGCGAAAACAGAACTTCCCGAGCGGGCTAGTGCAGTTTCTTCGCCGCCGGGAGTTCGGCTAAGAGAGCTTCGAGTGCGCCTGACGGGTCCGCGGTTCCTGCCAGTTGGTTGTAGAGATCTCGGAATTTCAGACGTACTCCCGCCAACATCTCCTTGTCGTCGAGAAGCCGCTCCAGCAGTCTTTGCCAGTTGGGACGGCGCGATGTTCCAGCACAAGTCTGAGCGCGATATTTTCCAGGAACAGGTATTCAGTCGCGCGAATGACTGCGGATAGGCGGTTCTTCTCTGCTTTGGTCATGGGACGAGCATATTTCAGGAGGCGATAGTCTACCATCGTTGACTTGGTCAATGAGTGTAAACGGGAGTGGGTGTTGAAAAAGTCAGTGTGGAAAGTATTCTTTTTTCGTCCTTTTGGGTGGCTCTGGTTGCGCGGCTTCTTCTGACGGGAGTTCAACTAAGTGGTCGCGGGCAAGATCGACACCGGTGGTT
>JBAVVP010000463.1:0-6973 GCA_049697355.1 Terriglobales bacterium
GGCCGTAATCGACCACAAAGATGCAAACCGCGAGAACGGAAGCGGAGACCCACTCGCGGCGGGACGGCGACGGGGTACCCTTCAGCCGCAACCATCCGAAGAGCACGATTCCAGCAATGAAGAAACGCATGCTGGCGAGAAGAAGCGGCGGAACTTCACGCACCCCCACGCGGATCGCCAGGAAGGTCGATCCCCAAACGAAATAAATGATGGAGAACGCCAGCATGGTCTTCCACGCCGGCGGGCGAACCGTGGGTTCCATAAGAAGAAATAGATCGCGGGCGGGGATGCGGGGACGCAGAGTTTTTCCGGCGTGTTAACGTAAAAACCGTGCCGCACCCGGTCAAGTCAATGCAATCCGTGTCATTGGAATCGCCTCCGTTGTCAAGCCGGCCATCCTGTCGGTAGACCGCAGAAGCTCTCGCCCCGCAAGGGCGAATTGTGGCAATATTTACTCATCAGGAGGCCATCCCCATGTTCTCTGTTCGCGTGATTCTCTGGACGGTAGCTATGGCGTATACCGGATTCCTTCTAACCGGCCAGGGGCTGCGAACTTTCAACAACCTCTCAATTACAGAAGCATTTCTCGGAGCTTTAACAGGATTTTTCCTAGCTATCATGTTCACTCTCCGAGAGAGGCGGCGACAAAGACCTGCCTTAGTTGCACATTCCCTTGCACAAATCATCCCGAACTGGGGCATATCCCGCGAACACCGCGTCGCACATCCGAAGCTAAAACGTTGATCCAAACAGGCAGGTTGAGTCCGGGCTGATCGTCGTTAATCAGTCCGCGTGGAACCAACTTCTCAGTCGACGTTAATATCCCGTGGCTGTTGAAAAAGGAACCAAACCAGTAATTTCAGCAAATTTTCGCGCCTGCGGCGAACGAAGATTCAATAACGAACGAACGAATTTGGCTGGGGAAATTCTCTGAAACGAGTTTTTCAACAGCCACATCCCGATTGCACTCATTGACCGGATTGTAAAAGCCGACGATTGCAAACCTCTGGAAGCCCGGGAGCGGAATTCCTGAGGTCCGACGGTCTTCTGCGACACCTTTCTATTCCCTCATGAGCTCCCAATCCAAATCCCCACCGCCAACACCAGCACTCCTCCCACCACCACTTGAAACCCCGCCGACAGCAGCGGAGTGTCCATGTACCGCTTCCGAATCCAGGCAATCGTGGCCAGTTCCGCTGCCACGATAATCACCGCCGCAATAAACGCCACATGAAACTTCTGGATCAAGAAAGGAAGCGTATGTCCAAGCCCGCCCGCCGTCGTCATCAATCCTGTCACCGCGCCGCGCAGCACAGGACGTCCGCGCCCCGTCATTGATCCGTCATCCGAAAGAGCTTCGGTAAACGCCATCGAAATTCCCGCACCGATTGATGCCGCCAGCCCCACCAGAAACGCGTCGTGGCTCTTTCCCGTGGCGAACGCGGCAGCAAACACCGGGGCCAGCGTCGATACCGATCCGTCTATCAGGCCCGCCAGGCCCGGCTGCACAATCTGCAATACAAACAGACGCCGCTGCGCGTCCTCCTCGGTCTTCTGCACCGTCTGAGTAATGCTCTCCGACATCGCCTCCGCCGCCACCTGGTGTTTGCGCTCGACCTCTTCCAGATCGCCCAGCAGCTTGCGGATGCCCGCGTCCGTCACCTGCCCAATCGCCTTCTGATAAAACTGGCGTGTCTCCAGTTCCATGATCTCGGCCTGCTTCCGCACGTCAGAAATCTTCAAGGGACGCGTCAGCCAGAACGGCCTGCGCTGCACAAACCCCTTCACGTCCTGCCGCCGGATCAGCGGAATGTGTTCCCCAAAACGCTCCCGATACGTCGCAATCAGCGAGGACCGGTGTCCCGATTCCTCCGCTCCCATGTCATCGAACAGCTTCGCCGTCGCCGGATAGGTCTCGCGCAGGCCGTCGGCAAAATCCGCATACACCCGGCCATCTTCTTCTTCCAGGGAAACGGCTAGCGCCAGAATCTCGCGCTCCGTCAAATCTTTGAAGTTTCGCGCCATGCCGACCAGTGTACTGTTTTTGGATTCGGTTTCAAGATTGTGGTCTGGATACCCCTAGCAGCCCTGTGGTAACACCGAGAGTCAGCGCCTAAAGGCGCATGCAGGACGCTGCGCATACGGCATCGCTCAAGCGATGCCCTGATACGAACCTTGCTCTCCCCGCCGATGCCCTGATACGAACCTTGCTTTCCCTACGGATGCCAAACGAACCTTGCTTTCCCTGCGGGTTGCTGATCGTCTCAATACCTTCGTAACATTCCCTCCCGCCGCCCAAATCGGTTTTAATCGCTAATCCCCTGAAGACACTTCGAGGAGACGTTATGAAACGAATCGCGTTGTTCGCCTTGCTTTGCGCCTCTTTTGCCTACGCCCGGGACCAGCGTCCCCCGCAATCGGGCACGCTCCTGCAGATGGACTCGGTGGAATGCGGCACCGACCAGAAGAGCGCCAAGACTTTCGGCGGCGAGATCATCGGCACCGACAATGCTCATCAGAAGATGCACACCCTGCTCTGCCAGGAATATCTCTTGCAGACCGACCGCATCCTCTACCGCATTCGCCCCAAGGACGACAAGCATCCCGTCCTGCTGCCGGTCGGCGAAAAGGCGCAGTTCCGCATTGAGAAGGATTACATGAAGCTGCGCGTCGAAGACCTCGACAACAAAGAGCGGGAGTACGTCGTCGTCACCATGACGCCGCGCATGGAAGCTCAAACCGCCGACAACCGCAAATAGTCCGCAGCGTTCCCTTGTGGTGCGGACTCTCTTGTCCGCAAAGCAAAACATAGCCATCCGCCGTCAGGCAAACTCTACCTGACGGCCGATGGCTGATGTCTGATCGCTGAAAAGCTTCCTACCGCGCTGCCTTGGCCGCCTCGATTGCCTCGTGCAGTTCGTGCTCGGCCGCCCGCAGATGCTCTTCCGCCTTCACGCCATGCCCGGCCATATCGTAGTGGTTGGCGGCACGGGCACGGTCCATCTCATGGATCGCTTCTTGCACATGGCCATGGGCCGCTTCCAGGTCTGCCCAGTCACGCACCTTGTCGGCAACCGCGATTCCGGCCACAAACGACAGACAGGCAGAAATAACGGCAACTGCAATCGCTTTCGTCATAATTTTCCTCTCAAAGTTGGGGATTAGGGTCTTTCCAGCACTGACGGATTCGGCCATTGTCCCCGACCACTAACTTGCTGTCAAACGCATCCGCGTGTGACGGCACACAGGTCAAAGGCAGATCAAAGGCCGCGGGCGAGGGCGCCCGCGCCACACAAACCTTTCGCGGAACGCGCGTGATCTGGATCACAGCCTCCTGTACGCTGCTTCCACTACAGTGGGGTCACACGCATGAGCGGATTCGCCATTCTCACCAGCCGCAAACGCGCCATCGTTGCCCTGGTACATTCTGTAGTGTTCCTTACGATTGCGGTCCGGCAGATGGTCGCCGCAAATCCCGCCGCCGGCATCTGGGTAGCATCCACGGTGTCCCGTGGCACGTGGATTCTCTGCGGAATCTTTACCGTCGTTTCCGCCATTCTCTTGTGGCTCCTCATCATTTCCCGCGGATGGATGGAAAAATTCTATTTCGGACTCTGCACCGTCAGCGCCTCGTCGGGCCTGCTGCGAACCGCCGCCGGCGACCAGGCATTTCACGCCGGCCTCTACATCAGGGTGGTCATGCTCGTCAGTGCCGTTCTGGTGGGACTGCTGATCGTTCGAGCGCACTCCCCCACCCCATCCCAAGTGTCCGCGGAGTACGCCGAAGGTGGCAACTCCTGACCTCGAAGATATCTAAGGCATAGCAGTCACAAGGGTTACAAGAAAACATTGCCGGAAGCCGATTCGTGGCCACCGGACTCTGATAGAACCTCGTGAAGTCCGAGGGCAGGGTTCCTGGACTCGGACGACTCGATGGGCCCATTTTAGGGGAGCTTTGCGCAGGCCTCGGGGGAGTATACTGTGCGCGTGCTGCGGGAGTCTGATCTGGCCGATCGATAACTTGGGATTCCAAGCGCCGCTTAGGGGTGCAGCCATGGCATTACACCCTGGGGAACAGAAGCGCCATTTTTCGGAAGAATCGCCAGTCGTGGAGGACCCGATCCGGCGGGCCCTGGAAGAAGACGAAGACTGGTATCGCGATCTGGTCGAGCACAGCCGAGACCTGCTGTGTGTCCACGACCTTGAAGGCCGACTCCTGTCGATCAATCCCGTTCCAGCACGTCTGCTGGGTTACAGCGTAGAAGAAATGCTACAGAAGCCGATGCGGGATTTTATCGATCCGCAATTCCGTGATCAGTTCGATGCCTATCTGCGTGAGATCGCGCGCGCGGGGCAAGCTGACGGCCTGTTGGCGCTGCTGACCCGCTCGGGAGAGCAGCGCATCTGGGAATATCACAACACGCTGCGCACCGAAGGAGTGGAGACGCCGATTGCGCGCGGGATCGCGCATGACGTCACGGAACGGATGCGGGCGGAAAAGGCACTGCGGGCGGCCAACGAGCAGTTGCTGAAAACGGCGCAGGAGCGGGAGCGGGTGCTCCGCGAACTGACTCTGTTCCGGACGCTGCTGGACCAGGCCAACGATGCCATCCAGGTGCTGGATCCGGAGACGCTTCGTTTTCTCGATGTGAATGAAAGGGCGTGCATGGAACTGGGGTACAGCCGGGAAGAGCTCTTGTCGATGACGGTTTTTGACATCGACAAGGACATCAACGAGGCCTCGCGCGCTCGGGTGCGGCGGCAGGTGCGGGAGTCGGGATTCGCAATCATGGAAAGAGTGCACCGGCGGAAAGATGGAACGACGTTTCCGGTGGAAGTCAATTTTCGTAAGGTGCAGCTGGAGCGGGAGTATGGCGTGGCCGTGACGCGCGACATCACGGAGCGGAAGCGGGCCGAGGCGGCGTTACGGCAAAGCGAGGCGGAACTGAAAGAGGCGCAGCGCGTTGCCCACGTCGGCAGCTGGACGCTCGATATGAAAACGGGAAAGGTCATTTGGTCCGACGAACTGTGCTCCATACTAGGCTTGGATTCCTCCGTCGTAGTCCGCCCGTTCTCGGAACATGTGCGACTCTACACGCCCGAGAGCTGGGCGCGGCTGACTGCCGCGGTCGACCAGGCAATGCGCACCGGGGCGCCTTACGAACTGGAACTGGAGACGGTGCGCACCGACGGAAGCCACGGCTGGGCGGAAGCCCGCGGCGAACCGGTACGGGGGGCGGACGGGACAATTACGGGCCTGCGCGGCGTGGCCCGGGACATCACCGAGCGCAAGCGCGCCGAAGCCAAGTTGAGGACCGCGTCCCTTTATACGCGCAGTTTGATCGAAGCTTCCGTCGATCCACTGGCCACAATTAGCCGTGACGGCAAGATAACCGATGTAAACGAGGCAACCGTGGAAGCCACGGGTGTCGCTCGCGACCGACTGATTGGCAGTGACTTTTGCGACAACTTTACCGATCCGGAAGGGGCGCGCCGCGGCTATCAACAGGTCTTTGCCGAAGGCATGGTGCGCGACTATCCCCTGGTTATCCGGCACGTTTCCGGCAAGCTGACAGACGTGCTCTACAACGCCAGCGTATTCAAGAACGAGGCGGCAGAGGTGGAAGGCGTCTTCGCCACTGCTCGCGACGTTACCGAGCGCAAACGCGTCGAGGAAATGCTGCGAATTCGCAACGAGCGCTACGGCATGGCGCAAGCCATCGGCCGTGTCGGCAACTGGGAATACAACCTGGAGACGCAGGAGTTCTGGGGGTCGGACGAAGCCAAGCGCATCTACGGGTTCGATCCGGGACAGCTCAATTTTCCCGCGGACGAAATCGAAAATTGCATCCCGGAAAGAGAACGGGTTCATCAAGCGCTGGTGGACCTCATCGAGGCGGACAAGCCATACAATCTGGAGTTCGAAATCCACCCCCGGAATTCCTCCGAGCCCAGAATCATTGCCTCTGTTGCCCAGTTGCAGCGGGACGAAAGCGGCAATCACCGGAAGGTGGTGGGGGTGATCCAGGACATCACCGCCCGCAAGCAGGCGGAGGAGGCGTTGCGGGAAAGCGAACAGCGTTTCCGGGCGGTGTACGCGCGCTCTCCGATCGGCATTGCTCTGGTGGAGTCACGCACGGGACGAATCCTGCAGGTCAATCCGAAGTACTGTGAGATCACGGGGCGCGGCGAAGAAGAGCTGGTAGGGATGGACGTGAGGACCATTACCCACCCTGATGATGTTGGGAACACGAGTGAGAACCTGCGCCAACTGGCCAACGAACAGCGGCCAAATTACGAGATGGACAAGAGGTATGTGCGCCCGGACGGCTCGGTACGCTGGGTAAGGGTTCAGGTGGTGCCGATGTGGGGCCGAGGACAAACGGACCGATGGCACATGGGGCTGGTGCAGGACATTACGGAGCGCAAACAAGCGGAAGAAGCCCTCCGAACCAGTGAGCGGGAGCAGCACAAGATCGCAGAGCAATTGGAGATAGAACGCGCCCGCTTGATCGAGGCCCAAGCGGTGGCAAAAGTGGGCAGTTGGGAAGTCGAGTTGCCGAGTCTTGACATAACCTGGTCCGAGCAGACACACCGCATCTTTGAGACTGACCCCTCCTCTTTTCACCCCAGGCGTCCAGGCTTTGTGGAGCTTGTTCATCCGGAGGATCGTGCGAAATTGGATGCGGCCTTTGCGGCTTCGCTCGAAAAGGGCACGCCTGCCACGGTCGAATACCGGACTGTCATGGCAGACGGCCGCGTCAAAGTCTTGGAGGAGCACTGGAAGGTTTTTCAGGATGGACAAGGACGGCCGGCGCGCCTAGTGGGTACTTGCCAGGACGTCACCGAGCGCAAGCGCACAGAGGAGGCCTTGCGGCAAAGCGAGGAACGGTTTCGGGTGGCACTCAAGCATTCTCCGATTTCGGTGTTCAACCAGGACCGGGATTTGCGCTACACCTGGATGTACAATCCG
>JBAVVP010000464.1:0-3226 GCA_049697355.1 Terriglobales bacterium
TTGGTCGGGGCGCGCGGATTTGAACCGCGGACCCCCTGCGCCCAAGGCAGGTGCGCTACCAGGCTGCGCTACGCCCCGACATGACTAGCAGGATTAATTCTAAAGTACATTCCAACTTTGTTTCCACTCCGAACCATGATTTCTGGCCTCGACCGTGCCAAAACCGTGCCAATATCGCGCTCACCGCACGCTGACCGGGCCAATTCGATCCCCTGCTTTTTCAGCAGGCATTTCGTGGGCATGGCGTCAGACTGACTTCGAGAGTGCGATCGCGATCGCTTGGCGCACGTGGCCTCGGGACTTCTTCAGCGCGGCGGCAGCTTGGGCGCGCGAGACTCCAGCGGCCAGCATCACTACCGCGACCGGGGTGCGATTACTCGAAGCCGCCAGCGTGCGCCGGGCAGTTTCGTGGTCGGCTCCCGTGGCACGCTCCAGAATTCCAACCACGCGCTGGATTAGTTTTTCATTCCTCGGCGATACGTTGACCATCAGGTTGCCATAGACATAGCCCAGCCGCGTCATCGCGCCGGTGGAGATCATGTTCAGGACCATCTTGTGCGCCGTGCCCGCTTTCATGCGAGACGATCCGGCAAGAATCTCGGGGCCCACGTCGGTGACAATGGCAAAGCCAGCGGCGCGCTCCAGCGGCGAGTTGCGGTTGCAGGTGAGGGCGATGGTTTTCGCGCCTCGGCGTCGCGCGTATTCGATTGCCGCCACGGTGAAGGGAGTGCGTCCGCTCGAGGCGATGCCGATCACAACATCGTCTTTGCCCGGTTTGCGTCGAGCCATCTCGTCGCGTCCCAGTCTGGTGTCATCTTCGCTGGATTCGGAGGGGGCGCCTAGGGCTTTCGGACCCCCAGCGATGATGAACTGCACGGTGCGGGTGGCGAGGTTGAAAGTGGGAGCGCATTCGGCAGCGTCGAGTGCGCCGATACGCCCGCTGGTGCCGGCGCCGACATAGATGAGGCGTCCCCCTCGGCGAAGAGCGGCAGCAACCAGGTCGATGGCGCGAGCAATCTGCGGCAAAGCGCGCCCGACCGCGGCAGCTACCGTCGCGTCTTCGGCGTTGATCAGACGGGCGATCTGGGAACCCTGGCGAACGCGCTAGTGTTGAACCACTCTGCGATTGTGTGGGGCGCTCCCTGCTGCGGGTCGCCAACCAGATCGGGGCGAGCTCCAGAGAAGGTAGCGCTGTTCAGTCCCAAACCTCCCTTATCCTGCGAGAACGAAGATGCCGGGAACTGGCAGGCATCGGCTATCTCTACAGCGGGCTGCACTTCACGGCGTCGACGCCCTGCTGCGCCTTGAAAAAGGGGAGGGTATACACGTAGCTGCCGGTGAACACATGCCTCCGGTCAAAATCGGCGGGACCGTACTCGGCGCTCAGGTCGTAGGTATACTGCGCCGCGCGGTAATCGTTCGAAGCGGTGGTCAGATTTTTCGACCAGGTGTAATTGGCCGAGACCATCGAATTGCCGGTTCAAAAGCAGTTCACCGATGGCGTCACTTCTTACGGCTGCGAACTGACCTCAAGCAGCAGATGATCCTGGAACTGCGCCGCCAGTTTCGCCACGCCGTTGGCCGCCGCGTCTACCGTGCCGAGGTCTTTTCCCTGGCCGTAGTCGCTCACCCGATACTTCCCGGGCTTCAATCCACGCAGTTCAATCTCGCCTTTCCAGTTGGCCGAGGTGAAGAACGCGTAATACATTTTGCCGTCTTTTGCGATGGCATATCCCTCGGGCGTGTCGTAGCCGATCACGTACAGGTCCCTGAACTCTCCCTTGGAGAGCATCTTTTCGTTGTATATGCCGATCCACTTCTTCCAATGCTCTTCTTTCGCCGCGGTCAGATTCACGTCCTTGAATTTCGGACCGGGATCGGGCCAGACGAACTTCGTCCCCACCACGCCTCCGGCCCCAATGGTGGACGCGAAATCGTCGCCGTGTTCTTTCCAGTCGTTGCCCACTTTGGTCATGGCGGAAAGTTCGACGTGATCGCCGTAGACCGCCGATTCGGGCCCGAGCAATGCCTTATACATTTTGATGCGTCGCCGCACCTGCACCGCGCCCACCGGGTCGGCCGTAACGGCCTGGTCCATGAACGGCAGCCAGGCCAGGGAGGGCGGCGTTCCGCACGGGCAGGCCTGCGTCACGCTCTGCGGCTTCAGAGCGCGCGTCGTCTGGAAAATTTCTTTGTAGACATCGCCCATGGCATTCACCGAATCCTGCGGCGACTTGTGATGATGCGCCGGGTTGTAGCAGGCGGGAACGCTGTAAATATTGTCCAGTTTGCTGCCGTCGAATCCCCAGTCGCGAATGAACTTCTCCGTCAGCTGCTTGTGATACGCCCGCACTTCCGGCACCGCCGGACAGAGCGCGGCTAGACCACGTGTGATGTGCGCGTGCTTGCCATTCTTATCGAGGATGAGCCAGTCGGGATGGTCCTGAACCACCTTCGACACAACATATTTGTGGGATTCCCAGCGGCCCTCGCCATCTTCCACACCGAGCGGCAACCACCAGAGTTGCGCCAGCATGCCTTGCTTGTGAAAGTCGTCGGTCATCTTCTTGATCGAATCGCCGGGAAAAGTCTCGTTGCGCGGATTCCAATCGCCGTAGGCGTCGAACCAGCGATCGTCGAGCGTCACCCACTTGATGCCCATCTCTTTCAGCTTCGGAACCGTGCCCAGCATCTGCGCCGGCGTGACGTTGAACTCGTATCCCCATCCGCACCAGCTCACGTTGTAGGCTTCGCTCGACGGCTTCGGAAGTTCCCAACCTTCTTTTTGCAGCACGCTCGACCAAATCCGCAACGGCTCATAGAAGTCGCCCGCAAAGACGGAGACAAAACTACGCGGGGTGGAATAAGTCGCCCCCGGCTTCAGCGTGAGGTTGGAGTCGTAATCCACCTCGGTATTCACGCGTCCGTCGGCTGCGACCTTGGCCGGGATCGCCGCGGAGATCGGAATCGTCTCCACGTGACCGACCGCTTCGCCCACTTGGCGCGTCCAGAAAGCGACCACCGGAATCCCGCCCCCATAGCCGCCTTTGACCATTTTTCCCATGACGTTTGGCTGGAAAAAAGACGGCGTCAGCTTCACGACATCATCTTTTCCCCAGTCGTAGCTCGCGCAATGAAACGACCACATCTCCCAGGGCCGCGCCTTCGCGTCGGCCAGGCGTGCGTTCAAGCGGCGCCGTTGATCCACACTTTTTTCGATGACAAC
>JBAVVP010000465.1:0-6170 GCA_049697355.1 Terriglobales bacterium
TGGGTCGGCAACGTCAAAACCTCTCTGCGAGACAAAGTGGGCGCAAGAACAAACCCTCACGTGTCAACGGCGAAGTGTTGCCAAAAAGGTATTGACAGCACCGTCGTCGTTAGAGACAGGATGACAACTTGATTTTGAGTTCTCCGAGCCCAGCCCCTTGCTTCTTAATAAAACAGGTACTTTCTCCACTTATCGTCACTATGCCCCATCAGCCGCATGATATGCCGGCTGGTGTGGAGATTGAAGGAGCGGGGTTCACGCATGGGCTTCATGTTGGCTTCGTGCGGAAGCTGGTTGCCTTTGCGGCGGTTGCAGGGATGGCAGCAGGCGACGAGGTTCTCCCAGGTGGAGAGGCCGCCGCGCGAGCGGGGAATCACGTGGTCCAGCGTAAGTTCGCCGGAGGGGAGCGTGGTGCTGCAATACTGGCAGGTGTTGCGGTCGCGCAGCAAAATGTTTTTTCGCGACAGCGCGCGCGACTGATGCGGAATCCGGCGATACTCCAGCAACCGGATCACCGAGGGCACGCGGATGGCGACGCGGGCGGCGTGCAGGAAGTGTCCGTTTTCTTCTTCAGTCATGGCAACGCCCTTCAACACCAGCACAATCGCGCGGCGTGCGGCGCAAACGTTGATGGGCTCGTAGGAGGCGTTCAGCACCAGCACCGGCTGATGCAGCGCATGGCCATCATTCTCTTGATGATGTCCAGGGCCAAGCATCGCCACCGGAAGGTGCGGCCGGACACTTCCGCCGAAATTGTGGAATCGTAACGACATGACTTCTACCCGTGAGACGCCACGCCCACGCCGGTCTCGCTCCTCTCTTCCGACAGATCCTCCAGCCGATTGCCCGGCAACGCGATGACATCGGAAATTTTCAAGGTGCGCGCCACGGTTGCCACCCACACCCGAGCCGCTCCTGCGCGGAGCAGAACTCGCGCGCACTCGGAGGCCGTGGTCCCCGTCGTGAACACATCATCGATCAATAAGACGTCGCGGCTCGCGATTCGCGTTGGATCGCTCACCGCAAAGGCGCCACGCAGGTTCTCGCGCCGTTGATGACTGGTCAGACCAATCTGGCTTCCCGTGTCGCGGCGGCGCAGCAGAACTCCGGTCGACAGGGCGAACCTCTTTGGATTTGGGCGCGACAGTTGCTTCAGCGCGCTCCGCGCAATCATCTCCGCCTGGTTGAATCCGCGCTGCGCCTGTTTGCTGGCATGCAGGGGAACGGGGACGACCACGATCGTTCCGACGGGCATCGCCTTTTCCAGGTTGGCAATCGTTTCTGCCAGCACGCGTCCCAGCACTGCCGCCGCCGGACGAACCTGCTCGAACTTGAGCACATGGATCAACTCGCGCAGTCCGCCGGCATAGCTGCCGTAGGCGACCGCCCGCTCGAAGGGAGGATCGATCCGCTGACAAAGCAGGCACCGAACCTCGCCACCATCGCGATCAAGGTAGCCAGGCAAGTGCAGCGCTGCTCCACAGACCGCGCAGTACGACCCCTGGAGCGGCCGCAGCGCGGTCAAGCAGGTTTCACAAACGGGAAGCCGGGAAACTCGGAGTAGCGGGGAACGACAGATACGGCAATCGGCAGGAAAAAACGTGAAGAATAAAGTCGCAGCAAGCCGCTCGGCAAAGCGGCCGAACCCATGATCTGCCAAATCGTGGTCTGCCAAACCACGACCCGCCGCTTGGCCCTGCGCAGCCCGTATTCGAAACCCAGTGCTGCTACTGCTGAAGACAGCCTCCCGCACCTGGCAAGCCGACAATACCTCGCCAAGTTACACTCCGTCAGTATAGCTGCGGCTCACGCCCTATGCAACGCGGCCTTCTGACTTCGAATCACCCGGACGTTCACTCCGTGGCTGCTTAGGATCGGGCGGAACGCGTTCGAGCGCTGGAATTGTGCTCAAGACGTAGCTTCGGTGAGAGCAACGCTCACAGCGGACCGCTTGCAGCAACAAGAACGGAAGCACATGTCGTTCAAAGAACCCGCGAGGGCGGGAGCGATAGGCTTCGTGCGCGCCACATTCCCGACAGTGGAATTCCTCCAAGAATCGGCTCCAAGAAGATCTGGCAACGGAAGTCACGGGACACCCACGAGTTGTGACCATTCTAACCCCGGTTAGGGCGCAAAGTTGCAAGGAAAAGGTTTCGGATAAAAAGCGGGCATCACTTACCCCACCTTGCCCAGTGCGCGCTGCACTTGTAAACCTGCCTTTCCTCATGGTAAGGTGCGCCGTCGCTGCTACTGTTAATCTGTGATGAAGTCCCGACTGACTACGAGGTCCTCATGAGCACTACTGTGGCGAGTACCGAAGCCCCCCGCAAGCATCGCCCTTATGTCCCGGAAACAATGGAAATGAAGGAGTTTACCTTCCGGGCCGTACTGATCGGCCTGTTCCTGACTGCCCTCTTGGGTTCGGCCAACGCCTATCTCGGTCTGAAGGCGGGAATGACGATTGCCGCGACCTATCCGGCAGCGGTCATCTCCATGGCACTGCTGCGCTTGATGAAAGGCTCACTGCTGGAAGAGAACATCGCGCGAACCGTGGGCTCGATCGGAGAGTCGGTGGCGGCCGGCGCCATATTCACCATCCCAGCTTTTGTGATGGCCGGGATTTGGCCGGGGCTCACTCGCGACGAATATTGGAAGTCGGTAGCTCTGATGTTGATTGGCGGCACGCTCGGCATCCTGTTCGTGACCCTCCTGCGCCGCGTGATGGTGGAGGATCCCGATCTGCCGTTTCCTGAATCCGTGGCCGCCTCTGAGATCCACAAGGCCGGACAACAGGGCGCCAAGGCCGCCAAGATTCTGTTCGCCAACATGGGTTTTGGCGCCTTCATGTATCTACTGGGAGCGATCAACGTATTCAATCCCAGCAACACCTTCCCCATGAAGATCAGCGCGCTGGGAAAGAAGTTACTACTCCGCACCAGCACCAATCCAAATGTCGCGACGACCATTACCGGCGGCGCGACTCTAATGACAGCGCCCGACATCAGTCCCGCCTATCTCGGCGTGGGATACATCATTGGCCCCAGACTCGCCGCCTTAAACTTCGCGGGAGGAGTGTTGGCATGGGGCCTCCTGGTTCCACTCCTAACCTTCACGATCGGCCCGTACATCCAGGCATCGATGCCCGAGGGACAAGCCATCGCCTGGCCGCTGCTGGCACAAGCCATCTATTTCTCGATTGTGAGGCCGATCGCGGTCGGCGGGATGCTGGTGGGCGCGACCTACACCCTTTTCAAAATGCGCAAACAGTTGGCACTTGGCATGGGCCGCGCCGTCTCCGATCTGAAAAAGTCGGCGGCGGTGCAGGCTGCCACTAATCGCACCGAGCGTGACCTGCCCGCCAAAGCCGTCTTCGCCGGGATCGCCGTGGTGTTCGTGGCCATGATCCTGCTCTATCACTTCTTCATCAGCGGTGCCGGGAACCTCTCCGCTTCCAAGATTCTTTCCGGCTCCCTGGTCGCGGCCGGTGTCATGATCGTCGTTGGATTCTTCTTCGCCGCGGTTTCCGGCAATCTGGTCGGCATGATCGGCTCGTCGAACAATCCTGTGTCGGGACTCACGCTCTGTACGCTGGTCATCGCAGCCCTGCTGATGGTCGCTCTGGGAGTATCGGGCACCGGTGGAGTCGCGGCCGTGCTTGGAGTAGCAGCCGTGGTCTGCGTCTCGTCGGCGGTCGCGGGTGAGATGCTGCAAGATTTGAAAGTAGGACACATCCTCGGTGGCACGCCCGCGAAAATGCAGATTGGAGATCTTTTCGGCATCGTCGTGGCATCACTCGTCCTGTTCGTACCCGTGGCGATCCTCGATAAGGCGTACCACTTCGGCAGCCCCGCGCTCCCGGCCCCGCAAGCGGGCTTGATGGCCATGCTGTCGAAGGGTATCGTGGGCGGCGACATGGCGTGGCCGCTGGTGATCGTCGGCATCCTCTTGGGACTGGCCATGATCATGATCGAGGTGAAGAGCGTGATGCTGTTCGCCGTCGGCATGTATCTGCCGTTAGGCACAACTTTTGCCATTTTCATTGGAGGCGTGATCCGCTGGATCACCGACACGTTGCGCGATCGCCGTGGCTTGAACGAGGCGCAGAAGGCGCGCGTGGAAAACGCCGGCGTCCTGACTGCTTCGGGCCTGATCGCGGGCGAGGCGCTGTGCGGCCTGGCCATCGCGGCCTTGGTGGGCTCTGGCCACGACGTAACGCTGTTCACGTGGACTCCGTCATTCTCTCTGGCGCTCGGCGCGTTAGCCATACTGGCGATTGTGATGATCCGTGTTCCGCTGGCGAATGCCGGCAGGCCGGAAGATCCGGCCCCGCCGACCGCGATTATGTAAGGTCGTGCGGTGATGTTTGTGTGGGGACGGGCGCCCTCGCCCGTCCAGCCGAGCGAAGCTCGGCAGCTCCGCGAACGCCGCGGAAATTGTTTTCCTGATATGTCGATTGCAGAAAATATTGCCCAGGTGCGGGAGCGGATCGCAGCCGCAGCGCGCCGGGCAAGCCGCAATCCAAACGAAATCACTCTCATGGGCGTCAGCAAGACGTTTCCGAGCGAAAGCATCCGCGAGGCCTACGCCGCCGGACTGCGCGTCTTCGGCGAGAACCGGGTGCAGGAATTTGCCGGGAAGGCCGGCGCTTTGCGCGACCTGCCCGATGCCGAATGGCACCTGATCGGACACCTGCAGTCCAACAAGGCCGCGAAGGCAACGGAGTTGTTCGACGCGGTGGATTCCGTTGACTCCGTGCGGCTGGCGGAGAAGTTGAATGCATCCGCGGAAAGCGCGGGCAAGACATTATCCGTCCTGATCGAAATCAACGTCGGTGGCGAGCAGGCAAAAAGCGGGATTGCTCCAAGCTCGAACGAACTGGAGCAGATTCTGCAAGGCGCGCCGCGGTGGAAGAATTTGACGGTCCGCGGGTTGATGACCGTACCGCCATACACTGAAGATCCCGAGGGTGCGCGACCTTACTTCCGGCAGTTGCGGGAAATTCACGATGGAATTGCCGCCCGACGCTTGCCCGCTTTCTCGATGGATGTGCTCTCCATGGGCATGTCCCACGACTGCGAAGTCGCGATTGAAGAGGGAGCAACCTGCGTGCGCGTGGGGACGGCGATCTTCGGAGAGAGAGAGCAAATTCACCACGGTGACACAGAGGCACGGAGAAAACCAAAATAGGAGCGATGGAGTCAACATTGTGACTTTTGGATTTTGCTTTCTGATTTCCTCTGTGTCTCCGTGACTCTGTGGTGGAAACGAATGGCCGAAATTCATGACACCGCAGCCGGCGCCACCTTCGCGGTCAAAGTCCACCCGCGCGCGAACAAGAACGCCATCACCGGAGAAGTAGGCGAAGCCCTGAAACTCTCCCTTACCGCCCCTCCCGCCGACGGCAAAGCCAACCAAGCCTGCATCGAATTTTTCGCAAAGCTTTTGAAGCTACCGCGTTCCTCCGTTACTATTGCAGCCGGCCAGACCAGCCGGAATAAAGTAATCCGTGTGGCGGGCCTATCGGCGGAGGAAGTCCGAAGGCGGCTTGCACATTGACCCTTGGAATCCACTCGCGAAAACAGACCGCAAAGAGAGGTCCTTGCCATGCTACAGGCGCACGATTCCGCCGCGATGCTGGCGCACGAACTCCGGCAGATCAAGCTGCTGCATACGGCAATCTGGGCCGTGATGGTGGCATCGATCCTCGCTCTGCCCTGTCTCGGTTGGTTCGGGAAGTTTCGTTGGGCCTTCTGGCTGACGCTGTTGGTCACTGCCGAGTGCCTGGTCGTGGCCTTCAACGGCGGGCGCTGCCCGCTCACTGACGTGGCGGCCCGCTACACCGACGACCGCGCCTGCAATTTCGATATCTACCTTCCATTGTGGCTGGCCTGCAACAACAAGCGTATTTTTGGTTCCCTGTTCGTCGTTGGTGACCTTGTTGTTCTGTGGCGATGGGCCAGGAGGCCCGGACTTTGACCTTTTCCGAACGTTTCCAAGAGATCCGCACCGGCTTCGAACAGCCCTTCTGGATCGCCAACATCAGCGAGATATTTGAACGTCTTTCCTACTACGGAGCCTTTGCGTCGCTCGCCCTGTACCTGCAGGAGAAGCTGAATTTCTCCACCGAGCAGACGGGGACTCTGACGGGCCTGTTCGGAGGTATGGTATGG
>JBAVVP010000466.1:0-4981 GCA_049697355.1 Terriglobales bacterium
GCCTCGTCCTCGGAATCGACGGCGGCGCCGAACAGGATGCGGTCGCCGTTGGCGGTCGACGGCCAAACGACGCCGGTATCGAGAACCCAGCCGCTGATGGTCTTGCCTTCAAGGTCTTCATCTTCGACAAACGCGGGGTCGGGAGTTTGCTTGAAGCCGAGCAAAGCTTCCACGTGCAGCCAGTTGTGGGTTTTGTCGAGGAGAACCAGTTCGCGTCCGCGTTCGGCCTGGCCGAGCTTGTTGGAACTCGTGTCGGGAGACAGGTAGACGACGGCCTCGCGGACCAGGACGCCGTGATCGGCGGCCAATAGCAGGGAGTTCCCCCATACCATCAGGGCGGTCAAAAACAGAAGCTTGGCAATCGGTTTCACGGCAGTAGTCGGCTCCGGTTCGAGGGTAGCATGTTGGGTAAGATGCGTGGAATTTGGCGGTGCTCGTACAATCGCTTTGGAAGCGGGATCGGATTTGACACTATAGTAAAACTACTATATCCTGACGAGGTGCGGTTTGGACAGGCCTAGACCTCCGGTGCTGCGGCCCGTGATCTGGCTCCGAGACTCGAAACAGAAGCTTCGGGACTTTCCAGAGGGCGCACAGAAATTGCTGGGCGATGAACTGCAACTCATCCAGTTTGGCGGTATGCCGAAGGACGCCAAACCTTTCAAGGGTGTCGGCAGCGGCGTTCTTGAGATTGCCTTGCGATATGCGTCGGACGCGTACCGCGTCGTTCTGGCCGTACAGACCGGCACGCGGATTTATGTTTTGCACGCTTTTCAGAAGAAATCGAAAAAAGGCATCGAAACTCCGATGCGGGACGTTGACCTGATCAAGAAGCGGTATACCGAAGCACAGGAGTTGGCGCGTGAGTACGAGAGAACGAAAATCAATTAAGTTTGAAGAGGGGTCCGGGAACGTATTTGCCGATCTGGGGCTGAAAGACGCCGATCGGCTTTTGGCGCGCGCGCAGATCGGGTTTCATGTCTTTCGAATTCTGAAAGACGAAAAGTTGAAACAACGCGAAATTGCCGATGTTCTGGGCATTGCGCAGCCCGACGTGTCGCACCTGATGAATGGGCATTTTAGCCGCTTCACCACCGACAAACTGCTCGATTTTCTGAAACGGCTCGATCGAAAAGTGACCATCGAGGTCAGTCGTCACCGCAAAGGCGAACCTTACCAGGAGGTCAGAGGTTAGAGGTCAGATTGCAGAGGTGTGCCGCTTTTAACGGTTGCGATCTGACCTCTGACCTCCTCTACTGACTCGCTTTTCTCCAGGCGCGAGCCTGCATTCGATTGCTGTTGACAACGATGCAACCGGTGCTGTACACGATGGTTTCTCTTTGGCGCCGGACTTCCGCTGGGACTTCCGCGCGAAGATTGCCATGCCCTGGGAACCGAACTCGAAGCGCGGGAAGGGCCAGCCATGATGTCTCGCGGCGCCGCGCAGCAGATTGCAATCCGCGATCTCAAGAACATCGACGACCTCGCCCAGTTGAAAGCGGTGGAGAAAGAAGTCTGGGGGATGGCCGACGATGACACCTTGCCCCTGACGCTGGCCATCGCCTTGAAGGCGGCGGGCAATATTTTCGTCGGGGCTTTTGATAAGGAGCAATTAGTCGGCTTCGCCTTCGGATTTTTCGGCCGTGAGCACGGGACGACGACCATCCACTCGCACATGCTGGCGGTGCTCGAAGCTTATCGGCATCTCGATCTGGGCTCGCGGCTGAAGCAGGCGCAGCGCGAGCGCGCCATGGCCATGGGCGTTCACGAGATGACGTGGACCTTCGATCCGCTGCAAAGCCGGAACGCCCACTTCAACCTTGCCAAGCTGGGCGTGGTGTCCGATACCTACAAGGTGGACTTCTACGGGCCGGAAACCTCCAGCATCCTGCATCGGAACGGCACCGACCGGCTGTGGGTGCGGTGGATACTGAATTCGCGGCGAGTGCGGGATCGGCTGACGGGCCGCTTGGCGGGTAAAGACGCGCGCGCCGAAACGCTCGATGCCATGCGGCTGCTGGCACCGCTGGTGCGCTTTGATCCCAGCGGCAAACCGGGGCGGGCCGATCTGGTTGAGTCGCTGGCCCGGCAGCGCGTGAGCATTGAAATTCCGGGCGACATTCTGGAGGTCGAGCGCGCCGACATGGGACTGGCGCGCGAGTGGCGCGACGCGACCCGGTGGGCGTTCCGCGAGGCCATGAAAGCGGGATTCTTGGTGGCCGAGTTCTGCCGTTCGATTCGCGGACAGCAAGGACCGGGAGCGTATTTGCTGCAGCGCGGGACGGTGAGCGAGTTTATTCCCGAAGCGTAAGAAAAGGGATGAATCAACCACGATTCGCGGGACCGGTTTTGTCTATTGTCTATGCGTGGTCTATGCGTGCGCCGCGCTCTTTCGCGCGGCGGGCTTGGTCGGGTCGTCTCCGGCTATTCCGGACAAAACTACCGGCTCGCGATCGGGGAATTCAGCTACCAGAGACAAGCTTCCGCCCATAGCCTCGACCGTCTTCCGCAGTGTGGAAATCAAAAGATCACTGCGCTTTTCGATCTTCGAGACGCCTTCCTGGCCGATACTGAGAGACTTGGCGATCTTCTGCTGGGTAATTTTGCGCGCACGCCGAAGTTCTTGCAGCGTCATTTCCTCGGCAATAAGCCGGGCGGCGCGAGCCTCGACCTTTCTGCGTTGCGCGGGACCCAATTTGTTGATGAACTCGTTCACGTTCTTCGGCATGATTACTTCCTTCCCTGGTGTTGGAGCCGGGCGAGATGAGCGTCAAATCTTCGATCGGCCTTCGCGATGAGGTGCTTGTAAAACCGTTTTTCGCTTACGCCGGATTTGTCGCCGGCCAGAAGCAGAATGGCCCGGCGCCTCGGATCGAAGGCAAAGGCCACGCGCCAAACGCCATCGGCGGCGTCAAATCTTAGTTCCTTCATATTCTTGTGGCGCGAGTCGTCCAAGGTGTCAACGCGAGGCCGCCCCAGCAGCGGACCGAATTGCTGTAACAGCCGCGCGTGCGCCAGAATTTCGTTCCGCACCTCCAGGTGGAGATTGTTAAACTCGGGCTCAAACTCATCGCCCATCTCGACAATCCAACTCACAACCATGATTATGCAGTATACTGCATATGCCGTCAAGTGCATTATTTAAGCCGTCGATGCCTACGCTGTGCCCGACCGGCGCACCCGGGGGGAGGAACCAACGCAGCAGATTGTATTGTGAGGGATAATCCCGAAGAAAGTGGACCGTTTTGAGACAGCCGAGGCTGCTACGACGACGCTTTCGCGGCCTGCGACTCGATCGCGTGACGCTGGGCCCGCATCTGCTCCAGGAAGGCGTCGACCGGCGCTTCGGACTTTTGCCGGAATAGATCCAGGAGTGCGTCTTCGGCGCCGGAGCTTCCGGTTTCGTAAGACTGGAACATCGCCACGCTGTTTTCGGACGAGGGTGTTTCCAATCCGTCGGGTTCCACCTGAAGCTGGGGAGATTGGTCTCCGTTGGCGCGCAGAGTCGTGATCATGCGGAGAACCTGATCGCGTTGCTCGGCCGTGGACTGGAGGAACTCGACTCCCATTCCAAACTCCGGATGCGCGACCAGCACGATGCCCCCGGCGCGGATTTCGAAGTCAGCGGCGCTGATCTTAAGGATGACCCGCGTGCGCCTGGGGAAGGGTGAGTTGGTCGCGAGATAGCAACCGCCGAGACTCAGGTCGGTGAGCCGGCAGTTCACGGGTGGGTCATCCTGCTCGGGCTCGGGAAGCTGGCTGTTTAGCCACTGGCGAAGGGCGTTGCGCTGCTCGTCGGTGGCGTTCACGAAGCGGACACCGGCTCGGGCGCCGTTGCCTTCCCAGGCCAGTTCACCGTGGATCTCGACAATGTGGCCCAAGCCCGGCGAGGTCATGCCCGGTAATTCAAACGAGAAGCGGAGCGAGTTCTCTTTCTTGGCGCGTTCGGAAAACTGGATCGCCATGCCGCCTTCGCAGAGGTCGAGGGTTTCGGCGCTGTAGCGGCGCGAGCCCCATCCGAAACACTCGACTGGAATCTGTACCGGAACCCGCAACTGCAGCCGCCGTTCCCGCTTCATCATGGCTCGAACCGCGCGAAAGCTGGCTTTGGCGCGCTCGACCGCAAGCGGTTTATGGAGCACAAAATGGGCGCCCATTTCGAAGCCGCCCTTGAGTCCGACAGGAGCTTCCACCAAGATGACCGTGAGGGCGCGCTTGTTGACGGGAGCGGCTTTGGCCCCTCGCAACACGCTGCCCGCATCCTCTACATTCGCTCCATCCGCGATGATGGCTTCGAAGCGCTGGCGGGTGATGCGGCGAATGGCCTGGTCCACGGCTGTGCAATGCTCCACGTCAATTTCCAGGTCGCTGAGAACCCGGCGCAGGACGCGCACCGTCTTTTCGTCGGAACTCAGTAGTAGAGACTTCAAGCCCATACTTGAATCACTCTTTTGATCGGTTTTTGCCTACTCCCCGTCGTTCCCGTGGCGGATCGTGGTGAAAACCCGGGGAAGCCGCCTTTGCGGGTGCTTGGTCCAGGCAGAGATCGCCAGTCCCCGGTTGGTCCATCGGAACACCCCCACTCGCACTCTAAGTCTATGAGATTCCGTGGTCAACGCCATGGCCCAGTCTTCCGGTTACTCCGGTCACTGTCGTGCCAGGGACGCCTTTCCCCAGACGACGCCTGGTGCCCTTCCTGGTGCTATCGGCTGGAAGTTCACCGTTCACCAGCAGGTTGCGTTTGTATCGGGCTTCTCGCTATTCAATACCGCAAGCTACCTAAAATCAGTGGCTTTCACTTTTGCGCAACATCGTGAAGGCTTCGTGCTTGGCCGATTACGCCTGACCCGGCTCCTTCTGAACGCTAAACCGCAAGTGGCTGTGCACAAAGGGGATAGTAAATTTGACGGAGAGGGGCCCATTTTTCTATTGACTTACGTAGAAAAACCTATTATTATCAATGGCTTCCATAGGGGACGAT
>JBAVVP010000467.1:0-6649 GCA_049697355.1 Terriglobales bacterium
CCTTCAAGACGCAGCAGGCGCGCTGGGCCAAGGGGCTGATCCAAGTTTCCAAGAAAATACTGCCACGGGTGCTCGGGAGCGACGCCTCGCGACACCAGAAAATCGAAGCCTGGTATCACCTGACCGCAAACCTCAGCTATCCGCTGATGATCGTGCTCTCGGCTTTGCTGATGCCTGCGATGCTCATTCGTTCCTACCAGGGATGGTTCCAGATGCTCTATATCGACCTGCCCCTGTTCATGGCTTCGACCTTCTCGATCTCGAGCTTCTATCTGGTTTCGCAGAAAGAACTGTTCCCGAAAAGCTGGCTGCGCTCTCTGCTCTACCTGCCACTGCTAATGGCTCTGGGGATCGGGCTGACGGTCACCAATACGATTGCCGTGCTGGAAGCGCTGGTGGGCAAGCAGACCGCCTTCGCCCGCACTCCCAAGTACCGCGTCGAATCGAAGAAGGACAAGGTCGGCGCGAAAAAATACCGCAAGCGCCTGGGATGGGTTCCGTGGATTGAACTGCTGATCGGAACTTATTTCGCGCTGGCGATCTTCTACGCCATCGACAACGAAAATTACTTTACCGTTCCCTTCCTGGTGCTGTTCGTGATCGGCTACTGGGTCACAGGGATGATGTCGCTGTTGCAGGGCCGGTTCGCCGGACTGTCGGTAGGATCGGAAACTCACACCAAGCCCTTCCCCGTCGGAGTCTAGATTGTGTGATTGTGTGATTGTGTGGGGACGGGCGCCCTCGCCCGTCCAAGCCGAGCGAAGCTCGGCAGCCGCCGCGAAGTCAGCATCACCCATGACCCGATTTCCTGCCGCACCAAACTAACTAACAATCGGGCTGCGGAGCGATGCTACGCTGGTATCGCTCTGGTTTCTCGCAGGCGCCTCCGCAAGAGGATTGCAGGGAACCAATTTAAAGAAGCTGTTACGAACAGTCGAAGCGCTGGCGGATTTGGGGCCCGAACTAACAGCGGACCGCGACTTCCGCCAAACCGCTCACGCCATGCTGAGCGCGGTGATGGAAGCGGCCGGCGCGCAGGAGGCCGTGCTGTTTTCGTTCGGCGAGCGGCCTTCCCTGCTGACTTCGGTCGATGCGCAAGGTTTCGCGCTGCTGCCCGAACCGTCGCTGATTCCCCTGCTTCCCCGCCACGTGCACACCCTGACCGCGGCCGCCGGCCCGGTGCTGCTCAACAGTTCCACCTACGACGTCTTTCTGAGTTCGAATGGCAACGTCGCGCCCGAACTGTTTAAGTGCATTTGCCCGCTGAAAGTCCGGGGAAAGCTCGCCGGCCTGATCGCCCTGGGACGCCGTCCCGGCGAAGCCGTGTACGAAGAAGACGCGCTCGACGCGTTTGAAATGCTCAGTCACTACGTGGCGCTGGCCATTCAGAACCACACTCTCGGCCAGACGCTGGCACAACGGGTCTCCGAAAACCTGCGGCTGCTGGCCTCGCTGCACGGGTTCTACGACAACGCGCTCGAGGCTTTTGCCACCGCCATCGACGTCAAACACGTCAACATCCACGGCCACTCGCTGCGGGTGGGCCGCTACTCCCAGGCGATCGGCGAGGCGCTGGGGATGGGCCCGAACGAGGTTGGGTCGTTGCGGTCGGCGGCCTATCTGCACGACATTGGCATGGTTGCCGTCGATAAGCGGCTGTTGGGAAAACCTGCGCAGCTCGACGCGGAAGAATCCCGCGAGATGCGCGACCACACGGTTGTCGGACATCAGATCGTCAGCCAGGTGCAATTTCCCTGGCCGCAGATTCCAGAAATCGTGCGTTGGCACCATGAGCGCGCCGACGGGTCGGGATACCCCGACGGCTTGCATGGGGACGAGATTCCGCAACCCGTGCGCATCGTGGCCCTGGCCGAGACCTTTGACGCCATGACCAGCGAGCGTCCCTACCGCGAACGCATGTCGGTCGGAGCCGCGCTGCAGGACTTGATCCGCATGACTCCGCAAAAATACGATGCCCAGGCGCTGCAGGCTTTACTGATTCAAGTGCGGCGCGATGCCGTAGGAACCAACCGCATCCCGCTGCTTGACCCTGAAGTGATGCACCTTTCCGCCGGGGACGTGGACCAACTGGCATCGACTCTGCAACACCGCATCAGCCAGGACAAACTCTTTCTCACCTGAAATTCGCCTGGCATCATCAGGAACTGTCATCCTGAGCGGAGCCAGGACTTCACGAAGTGAAGTCCTGGCGGAGTCGAAGGACCCCTACCTTGCTATGATCGCAGGCCGCATCGCTCCTTAGCACCCTGCGGTGAAAGCCAGATTCGTGTCAGGACATTCCTTCAGGCATATCGTAGGTTCCCGTTTGACTCGCTTCGTTTCCAGACTGCGACACTACCCGGAAATCGGACGCCCCTCGCTAAATTCTCGCCAGTGTAAAATTGAAACTTCGTCCTCCCGTGCCTCATCGGGCATCTCGAGCGCGATGTAAACTTGGGGGCGGCCGGGGCGTATGTATCCATTTGGGGTGAATTTCATCTAAGCAGGGTAAGGCAATTTGCGAGGAGAGAATTGATGGCTGTCAGTGATCAGGCGGTCGCCACCGGTACCCAGCTCGATCAGTTATGTATCAATACAATTCGCACCCTTTCGATGGACGCCGTGCAGAAGGCGAACTCAGGACATCCGGGAGCGCCGATGGGCTTGGCTCCCGTCGCCTACTGCCTGTGGCAGCGGTTTCTGCGCTATGACCCGGAAAATCCTATCTGGCCGAATCGCGACCGCTTCGTGCTCTCCAATGGGCACGCCTCCATGCTGCTCTATTCGTTGCTCCATCTGGCGGGCGTGCGCGAAGTGAGTCCGGAGGGCGAAGTTCTTTCAACGCCCGCACTGTCGCTCGACGAGATCAAGAATTTCCGGCAGCTTGGCAGCAAGACGCCGGGGCATCCCGAATACGGATTGACCACGGGTGTCGAGACCACCACCGGGCCGCTCGGCCAGGGCGTCGCCAACAGCGTCGGCATGGCCATCGCCGAGCGCTGGCTGGGGGAGCATTTCAATCGCCCGGGATTCGAGCTGTTCAACTACAACGTCTGGGCGATTTGCGGCGACGGCGACATGATGGAAGGAATTTCGTCGGAAGCCGCGTCGACGGCCGGACATCTGAAGCTTTCGAACCTGTGCTGGATTTACGACAACAACAAGATCACGATCGAGGGCAACACCGATCTCGCTTACGACGAAAATGTGGCCGCCCGGTTCACAGCTTATGGTTGGGACGTCCAGCATGTGCACGATGCCAACGACTTGGTGGCGTTGGCCGATGCCTACACTACTGCGCTCCGCGTGAAGGATCGTCCGAAGCTGATCATCGTCGACAGCCACATCGGCTTCGGCTCCCCGCACCGCCAGGACACCCGTGAAGCCCACGGTGAAGCGCTCGGCGAAGAAGAGGTCAAACTGACAAAGCGTGCCTACGGCTGGCCAGAAGACGCGAAGTTCCTGGTTCCGGATGGAGTGCGCGAAAACTTCCGCGACGTCATGGGCAAGCGCGGGCGGCAATTGAGCGATGAGTGGAACGCGATGGTCAGCGAGTACAGCAAGCAGCATGCTGACTTGGCGATTCAACTCGAAAGCATGCGCCGCGGGCAGCCTCCCGACGGATGGGACAAGGACTTGCCCACTTTCGCCGCCGACGCCAAGGGACTGGCGACCCGCGATTCGTCGGGCAAAGTTCTGAATGCGATTGCGAAGAACCATCCCTGGCTCATGGGTGGCTCGGCTGACTTGTATCCCTCGACAAAGACGCGGCTCACCTTCGATGGCGCCGGCGATTTCGAAGCCGGCCAGTACAACGCGCGCAACTTCCACTTCGGCATTCGCGAACACGCCATGGGCGCGATCGTCAACGGGATGTCGCTATCCAACATCCGCGCTTACGGCTCGACGTTCCTGATTTTCAGCGACTACATGAAGATGCCGATTCGCCTCTCGGCCGTCATGGAAGTTCCCTCGATCTGGATCTTCACCCACGATTCCATCGGAGTCGGTGAAGACGGGCCCACGCACCAGCCCATCGAGCAACTGATCACTCTGCGAGCGGTTCCGGGCCTGATCACGCTGCGTCCGGCCGACGCCAACGAAGTGGTCGAAGCGTGGAAGATCATCATGCATCTAAAGAAGGAACCGGTGGCGCTGGCGCTCACGCGGCAAGCCCTGCCGACCTTCGATCGCACGAAATACGGTTCCGCCGCGGGCGTGGCGCGCGGCGCCTATATCCTGGCCGACGCCGAAGGTGGCAAGCCACAGGTCATCCTGATGGCCACTGGCAGCGAGGTGTATCTCTGCATCGACGCCTACGAAAAACTGAAGGCGGAAGGCATCCGGGCGCGAGTCGTCAGCATGCCTTCCTGGGATTTGTTCGAACGTCAGAACCAGAGTTACCGCGATGAGGTGCTTCCGCCCGAGGTCACGGCGCGAGTCGCGGTCGAGATGGCTTCGACCTTCGGATGGAGGCAACATGCGGGAGCGAAAGGACGCATCATCGGCATGAAGACGTTTGGAGCGTCCGCCCCGCTCAAAGATTTGCAGAAGAAGTTCGGCTTCACGGCAGACGCCGTAGTTCAAGCAGCGCGCGAGCAACTTGGGAAGTAGAATTGGGCTCATAAATTGGTTTAGGTAGGGCACGGCTTCAGCCGTGCCGTTGGGGATCAAAGAAATGCGGGCTTTAGCCCCTGGGGTACGTGCCCTCCGCGCTGAAGGGCATTTACGAAACCAGATCTAACATGGTCGTAACGCTTTATTAACGTCAGGCCATTATTCTGCGCTTGGCTCAGTAGGAGATGGTTATGAATCCAGTCAGCACGCTCGAAGCCGCAAAGGCCGCGAACCCTCTCACCCAGCTTCAAACCTTCGGCCAATCCATCTGGCTCGACTACATTCGCCGCGACCTGCTAAAGGCCGGCGAACTGCAGCGCCTGATTACCGAAGACGGCCTGCGCGGGATGACTTCGAACCCCTCGATTTTCGAAAAGGCGATTGCGGGCTCGACCCAGTATCAGGATTTTCTGGACTCGCTCGCCGGCCGCGCCGACCTCGACGCCAAGGGCCGTTATGAACTGCTGGCGATTCGCGATATTCAGGATGCGGCCGACCTGCTGCGTCCCGTTTACCTGAGTACGAAAAAGCGCGATGGCTACGTGAGCCTCGAAGTCTCGCCGTATTTGGCCCGCGACACCAACGGCACCATCGAAGAAGCGCGCAGGCTGTGGAAGAGCGTGGCCCGCGAAAACGTGATGATCAAGGTGCCGGGAACGCCCGAAGGCATTCCGGCATTTCGCCAGTTGATCGGCGAAGGCATCAACGTCAACGTGACGCTGCTGTTCGCGCAGGGGGTGTATGAGCAAGTTGCGGCGGCATTCATCGACGGCGTGGAGAAATTCGCTGCCAGCGGCGGCGATGTCAGCAAGATGGCGAGCGTCGCGAGCTTTTTCATCAGCCGCATCGATTCGCTGGTCGACTCGCTCGTGGGCGACCAACTGAAGAAGGAAGCCGACGCGGCCCGCAAAGCGAAGTTGCAGTCGATCCTCGGCAAAGTTGCGATCGCGAATGGCAAACTTACCTACGAAGCCTACCAGCGCATCTTTTCTTCTCCGCGCTGGAAGGTGCTGGCCGCCAAGGGCGCACAGACACAACGCGTGCTCTGGGCGAGCACGAGCACAAAAAATCCAAACTACCGCGACGTGCTTTATATCGAGGAATTGATCGGCCCGGACACTGTCAATACCGTTCCTCCAGCAACCCTCGACGCCTTCCGCGATCACGGCAAGCCACGGCAGAGTCTGACCGAAAACCTGGACGAGGCGCGGAAGACGATGGCTGATCTCGCCGGCGTTGGCATCGTCATGAAAGATGTGACCGACAAGCTGACGGCCGACGGCGTAAAGCTATTTGCCGACGCCTTCGACCTGCTGCTGGCTGCGGTCGAAAAGAATACGAAGCGATCGTCTACGCCCCAGATCAATCAGCAGAGCGCGTCGCTGCCAGCCGATCTCGATGCGGCGGTAAAAAAAAACCTTAACGACTGGCGCGCATCGGGAAAAGTAAGACGCCTCTGGCAGCAGGACGCCTCCCTCTGGACCAACGACGACGAGGCCAAGTGGCTGGGATGGCTCGGCGTCACCGACGAACAACTTGCCAACGCAGCGAAGCTGAAAGCGCTGGCCGATGAGGTCAAAAGCGGCGGATTCTCCGATATTCTGTTGCTCGGCATGGGCGGATCCAGTCTTTGTCCGGAAGTGCTGGCGCTGACCTTCCCGCAAACGGCAGGCTTCCCGCGCCTGCACATACTCGACTCGACCGATCCGGCGCAAATCCGGAGCATCGAGAAGAAGATTGATCTCGCCAAAACGCTCTTCATCGTCTCCAGCAAATCCGGCAGCACGCTCGAACCGAACATCTACAAGCAGTATTTCTTTGAGCGCGTGCAGCATACCGTAAGCACGGACAAAGACCAGGCGGGCAGCCGCTTTATCGCCATCACCGATCCCGGCTCGAAAATGCAGTTGGTAGCCGAGCGCGACCGCTTCCGCCATATCTTTTATGGCCTGCCCTCCATCGGCGGACGCTATTCCGCGCTCTCGAACTTCGGCATGGTTCCCGCCGCAGTGCTGGGTCTCGATACTGGCAA
>JBAVVP010000468.1:0-2083 GCA_049697355.1 Terriglobales bacterium
CCGGTCCACACGCAAGGGATTTGAGGACTTTTCTGCGGCGGGATAGACTTTGGATCATGAAAATCCTCGTCATCGGCTCCACCGGCCCGCAGGGGCGCGAATTCGTAGCGCAGGCGCTGGCTGCTGGATATGCCGTTTGCGCCTTCGCACGCAACCCCGCCGCACTGCAGCCTGCACCGGGCCTTGAGGTGCTCCGGGGCGACGTCTTCGATCAGCACTCCCTCCACGCTGCCGCCCGAGGCCAGGATGCCGCTGGTCGATGCTGGGCGTCTCCTTAGCCGCTGCCCGCAGGCCCACCAACGTCTTTTCTCAAGGCACGCGGAACCTGATTGCATTGGATGCATGACTTTCTTGCATCGAGGTTCGTGCAGCCCACCAGGAGCTTTGGGAATTCGACAAGAGACACAAGACGTTCAATGCGCTGACCCTTGAGCAAAACTCGTTCGACGCCATCGCCTTCGCGCTTGAGCTTCTCAAGGGTCAGCCCGCGATCGAGAAGTTTCTTAGAGCTGTTTATGGAACACCCTTTCAGAGCCTGATAACACCTCAGCCGCCCCTTTCTCGATTGCCTATCGACGACTGCAACGCCTATTTCGGGCGCGAGCTCGACCAACTCCCAGGGTAAGATGCGACCGGGGCCCATTTCTGAAGGATTTCCAGCCATGGCCAAACAACCCAGTGAGCAGATCGCCGAAGCCAGTGCCGAGGCGCTAACCAAGAGCGGCCAGGCGGCAGAGAAGATCATGAAAGGCAGCGCCGATGCTCTGACCGAGAGCGGCAACGCCTTGAGAGCCGCCGTTCAGGAGTTGACCAAGGCGTATCAGGAATTGGCATCAAAGAATGCGAAGAACCTAACCGCTGCGATGCAGGCGCTGGCCGCAGTGAAAAGCCCGACAGAGTTCATGGAATTACAGCAGCGGCTGATCAAAGAAGGGGTTGAAGCCGCTGTCAGCGATAGCCAGCACATTGCCCAATTGACCACTGCCGTGTTCACTGCCGCTTTCGAGCCGGTAAAAAAACAGATCGAGGCGGTGCAGAAGACCTCGCAGACCTGAGCCAGCGTATTTTTCTGCGCGGTGCGGGTGTCGGCCTGATGATCGGGTTCGGTCGCGGTGTCGCGATCCTGGCGCCGATCTTCACCGGCTACCTGCTCCGCGCGGGCTGGTCCCCACAGGACGCCTACGAGCTGTTCGCTGCAGCTCTTGTGGTCGCTGGAATCTCGGCCCTTCTGCTCGACCTCACCTATCGCGGGCGGAGCGAAGATCCTGACGAGGCCGCCTTGCTGGAAGGAGCGTGAGAGGGAGGCTGGGATCGCTTGCCTCAGAGCCGAAAGTCCCCGAGGGGCGACGGACAAGTCGATGACAGGGGATCCCCCGCGTTGACCCTTTAGCCAACCGCGGCGCGCGCCAAGAAAAGACTGGCTTTCGGTTCGAAAGAGAGCATGTGTATGGGCGTCCCCGAGCAGCAGCTCTTCGTCTTGGCCGTGAACTTCCTCCCGGTTCCTTGGGTCAGAAATGCCGAGCGCCTTACCGCCGTCGAAGTCGCGCCGAATTTCTGGCGCGCGGAACCTCGCTATGGCTTCATGGAACGCCCCGACGTACCCCACTCTCCTGGCTTCCAGTAAGGCCGACGGATGCGCAGTCGATCTTAGCGATGTGACGTATTTCGTAGGCCATGAAACCGTGTTGCATCGCGAAGATAGCAAGGGCCTACCAGCGTGGCAGGAGGCACTGTTCTCCACGATGCAGCGCAATGCCAGCCATGTTACGTGTGCAGCAAGTCCGCGCCCTGCCTCTCGACGTCGACCAAGCGCTCCGGCATGAAACGATCTTGTTCCCACAGTGCTCGATCAGATTTGGGTCAGCCACTTCGTCACCTCCATGACTGCTCCGGTTGCTTCCGGCTGGAGCGGTTGCCGGGTGGAGCATCGCACCCACTGGAAAGCGCCGCCTTGTCACGGCGCATACGTTGAGCGGCCATTGCGGATCGCGACCGTGGACGGCTCAGTTGGGGGATTACGTCTCTTCCTAACGATCAAAAAACAAAATCAGCTCATCAAAAGCGGCCGTCCAGACTACTCGCC
>JBAVVP010000469.1:0-11939 GCA_049697355.1 Terriglobales bacterium
GTCGCAGACACCGCAGGCGCGATCCTGACGCTGATAGCATGACCACGTTAAATCGAAGGGCGCACCCAGTTCAAGGCCGAGCGTCACAATGTCACGTTTGCGCATGGCAATCAGGGGCGTTACGACCTGGATGGCTCCGTCTTTTGTCCCCGTTTTCACAACCTCGTTGAAGGCACGATAGTAGGCGGGACGGCAATCGGGATAGCCGGAACTGTCGGGCTCGACCGCGCCAATGTAGACTTTTTCGGCACCCAGGACTTCGGCCCAACTGACCGCCACCGCCAGGAAGTGGGCGTTGCGGAATGGCACGTAGGTAACAGGGACGCCGGTTCCGAGAGCGTGGGATTCGGGAACGGCGATGGCGGCATCGGTTAAGGCAGAGCCTCCGATCGCACGCAAGGCCTCGTTGCGCACGAGGAGGCGGTCGCGGATGCCCAGACGGTCGCATATGGCTTCAAACGAACGGCGCTCGCGGTTTTCGGTACGTTGTCCATAGCTTACGTGCACGGCCGCGGCCTGGTGATCGCTGGCGGCAAGGGTCGCGCAGACGCAGGAGTCCATGCCGCCACTGAGCAGCACTACAGCGCGGGAGCGAGGGGTTGGAGCGTTAGATGGCATCAGGGTTCTACTAATTTTATGCCAGTTGAATGGATGGGGCGACAGCCTGCGGCCGGGCGGGCAGAAATGCCCGTCCCACACGGGACAGGTGTGTCCGCACAAGTGTCCGCGCTACACGCCTTTGGCGGCGGGATCCCAGATCAGTTTGTGGATTTGCAGGCTGAGGCGCGCGGGAACGTTGTCGGCGAGGATCCATTGGGCGAGGTCCTGCGGGTCGAGTCGACAATGCGAAGTGTCTCGCGAGCCGGATGCCGTTTTGTCGAATGCCGGCGAAAATAAAATGGCGTGAACGCGCTCGGCCAGTCCGTGATGCAGCACGAAGTCGCGGGCGAATTCGTAGTCGGTGCGGTCGGTCAAGACGAACTTGAGTTCATCGTGCGGCCGCAGTGCCTTCAGGTTCTCGAGCGCGAAGGTGTTGGATTCGCCGGAGTGCGGACACTTCACATCGACGATCTTCACGACCTGCTTCGGAACCCGCGCCAGGGGGCGTTCGCCGCTGGTTTCAAGCAACACCTGGTAGTCGGCGTCGAGAAGTTGCTCCATCAGCGGGATGACTTCGCGCTCCTGCAACATGGGTTCGCCGCCGGTGATTTCGACCAGTCCGCCGTTGGGGCTCAGACGGGCGACTTCGGTGAGCACTTCCCGCAGCTCCATCTTTTTCCCATCCGAAAAACTGAACTCGCTGTCGCACCAGGAGCAGCGCAGGTTGCATCCAGTTAGACGGACGAACACGCAGGCAAGACCAGCGTGAGTGGATTCGCCCTGGAGCGATCTATAGATCTCTGTGACTTGCATGGGGAGTCATCAGCCTTCAGGTAAACCGTTGCACGCTATTCCGAATACCTGGCTGTCGTTGTGTCGGTTTCGAAGACCGTCACGTCCTTCACTCGAACTCTGCCGTTAGTGACCGTGCTTAAGCGCGTGTTGGTCTCGTCGTAGAAATACTTGGCGAGATTTTCGGCGGACGGGTTCAGTACGGTGAAGGGTTCGATATCGTTGATCATCTGATGGTCGAGACGATCGATGGCGTGCTTCATGACTTCTTTCAAATCTTTGAAATCGAGCAGCAGACCGGCCTTGTCGAGTTCCGTGCCGGCGAGGGTCACACGAATCTTATAATTGTGGCCGTGCGGGTTCTCGCACTTACCCTTGTAGTTGCGCAGGTAGTGCCCAGCGGCGAATGTGTCTTCTACGGTCAATTCGTACATGGAATCCAGCTAGCCTCGGCGGTAACCCTGCGTTTATTGTACCTTTTGAAACCCTCGAAGACACGGAACGAAAATGACGCGGGCTGAGATCAAAATTCGAGAAGCGGCGCCGGACGAGTCGGCGATCATTCTTCATCACCGGCGGTCGATGTTCCGCGATATGGGGGAAGGCACGGTCGAAGAACTCGATCGGATGGTGGAGGTTGCCAGGCCGTGGCTGGCGCAGGCTCTGGCGGATGGCTCGTATCGCCATTGGCTCGCGGTGGATGGCTCGGGCCGCGTCGCCGGCGGCGGTGGCGTGCTGATCGGTCCATGGCCGGCGAATCCCAGGGACCCTTGCACCGAGCGGGCGGTGATCCTGAACGTGTACACGGAGCCGGAATTCCGCAAGCGGGGAATCGCGCGGCAAGTCATGGTGACCATCCTGGAGTGGCTCAAACAGCGGGGCTTTCGCGCCGTGAATCTGCATGCCAGTGCCGAGGGGCGGCCCTTGTATGAAAAGCTGGGGTTCGAGGCTACGAACGAAATGCGGCTGAAGCTTTAACCTCTGGTCGCAGGCCCGGAATCCTTGTGGCCACGGGCGGCTGCCGAGCTTCGCTCGGCTGGACGGGCGAGGCGCCCGTCCCCACACAACCCAGCTGTCTAGCAAATCAAGGGCCAACTCCTGATAATCTGCTAACGTTTGGGTTGCTGCCCCGTCTCTCTCTGTGCAAGGCAAGAACTTAGGATAGGACCACTTGTAGGGGAACCGAGATAGACGATGCCGGCCGATTCTTACGCAGTCGCAATTCCGGTTGGCGAGATTTCCCGTCCGAGGCGGGCGGCACAGGACAGCGGCAACCAGAACCCCACGTCATCTTGGAATCTGAGGGGCTCCTTGGCAGCGCACAGCAACCGCATTGACGACACGAGCCTGATCCGGGAGGCGCAGCAGGGAAACCGCGCGGCCTTCGAGGTCCTGGTGCGTCATTACGACCAGCCGGTGCTGCGCCTGGCGTTGCACCTGACGGGGTCGGAGTCGGACGCCCAGGATGTTTATCAGGAGGCTTTCCTCAAGGCCTACAAGAATCTGGGCAGTTTCCGGTTCGAGTGTTCGTTCTACACCTGGATCTACCGCATCGTTACCAATCTCTGCCTCGATCATCTGCGAAAACGGAATGTGCGCAAGGAAGACGCTCCGGTGGCAGTGGATGCGTCCGGCGAAGAGTACAGCCGGCTGGAGCAGTTTGCCGACGCGCGCTCAGGAGCCAATCCGGAACGCGACTTGATGCGGCGGGAACTGGGACGGAAGATCGGGGCGGCATTGACCCGGCTAACGCCTCGCGAGCGGATGGTGTTTGAGTTGAAGCACTATCACGGGCTGAAGTTGCGCACCGTGGGCGAGATGCTGAATACGACGGAAGAGACGGCAAAGAATACGCTGTTTCGCGCAACGCAAAAACTGCGCAGCGCGCTGGCGGAGATGCGATGAGATCGGAATTACTTCCCGCGAAGGGATACGAAAATGAAATGTGATTGGGTACGGCAGAACATTCTGTTCTATGTGTACAACGAACTGGAAGACGATGCCAGGTATGAGGTAGAGCAGCATCTGGGGCGGTGTCCGGAGTGCGCCACTGAGTTGAAAGCGACGCGCAAGTTTCACGCCACGCTTTCGGAAAACCCGGTGGCGGAGCCGGCTCCGAACCTGCTGGCGGCGTCGCGCATGCGGCTGCAGGAAGCGCTGGAAACGACGCAGCCGGGAGGCTTCTGGCAGCGCCTGATTTTTGAGCCGGGAGCTTGGCTGCGGCAGATTCGCATGGCACCAGCGCTGGCGGCGGCGATTTTCATCGTGGGATTTGGCGGAGGCATTGGCGCCACTTACAACTTCCTTTCCACGCGCGCCGGCAATACTGCGGTGATCGACACGGCCAGCGGCAATTTGCCCCTCACGCAACCGGCGGAGTCGTCGATCGCGGGCATCCGCTCGGTGACGCAGGAGCCGGGATCGAATCAGGTGAACATCAAGTACGACACGGTTGTGACCCAGGAAGCGCAAGGTTCGCTGAACGACCAGCGCATCCAGCAGTTGCTGTTGTTCGCGGCGCGCAACAATTACAACTCCGGAGTGCGCATGGACTCGGTGGATCTGCTCACCCAGGCTCCCGACGACACGCGTGTGCGCGAAGCGCTGATGTATGCGCTGCAGAACGATACCAATCCGGGTGTGCGCTTGAAGGCCCTGGATGGGCTGAGTAGTTTTGTGCGGCAGGATGCGCGAGTACGGGATGGAGTTTTGCGGGCGCTGATCAACGATACGAACTCCGGCGTTCGGATGCAGGCCTTGCGGTTAGTGGAACCGATGAAGACGGACAGCAATGTTCGATCGGTGCTGACCCGGTTGTCGCAGACGGATCAGAACGTCTCGATTCGTTCGCAGGCTCGTACGATGCTGGCGCAGATGCCGGAGATGGATTAATGGAGGGACGGGCGTCTCGCCCGTCCAGCCGGGCGGGGACGCCCGGCTCTCCACCAAATAGAGGTGAGGAGAACATTCATTTGAAGCAAGCAATCAAACTCGCCGGCATCGCGGTATTGGTGGCCGTGCTGGCAACTCTGGCTCTGGGCCAGGAAACACGGGTCTATCGCGAAGGCAGCAACTGGGTCCAGGAAACGACCGGGACCATCGGTACGGCGAAGAACTTCCGGGTAAAACTAGCCTCGGGTTCGGTAAAGGTCCAGGGTGGATCGCAGGCGGGGATCTCATACGTTATTCATCGTCGCGCTTATACGTCTTCAGAAGAGAAGGCCCGCCGCGAATTTGAGTCCTATAGGGTCAACACATCTGTAAAAGGAGACACGGCGTGGATGGTGGCCGAGTCGGGCGGGCGCGATCGCAGATGCTCCGATGAGTTCGTCATCAATGTGCCGCGGAACCTGGACTTCGCCAAGATTGAGACCGGAGGCGGCAACGTTACCGCAACCGGAATTGCCGGACGTGCGGAGCTCAGCAGTGGCGGCGGGAATCTTCACGTGGATGATATTGGCGGCGAGGTGACGGCGGAAACCGGCGGCGGCACGATCGAAGTTGGCAGCGTGCAAGGCAACGTAACTCTGCAGACGGGCGGAGGAAACATCAAGATTGCGTCGGCCAAGGGCGACATCAAGGCGGAAAGCGGCGGGGGAAGCGTAGTCGTCCTTTCCGGGTTGCAAGGCGCGGTGCTGGAGACGAGCGCAGGCAGTATTCGCGTGGACAAGTGCAGCGGAACGGTGAAAGCCACGACCGGCGGCGGGAGCGTCGACCTGGGCGAGATCGGAGGTCCGGCGGAAATTCAGACGGGCGCGGGCAGCATCCGGCTGGCTTCCGCGAAAGGACGGGTTCGGGCCCAGACCGGAGGAGGCAGCATTCAATTGGACGGCGCGACCTCGGTGCAGGCCGAAACTGCGGCTGGGGGAATCATTGTGAAACTGCTGTCGTCGAACGGCGGCCGCAACAATTCCACGCTGGAAACCTCAGCCGGCGACGTCACCGTCTATCTTGCGAACGATCTGCCGATCTCCATAAGGGCGGAAGTCGAAATCGCCAATGGCCACACGATCCGCAGCGACTTCTCCGATATTCATGTGTCGACGGAAGGCGGACCGTGGGGACCGAAAACGGTGACCGCGGAGGGCCAACTCAACGGCGGCGGCCCGGTGCTGAAGGTCCGCACGAATTCGGGCAATGTCAACTTTCGCCGCATCGGTCGCTAGGAACGGTCGCTAGTCGTTAGTCGTTCGGAAATCGCATCTGGTTACGAGCGTTTGCCAACGACCAACGACTAACGACCAACGACAGGTTATTCGGGAGGGGCTTATGATCCATCGCTTCCTGCTTTGCATGGTTCTTTTGACGCTGGCGGCCAGCGCGCAACCCGCGGAGTCGCCGCACGGGGACACGGGCGAAAGCTGGGGTTACGGATCGGAGGAGAGCGGCGGCGGGTCGTCGTATCTCGGAGTGGACATTGCCGACGTTTCTCCCGAGCGCCTCGGAGAATTGAAACTCAAGGAAGAGCACGGAGCCGAGGTCACGATGGTCGATCAGGACGCTCCCGCCGGAAAAGCCGGGCTGCACGAGCATGACGTGATCGTGAGCCTTAACGGTACGGCGGTGGAGAGCGCTGCCCAATTGCGCCGGATGATTAAGGAAACTCCGCCAGGCCGAGTGGTGAATCTCGGCATCAGCCGCGACGGCCAGCCCATGACCATCAAAGTGCAGCTTGCCGACAGGCACAAGTCGATGACATGGCAGATGCCGGAGATGCCGAAGCCACCGCAGATGCCGACGCTCCCCGACTTCGACCTCCCCGTCTCCGTGGTGGTAGTTCACTCCGGGCTGCGCAGCGGGCTGATGGTCGAAAACATCACTCCGCAGCTGGGAGAATTTTTTGGCGTCAAGGGCGGCAACGGCGTGCTGGTGCGCTCGGTGGAAAAAGGCAGTCGCGGGGAAAAAGCCGGGTTTCGTGCCGGGGATGTGGTGGTCAAGGTCAACAACCAGCCCGTCCACGATACTTCCGACTTTACGCACGCTCTGCGGTCATCGCCGAGCCGCGCGGCGGCCGTGACCGTTATGCGCGAGAAGAAAGAGCAGAACCTGACCCTGACTCTTCCCGAGAAGAAGGATTCCGGCAGCCTGCGGGAAGACAGCTTTGACGTTCCCGACATCACCGCCGAGACCGAGCAAGCCATCAACCGGGCCGGAGATGAGATCGCTCGCATAACTCCGGCCATCATGGAGAAGGTACAGCAAACATTGCACTCGAAAGATATGGACTTGAAATGTATCGATGAGAAGCTGCAGGATCTGCAGCGGAAAATGCAGGACCGGCAGCAGGAAATGCAACAGAAGCTTCGCCATGAGTTATCCGGAGAGTGGGCTGAGATCTGACATTGTCAGAGCGGGACAGGCGGCTGGTTACGAAAGTCACACATTGCTTATCGAACCGATGGCCAGATTCCGCCCGCCGACTACACGCTGGTTACCTGTTGTGGTAATGAGAAACCGGATAAGCTATTGCCGCGATGGCTTTCCGCGCCCTATTGTTCTCAAAAAGCACCGAGACGAATGCTGCCGTCACGGCGGCCTGCGAGAGTGCGGGGATTCGCGTTGAAGTCGGTGCGGACATCTTTTCGGCCATCGAAAAAGGCACGAAGCAGAACTTTTCATGCGTGATCGCGGACTGGGCTGACCAACCGGAGGCGAGCTTCCTGTTGAAGCGTACTCGGGAGTCGGTGTCGAACGGCGACACCGTGGCCATCGCCATCGTCGATCATGAGCCGAGGCCAGCGGAACTGCGCGACAACCGGCTCGATTTTCTTATCTATCGTCCAATTTCCCCTGAGGAAGCCGACGCGGTGCTGGCCAAAGCGTCCGCGCAGATGCAACCCTTGCGCGCAGAGGACACGGCGGGGCCAGCAGGCGAAGCCAGCGGCAGCCACGAAAGCCCCAGCACAACTTCCGTGGGCGGTGATGCGCCAGAGCGCAGTCATCAGGAACAGCTCGCCAATTTCTGGGAGGGGAGCCCCGCGGGGCGTATTGGCAGCCGCGACATTAAGAGAGACATTGAGAAAGACATTGGGAGAAATGAAGAAGAACCACGAAGGCGCGGCCATGCGCTAGTTTTCCGCGGAGCCTGTGCGGCAGTGCTTGTGTTGGCGGCGGCATTTTGCCTATGGCGATCGCGCGGCGCCATCGAATTTTTGTCGCGGACGCCGGAGGGAAGGTTCCGGGTTTTGCGGGAATCGGTCGCGGCGCTTTTCCACACGAACAAGACGGGCGCGCTGCCCGCAGGCCCCGCCGGCGATTACCCGCGGCAGGATGAGTACTTCAGCCGAGATGCCGCTAGTTCCGATGCGCAGACACCGTCGCTGGCCGTAGTTGCCACGGAGTCGACGCTGCCGGAAGCGCGCATAGGCCTGCCCAAGGCTCCGGACTTAGCGCTGCCCGAGCCCGTCTTGGACCGTCAAGGCGCGGCGCCCATCCGCAGGGAACGAGTGGCGATTCCAGAAAGCATGAGAAACTCCGAGCCGATGGAACGGCCGGTGGAGGTTGCGGTGAATCCGGCGTTGCTCCCGGTCTCCGTGTCGCCGGCGCAACCAGCAATTCGGCAATCTAGTGAGCCGGTTGTGGTGAGCGAACAGGCAGCTCGAGCCCTGCTGGTGCACACCGTGAATCCGGTCTATCCTCCCGAAGCCCTGGCGCAGAAACTTCACGGGCCGGTGGTGCTGCAGGCGGTGATTGGGCGCGATGGCAGCGTCGAGGATCTGAAACTGGTTCGTGGATATTTTCTTTTGGGCCGGGCGGCGATTGCCGCCGTCAAACAGTGGCGGTTCCAGCCCTACACTGCGAACGGCCACGCCACCGCTGCTCAAACCGTGATCACCATCAATTTCAGCTATCCGCCTGGATAGCGGCTCTTCCAGTGGAGCGCCGGGCGTCCCCGCCCGGACGGGCGAGACGCCCGTCACTCCATAACCTTTCTACTTGTGGTCGTGGCCTTCCTCTTCTCCGGTGGGAGGGTTCACGCCGCTGGCCTTCTTCCAATAGTCCTGCACGGCGGGTGGCAGCTTATCGACGCGGGTGAGAAATGCCGTCAGTTTCCAAATGTCAGACTCCGGGAGCGTCTTGTCCCAGGCGGGCATGCCCGTATAGCGGATGCCCGTGCGAATCACGTAGAAGACGCGCCATTCCGGATCATCCAGCGGGCTAAGGATGAGGTTCGGAGGCGGGGGATAGAAGGATTTCGCAAGGGCCGAAGGCTGGCGGTCGATGCCACCATGGCAAAGCGCGCAATTCATGGTGTAGATCTTCATGCCCTCGATCAGATTCTCGTCGGTGGGGGGCACGGGATTGTTCGCGCGCGGAGCATGCCGCTCCACCGAATTATCGAGCGCGCTCATGGCGATGTGGATCTCCATGGGAGGGGGCGCGGTGTTGGCCCGCGTGGGCAAAAAGCCGAGCAGGGCAAGGCCAAGCCCGCCGATCAACAGAACCAGAATGGTGATGACAATCCCCAGAATGAAGTTGCGCATTTCATAGCCTCAAAGAGCCTGCTGGGAAATTATGCTTGGTGCTCCCGTATCTAACAAGAGCGCGGGGCCTTGCGGCAGAACGCATTCACCACGGAGGCACGGAGTCACGGAGAAAAGCGAGTTCGTGATTTCATTCCTGGTGACTGCGGTGACACGCCCATGAATCCATTAAAAAGGTTCCCTCCGTGTCTCTGTGTCTCCGTGGTTCTCAGTAAGCCCGCAGCCGGCGAGCCTCGCGCACCAGGTCGGAAACTTTGGGAAGAAAAAACTCCTCTTGCGGTGGAGAAAACGGAACCGGCGTGTCGAGCGACGTCAGCCGGACAATGGGGCCATCGAGATCGTCGAATGCCTCTTCGTTAATGATCGCGGAAATCTCTCCAGCCAGCCCGCCGGTGCGCGCGTGTTCGTGAAGAACGATGACTTTGTTGGTCTTCTTCACGGTGGCGGCAATGGCTTCGCGATCGAGCGGCGACACCGTACGCAGGTCGAGAATCTCGATCTCGATTCCCTCTTTGCTCACGATTTCCGCAGCCTCGAGCGCCGTATACAACATGGCGGCGTAGGTGATCACGCTCAGATGATGGCCCTCGCGCACGACTCGGGCCTTGCCGAGCGGGACCACGTAGTCGTCATTTGGAATTTCTTCCTTGATTCTTCGGTAGAGATACTTGTGCTCGAAAAAAATTACGGGATTGGAGTCGCGGATCGCCGCCTTGATCAGTCCCTTGGCATCGTAGGCCGTAGCCGGGCAGACTACCTTCAGCCCGGGCGCGTGCACGAACCACATCTCGGGATTTTGCGAATGGAAGGGCCCGCCATGCACGTTCCCGCCGCTCGGACCGCGCAGCACCAGCGGGGCGGGCGCTCCCCAGCGGTAGTGCGCCTTGGCGGCCATGTTGACGATCTGGTTGAAGGCGCAGCCGATGAAGTCCATGAACTGGAATTCGGCCACGGGACGCAGGCCAGTAAGAGCCGCACCGAAAGCGGCGCCCATGATGGCCGATTCGGCAATCGGCGTATCGATTACGCGCTCGGAACCGAAGCGGTCAATGAAGCCTTTGGTGACTTTGAAAGCGCCGCCGTAGACGCCGATGTCTTCGCCAAGGCAAAAGACCGTCGGGTCGCGCTCCATTTCCTCCCAGATTCCCTGGCGGATGGCTTCGAGATAGCTGACGACGGCCATGAACAGGAAGTGTACAGCAAGCGGATCTCAGTTCTCGGTTCCCGGCAAATGCGTTCCCGCGATTCATGGCGGCGTAACGTACCGATGGCCGATGGACAAGTGATTTGCCGTTTGCCATCCCCGATCAATTTGGTCTTGATTACGAACGTCCACAACTAACGTCATCTTTTCATAAATATGGGGCACGGCGAAACTAGGCTATGCGTCCCTTAAGCCTGCTTCTGCTCTTATTCGCGGCGATCGCAGCCTCAGCAACCGTCGTCATCACCACTAAAACGCTTCCGAACGGAACGGTGCAGACCCCCTATGCGGCGACGATCCTGACGAGCGGCGGATGCACCCCGATGACGTGGGAGATAATCTCAGGAACGTTGCCAGCCGGCGTAACCTCGACCGTGACACACAACACCCGATCCCTAGCCGCAAGCGGCACGCCCACCACTGCCGCGACCTACACTTTCGGCGTTTTGGTGACGGGATGCCGAAAGCATACGTCGACGGCGCAGTACAGCGTGACAATCGAGGCCCAGCCCCCGGTCTCGTACAATCTGACGGTTGGCAAAACGGGAACGGGGAGCGGTACGGTGACCAGCAGCCCGGCGGGCATTAACTGCGGAACAGCTTGTAGCGCGAGCTTTACCAGCGGCACCATCGTTCCTTTGACTGCGACACCTTCGGTGGGAACGTTCACCGGGTGGAGTGGTGCTTGCAGCGGCCTTGGCATCTGTAGTGTGACGATGGGTTCAGCAAAATCGGCGACCGCCTCGTTCGACGTACCCCAGCCGCACTCCGTTGATCTGAACTGGCATCTTGATTCTGGCGCGGTTAGTTATAACATATATCGTGGAGATTCGAGCAGCGGACCCTTTACGTTACTGGCATCTGCGATCGCATCGACTGCTTACACCGACACCACGGTATATTCCGGCCAGACCTACTACTATGTAGCCACGGCGACAGACGCTGCCGGAGCGGAGAGCGGCTATTCCAACCTAGCGACGGCGTTCATCCCCACTCCATAAACAGGTATTCGCCTCTCGGCGAATGAGGCCTTCGGTGACTTTGAAAGCGCCGCCGTAGACGCCGATGTCTTCGCCCAGGCAAAAGACGGTCGGGTCACGCTCCATCTCCTCCCAGATCCCCTGGCGGATGGCTTCGAGATAGGTGACAGTCGGCATGTGGAGGAAGTTCCCGGTTCTCAGTTTATAGCAATGGTTGTCCGCTTTTTGTTTGACATAGTTGTTACTTAGAGTAACAATTGGGGAGTGTACAAGGTCGTCACCACAAAATCCTTTGCCAAAGCCCTTTCCCGGCTTCCGGTGAACTGGCAGAAACGGATTGTGGAGAAGATCAAGGAAATTGCGGCGGACCCGTATGCCCGGCACAACAATGTCACCAAGCTTCAGGGACGTGACGGTTACCGGCTAAGAATTGGCGACTGGCGTGTAATTTACGAGTTGCACGACGACCGTCTCGAACTATGGGCTCTGGAAGTGGGGCCGAGAGGAGGAATCTACTGATGCGTGTCGAAACCATTACCCGCAAAGGCAAGGAATTCGCGGTGATTCCAGTGGAGGCTCTGCAAAAGCTGATGGAAGACGCGGAAATGCTGGCCGACGTGAAGGCCTACGATGCCGCCAAGGCGCGTCTGGAGGATGGCGAGGACGAACTCATTCCACTGGAGATGACCGAGCGGCGACTGAGGGGAGAGCCCACGCTCCGCATCTGGCGCGAGCACCGGAAGCTTACCCAGGAGCGGCTGGCGAAAAAGGCTAGAGTATCGCGTGCGCTGATTGCGGCGATTGAGACCAGGCGAAAGGCCGGGTCTGTGAGCACATGGAAAAAACTGGGCGCTGCGCTCGACGTGAGCTGGGAGCAAC
>JBAVVP010000470.1:0-5941 GCA_049697355.1 Terriglobales bacterium
TTCCAGTTCTCAGTGGCCAGTTGCCAGTAATTCCAATCAAAACTAACTTGTCATCCTGAGCGGAGTCGAAGGACCCTACTTCTTCTTCGCTTTCGCCGCTTTCTTCGCCGCCGGCTTCTTATGCGCCGACTTCTTCGCCGTCTTCCCCGGCCGCGCCGAAGCTTTCACTTCTTCGCCGCCCTCGTGGGCCTTTTTTTCCTTCTTCTCTTTCTTTGGAAGCTCGGGCGCTTTGAACGACTGCCCATCAAAGGCAATCTCGGTGATGCGGACCGCGGTGTAGTCCTGCCGGTGTCCCCGCAGCTTCTTGTATTGCTTCTTGCGCTTGTAGTGGAAGACCAGGATCTTGTTGCCGCGTCCTTGCTCGACGACTTCGCCGGTTACGAGCGCTCCTGACCCCGGAGGCAGAACGCTGCCCGCCTCGGCGGAAACCGCCAGCACATCGCTGAACTCGATCTTGCCGTCCTTGTCTTCCTGTGTTTCCATCCGGACTACATCGCCCGGGGCTACCCGATACTGCTTTCCACCTGCGCGGATCACCGCGTACATAAACTCTCCTTATTGGACGGGCGAGGTCGCCCGTCCCCACACGAACGCCGAGCGCAGCTCGGCAGATACCTAAGTATGCTTGCTGTTTTCCCGCTGCGGCTTCTGACCGGAAACGCGGCGCGGCCCCAGAACGGGTCCGCAAGTACAGGCAAACTTAACTAGTCTATCGTGCGCTGTGGAAATCGGTCAAACGAAACCCGCTCGCTTGGGGCGGGAGAAGGGTTCACATCGGGCATTCACCCCTCCCGTAGAGACGCGGCTTGCGGCGTCTTCGTAGCGCACGGAGACGGGGCAAAGCCCCGTCTCTACACGAACCGGGCACGGCCGGTTCGCAGCCGGACTGAGCGCGGGCGCTGGGTACTCGGGAAGCTTCTGCTTGGCGGATTGCGACCGCTTGACCTGCAGCTCGTCGAACAGAAGCGCCGGGCTGGCGACGCTGAACCAGACGGGCTCAGAGCGGTCTTCGATGGCGGGCGCGGTTCCGGCGGCGATCAGATCGCTGCGCAGCGAGCGGACGTCGAGATCTCCGAAGACGCCACCGCGCACCAGTTCTTCACGCGCGTCTTTGGTGTAGATGCGATAGAGGAGCCGGGGCTCGAGTCGCGGGCCCATGGTTTCCACGTAGAGTCCGTAGGGCAGGTCGCGGCTCTTGCAGAGTTCGATCAACTTTGCCTTGAGGCCGGCGTCGGGCTGGGGATCAGTCGACTGCAGAACGAGATTGCCGGGATGAGGCGCAGGCGCTGCGGTCGCGGCGGCCCGGCCGTGTCCGTTCGACGCGGGGAAATCGCGAATCGGCTGGCGTCCGATGAGGTAGGACACGAGTTGCCCTTTCTCGATCAGGGAGACGCGCTGGGCTTTCACGCCTTCGTCGTCAAGGGTGTAGTTGCCGAACAGGGTCTGGCCGGAAATGGTCGAGATTGTCGGGTCGTCGAACAAGTTGATGAAGTCGGGCAGCACGCGAGACTTGTAGCTGCTGGACCATTTCCCCGTGGTGCGGGCGTTCTCGCCGAGCTGGGGCTTTCGGCCGAGAACATTCGGCTCCACGAGTTCGGTGACAACCGTGGCTGCGGCGTCGTTCGAGAACAGCACCGGGCCGCGGTATTCCTCGTCGACGACCGGCGCGTCACGCAGCGTTTTGAGCGTTTCGAGGATGCGGGCCGTGGTCTTGAGAAATTGTTCGCGGGTGGGGAGATCCTTGAGATCGTTGCCCTGGTCGGCGTGCGACCGTTGCAGCAACATGCCGTCGGCGGCCTGAGTCGATCCTGCGATGGAGACGACGTAGTGCGTGTGACCGGAGCGGGCGACCGTACCCTCGGAGTTCAGGAAGTATCGGTTTTCGACCGCGAACCGCAGCGAGGAGTCGAAGTTCTCCAGGTCTTTGTCGGTGCGGTATTGGCCGGACGCCTCTTCGATGAGGTGCAGCCAGGAGGAAAAGTCGGAAGTTAGTTCGGTTGCGGCAAAATGGGCGAGAGGCTCGATCGATTCGACCGGCGAGGCTTTGGCGAAATCGTCGGTGGGTTCATCGACCTTCAGCTGCTTCAGGGCGGCTTGCTTGGCGGAGAGCGCTTCGCTGGCCGCCTTGTAGGCGCGATCAGTGGCGAGCCAGATGCGGTGGCGGATGGCGAAGACGTCGTCGTCGGAGGGAACGAGGTCGACGGCGCCTTCTCCCATGCCGTAGAAGCTGTCCTGCTTGTAGTCGCCAACGCGGACCACGACGCGCAACAGGCGGCCGTGATTATGCTGCTGGTTGCGCAGGGCGCCGAAGACGGCGCTGGCATCGTACTGGTCGATCTCGGTCACGCGGTATTCGATGTAATACGGCGCCAGTACGCCGTCCATTTTCAGCTTGGCTTTGGAGCGGTCCATTTCCTCGCGAAGGGCGCGCAGGACCGGATCGGCGGAATCATTGGCGGCAGCAGCAACCGTCGCGGGCGCAAAGGCGAGCAGCGCGAGAAGGACGGCGGCCGTGGGGAAGGCGGCGGACATCGCTCGCAATAGAGAACGCGCAGTTGCCGGCCGGCGGCGAACAGGGGCTTCGCTTGTGGTGTAGGGGTCCTTCGACTCCGCGGGAACTTCGCTTCGCGAAGTTCCTGCTCCGCTCAGGATGACAGGATATGAGGAGGGCGCAAAGATTGGAGCCAACCTGACGCGCATCATTTTGCACCTCCCTTGTCGCCGGTCGCACGGGTGTCGTCGGTCGCCCCGGGTGGCGGCGGAAGAATCGGAGGACGCTCGTCGCCGTACTTTTTCTTCTGCACTTCCATGTCGGAAAACAGCATGGCCGGTGCGGCGGCGGATACGGGAACGTTGCCCGATTCGGCTCCGCAAATGCCGTTGAAGACGCTGGTGGTGCCTCCGGTGGCCTCGATCTGGGTAAGCACGGTAAGCGGGGTGCCAACGATATCGACTCCGCGGACCAGTTCGTCGGGACGCCCATCCGCATAGACGCGCCAAACCATGACCGGCAAGACCTGGAAGGCCTGCGGCAGTTCGCGCGTGGTCAGAGTGAATCCGCCCTGAATATCTTCGAAGTAGAGCCCGTAGGGCTTACCCTGCTTCTTGATTTCTTCGAGGAAGCGGGAACGCAGTTGAGCGTCGGGAATCGTTTTTGAAGACGTCACGATCAGATTGCCCTGGCGGCCGACGGGCATCAGTCCCTGCTGGGCGCGGCCGTGGCCGTTCGAGTTGCTGAAGTTCTTTACCGGCAATCGTCCCATCAGAAAATTCTTCAGGATGCCGTCCTTGACCACCTCGACGCGCGTGGCGGGAATGCCATCGTCGTCGTAGCGATAAAAGCCCGACAGTTCCGTGCCCGCGAGCGTGTGCAGCGTGGGGTCGTCGGTGACGCTGAGGAATTCGGGCAGGATTCTTTCGTTGACCTTTTTGGTGAAAGTCTGGCCTTCGTCGCGGCCGCGCTGCCTCTGTCCTTCGACGCGATGGCCGAGCACTTCATGAAAGAAAACCGCGACCGCGCGGCCGGAGAGCAATGCGGGGCCGCTATAAGGCTCGGCGAGTGGAGCCGTCCGTAACGCGCTCAAATCGGTCGCCATCTTCCGCACGATGGCTTCTACTTCCGCATCGGAAGGAAATTTCGTCGGGTCGGAGACCTGGAAGGTTTCGACGCGCATTAATTGCATGCCGTCGTCGGCGCGGGTTTCGGCCTGGATCATGATGCGGAAGATGGCGTCGGCGGTGACGATCTTCGTGCCTTCGGTTGAGACCAGGTAACTGTGGCTCCGCCCAGCCGTAAGAAAGACTACGGATTCTTCGACCTGTGGGTAGCGCCGGAAGTAGGCGGAATAACGGCGGGCGAGTTCTTCCCAGGCTTTTTGCTCGGGAAACACGGGTGAGGGAGTTTTCTCGATGTAAGTCGAGGGTTTCTCCTGGGAAAAGTCGGGCGAGTCGTCTTCGTCCTTGGCGCGGACGGCGGTCTTCGTCTTCACGTTGGTATAGGCCTGGCGCGCCTTGCGGTATTGCTCGTAGGTCAGGCGCCAGAGGACGCGGGCGATGGCGTCGGGGTCGTCCCGCTGCGGAAGTTGGCCGGACGTGAGGCCGGAGGAGCGTTCCTGGTCGTGGGTATTGTCGAGGGCGGGTTCGCCGATGCGCATGCTGACGTCGGCGGCGCGGTGGCGGGCGCGAGATGAGGTGAGGATGCCACCCTGAGCGCCGAGGATCACCAGCGATTCGCCGTCGGTCACGTTGTAGCTGGTGAAGTAGGGGGCGGGATCCTGCTTGGCAAGCTCGGCCTGGCCGCGATGCAACTCCTTTTCCATGGTGGCAAGGAGAACATCGTCGGTTCCGGCCGGGGGCTTCTGGGCGTGGAGCGGTGCGGATCCAAGCAGTGCAATCAGTAGCAGGAGAATGGGCAAAGTAACGGTCTTTCTAGAGTGCGCTTTTTCAGAGTTCATAGGAAAGCGCGAGTGTACAGGAGCGCGAGATACAAAAAAGCGGCCCCTTTCGGGGCCACCCTTTCAAAGAGGCTAAGTGGCGGGAATCAGAGGACAGCTAAGAGACGCCGCTCCGGCGATAGGAACGGACAGAGTGAGATGTCGAGAGCATCGAGAGTGAAGTTTGTCAAACGAGCACGACCTCTTTAGTGCACTGCAATCCAGCATTTGCAGAACCAAAATGCTAAATCGGAGTGAAGGCGATTCTCATTTTGGAAACTGTTCAAAATCAACATTTTAGGGTAATTCCCCTACGCGCAAAGGGGGTCGGCCCCAGGTCGGACGAAGGCCGGCCAAATGCACAAAACTGCACTTTGCCCCCGAAAGCAAAGCCCCCTCGAAAGGGGGCTTGGCACAAATCGGTCGCTTCTAGCTGTCGCCGGCGACGGTGCGTACCTTACCGGGCAGGAAGTGGTAGGGCGGCCAGGGACCGGTCACGAACAACTGGCAGTTCTTGAGTTGCTTGGCGGCCGTGCTGTAGCGGTTTTGATACTTTTCGATCGACTTGGTGTCGATGAGGTGGGCGATATCGAGCAACATTCCGTCGGCATCGACCTTCTTGCAGCTCACTTCTTCCTCGAGGGGGTTGAAGAGCTTGTGCACCTGGACGGAGAGGGCGCGGGCTTTGGTCTGGCGCTCACGCTCCCGGGACGCCTTCTCGCGCAGCTTGATCAGGTACTCGCGGCCGACGGTATCGGGCAGGACGATCTCGTCCATGGAACCGCGGGGAGAACCGTCGCGAACCACCAGCTTGATGCGCATTTCGGACTTGCCGCGCAGCCGCTCCACGCTCTCGCAGAAGGTGCGGCGGTTGGTTCGGACAGCCTGCCGAATGGCGTCTTCGGTGTCGAAGATCGTTCCGAAACGGAAAGGCAAGACGGTGGCGGTTCGGAAGCTCTGGCTGACCACGCGGGCATGTTCCAGAACCGACTTCTCGTCGAGCTTGGAAGTGGCGCGGTCATATTCACTGACGATCACCGCGAACTCTCCGCTCGGGTAGCTCATGACGGGAGCGGAGTTCACACCTTGAATTCCATCGAGAACGAAGGGACGACGGGCGCGAACACCATTTGCGAGGGTCTGGTGCTCCGTGAGGCAGTACGCGTACCACGACATGCCATTCTCTCCGAATTGCACCGGGGCCTTGGGATCCCCTTTAGATTTGGTCTAAAACCTAGGGTTGCGTTTCTACCTGGAAGTTGTGTTTGTTCGGATAAGGGTGGACGCGAAAAACAGCATCCAAACTCATACTACCGCTGGTACCGGTTATTTGCAACCTTTCTTGAGGCAAGTGCATCGGCGAATTTCCCGATTTGCTTCGACGACGATCATTTGCGGCGTGTGAATCGATTTAACTAAGTCTTCTTTATTCCTCGGCTTCGCTGCGACTGTCCGAGTCTTTTTGGCTATTCACCAGTTTGACATCGCTGACTTAGTTAGAAGGGTAC
>JBAVVP010000471.1:0-8434 GCA_049697355.1 Terriglobales bacterium
CTTCGGTCGGATCCTTGATGTCTTTGTAAACTATCTTCTGCAGCAACTCGTCCGTAGTCATGTGTAGACGCTCCGCCGCCAGGGAAAGCAGTTCGTCGTCCACCAGTTGGTCGAGCGCTTTGCGCTGACTCATGTAGTACTGATAGCGGGCTTGCAGAAGACTGCCAGATTTCTTCTGCTCAAGATCAATGCTGGTGAGTGTGCGGCCATCTACTTCGGCCACGGCAAAGGAAGGAGCAGGGCCGCTAGCGGCCGGTGTGACCTGCCCCACGGCAGGCAGACAGACAAGGGTAAAGACCCAAAGTGTGCGTGCGAAGATATTCACAAATCCTCCCCAGGAATTGCGATCAGATTGAGTGTGCCAGGCGACCGGTCGGCTTCGCCTGGCACCATTCTTTGCCGAACGCCAAGGTTCACTTGAAGTTCAGCACGACGTGCTGGTTAGTCGCCGGAACCGCAGCTGCAAATCCCCCTGCCGCTTCCCAGACGATTTACGAAGTAGCAGTCAGCTTGGAGGCTGGACAGTTCTCCCGCGCTCAGCGTGGCATCGCTGAAATCGGTTTCAGTAATCGGGTATGCAGTTCCCACTTTGTTCTGAATGTGGGTCCCCCACGCACGCAGAGTTGGCGTAGGAGTCACATTCGCAGTTGCGTCACAGGGCGAGTTGTTGACGGCCGCAGCGACGATCTTGATGTCTCCGTTATTGGAGTAAACACCGGTCAGCGGATTGCTGGTGAGGTTAGTCTTGACCGAAAAGGTGCGAAGGCCGTCGGGGGTCGTAATGCAACCGCAGCATTCGCTCATTTGCTGGTCGTTGTCGAACACATACACCATGGCGCACAGGTTGCCGTTCGATGTTCCAGGGTTTGTGACTCGAACCGTACCATCCGGAGCACCAGCTACCCAGTTGTTGGAAAAATAGTTGACCTTGAAAACATCCTGGGCTGCCGCGCTGATAACCCCCAGCGTACAGATGCCCAGAATAATCAAGGCAATGGTGAGACTTTGACGCTTCATTGGGAGACCCTCCTCTTTGAGTGGCGCGCCTTGCTGTGGGGAGGGAAGCAGCCGGGTCGCGCTCGCCGCCTACTTTAATCTCGGACAACCGTTTTACAATTACCCACGTTGACTAGCCCCAACTCTTAGCGTGCCGACGCTACACCAAACGCATTAGTCAGGCAATCGTTCATTCGTACTACGTATTCAGGCTGCTTATCTAGACTAAGCCATACGGACTAGTGCTAATACTCGACTTCAGTTAGTTCCGCAAGCCGAGTCTCGTGCGCTCGCATTCCACCGTCACGGGGAGTAATTCGAGTTCACCTATTGCTGGTTGGCCTGCAACTGTTGCTGCTGCTGTTGCTGCCGCTGACGGATGCGCTCTTTTTGAAGTTGGTCGAGGACTGCGCCAGGAATAAGGTTGGCCGAGTCGGCCGGGGGCGGCGGACCCGGGCTCGCGCCCACACTCTCAGACGACTCTGCAGGGTCTACAGAATTAGCACGGAAGCCGGCGCCATACAATTGGGGTTCTTGGCCACCGGCGGACGAGGAGGCAAGGAGCGCTGCGTCCTGCTTTCCGAGATCTGCATCCGCTCCATGCAGGGACAGTAAGACCAGCGTAGGACCGTGCGGGGGCTGCGGAGAACCCACAATGACGAAATCGAAGGCAGAACCGTTGAGCAGCGACGTCAGCACATCTTCTGCTCGCGCCGGTCGGGTGTGTTCGACAATGCGCTCAAGGCCACTTCCGGGCGGAACATCGATCACGGCCCCAGTCTTCTCCGCGACCAACTTCAGCACCTCGGCCAGAGTTGAGTTCTCCGCATCAATCGCGAGCTGACCATCCCGATAGGTGACAACGGGCGCAGGTGGCGTGTCGACAACCGTTCCAGGGGTCCCGGCAACCACATCCGGCAGCGGCTGTAGCAGTTCGTTGCCGACAACGTTCTGCCCCTGACAAGGCAACCATAGACAGATCACGAGCAGCGTCAAATTGACAGCCTGCTCGAAGAAGAACCTGAAAGCTCCATACATACTCTGCCTCCCCCTACTTTGCTGGTTCGCGGTCCAGCGTCAAATCCGGTTTCAGGGCAGGCTCGCGCATGCATTGCGATGCGCTGTCCTTTGTCGACTTCGTCGCTGGGCGCCGGGTGCTGGCCGACCCGGTCTGGCCTGCTGGGTATTCGGGCTCTGACGACTGAATGTCATCCCTTTCACCGGATTCAAGCTTCATTGAATCGCCGGCGGGGGGGGCCTGGATCCGCGATTCATCAGTGAATTGTGGACTCGTCTCGCTCGACGCCGCGCTTCCGGTGTGGAGGTTCTTCTTGGGAGTGTTTTCAGTTGAAGCGCACTTTGGCAATGGTTTGCCAACGGACGAAGTGTGCGCTGTCTCCTTTGGATTCCTTGCATAGCCGAGGGAGGGAACAAGAACGCTGAGGAGAACCGCTCCAAGAGCAAGGCTGCCTTTGGAGAACCAATATCGGTCACCACTGTACCGCGCGTGACGCCTTCCCAGCATGTTCCCATCCCCCAAAGCCCGGCTGTTCCCAGCAACGTTCTTAGGCAGGGTCAGTTAACTACGAACTCTGCGTGGCAGCAATCCCACGATTGGACTAGCCAGTACGTTTAAGGCGAGGACGAAGTAGTCCGTTCGCGCTAGAACAAACGTAGTGACCCAAGCGCACGATGCCTATCTCGCTTGACAAGGAGCGTCATATGCAACATACTCCTCCTGATTGCGGGCCCTGAGCGTCGTTCTGGCTGCCGAGCACCAAATCCCCCCAGGCCGGAACTCGATCGATCACAAGAGAACGTCGAATTTGATTACGCGTTCGAGCGAACGCGTCCTGTCGCGCCGAGCGCGGAGAATTCCGCATGAGGGTTCGGGGCGTGACGGGGCACGCCGTTTCGAATCAAGAAGGACGCTGTGTCAATGACTCCGAGCGACAACGGCTTTTTACTCCTAGATGTTGGACTGAATCTGATTGCAGCGAATAATCCCGCGCTTCAAATCCTGTGCTTCCCAAGCGGAGCGGATCGGATCAAGCAACCCAAAGTCTTTCTTGCGGATCGAGTACGCACCGCCCTCCTCGACCATAAGAATCGGGAGAAACCGACTTTCGTCAAAGAGTTTCAGTCGGGCAAACGCCGCTACATCTGCAAGAATTATCGAATCGACTGTAACGGAAACTATCCCGTTCAACCCGCTTATGCTGTGCTGCTGGAGCGGGATGCGTCGACCAGCTATTCGGCTCTTGCAGAAATCTCGGAACAGTTTGATCTGACTCAACGAGAGCGGGAGACGGTAGAGTTTCTTCTACAAGGTCTCACTAGCAAAGAGATCGCGACCCGTATGAATATCAGTCCTAACACCGTAAAGGCGTTCCTGCGATTGGTAATGGTCAAAATGAAAGTCTCAACCCGTTCTGGAATTGCTGGGAAGCTTGCTGGATTAAGACCAAATGCTTAAGCCCTTCGCATTGGAAGTTTAAGCGCGAATTAGTTCGATTGAAGACTTTACGGGACCGGCAACTTCGCGCATCATGCGAAAGCGTGACGCATTTTCGAGATCGAGAACGACGCCAGCATGAGCGTTTCCCGCAGGTCTTTGAAGTGCATGCTCGAAGTTTGCTATCGGGTCAGGCCGCGGGTGGTCTGCCAAAGGAATTTGACGCTCGCATCCACAATCTGAGCAATGGCGGCGTGTGCGTTCTTAGTTCGTGTCCCCTCCCGGCTGCGCTGTTCGTGTGCTGCAATTTCCCGGCGTCCGATGTTCCGGTTTCAATTCCCACGCTCTTGCAAGTGCGATGGACTGCCAAGCGCGGAAACAAATCTCCGAGCTACATCAGCGGCCTTCAGTTCGTCGTCTAGCGGCGCAATCCCGACCTCGGAAAACGGCGAGCTTTAGGCGAGGCGTTCGGCCTACACCGATACGCTACTCCTAATGGGTTAATACCACTTGAGAATTGCGCGGAATAATCCAGTCGATATAGTTCCAATCGGTTAGTCGCGTCCTGCCCTCTCCCGAGTTGCCAGGAGTTCAACATGAGACCTTGTCCAGCCGCTCGCGCGATCGCTATTCTTAGTGCGCTCCTATATTTCGGGTTGTTCTTGAGTTGCGGTGGAGGCAGCACACCACAAGAAAGAACTGCAAAACTCACGCAAATCACAATTGCGCCCGCTAACCTGACTCTTGTGAAGGGTAAGAGTCAGCAGCTCACCGCCACGGGAGTGTTTGATGATGGGACTCAGCACGCATTAGGTGCTGTGACTTGGCAGACGAGCCAACCAGCCGTTGCCACGATCGACACTCAAGGCAACGTGACTGGTGTAAGCGAAGGCGTCGCACAAGTGTCTGCCACGTATCAAGGGGTAACCGGCAGCACGCCGGTCACGGTCGGACAACCCGCATTGCTCAGTATCACGGTCACTCCGAACCAGTTCTCGTTGCCGGCAGGTGAATCCGAGCAACTAACTGCGACCGGCAACTTTTCCGATGGAAGTGTCCAAACGTTGACTCAATCCGCAACGTGGAGTTCGTCTTCCCCGAGTGTCGCGAAGATCAACTCGGCGGGGCTGGCCAGCGGCTTAGTTGTGGGCAGCACGACCATCACGGCTTTCTCTGGCACGGTACAGGGAACGGCTACGCTGACAGTAACCTCACCGTTGCTCGCCTCGATTTCGGTGACGCCGACGAATCCTTCGATTGCTGTGGGCAACACGCAGCAGTTCATGGCCACGGGAACTTACAGCGATGGAAGCACCCAGAATCTCACGAGCACAACGGCGTGGAGTTCATCGGCTCCGGGTTTCGCGACCATCACAGCGGGTGGTCTGGCAACAGGTGTAAAATTGGGCACAACGACCATCAGCGCAACCGCCGGATCCCTGACTGGATCCGCCAGCCTCACCGTGACCCCCCCTGCGGTAATCGCCTTGAACATCATCCCGGCAACATTATCCTTGGGCTTGGGGAGCAGCCATCAGTTCCAAGCAATCGCAACGTTGAGCGATGGAACAACGCAGGACCTGACCGGAACCGCGACGTGGAGTTCGACGCCGCCAGGCATTGTTAGCGTGAGCAGCGGCGGACTGGCGATTGCCCAGCAGGTTGGCTCGACGACCATCCTCGCCGAGGGCAGTGGTTTCACCGGGTCGGCTGATGTCACCGTGATGCCACTCATCTCCGTGAACTACTTTGATCTTGCCAGCGCCCAGCAATCTGGTTACGACGGCACCATTCGGCTTGCCAATCCCGGTCTCACGGCGGGAGGCTTGTGCGCGATGATGTACGTCTTCGACCAGAATCAGGAATTGAACGAGTGCTGCGGATGCCCGGTATCGGACAGCGGGTTGCGGACCTTCTCTTTGCTCCTGGACCTCACCGCAAATCCTCTGACCGGAGTCAAACCTCAAACCGGAGTCATCAAGGTCGTGCCATCCGATCTTGGGCAGAATCCGCAATGTGATCCCGGCTCTTTAGCGCCAAGTGGAGTAATACTTGGATGGGGGAGTAACGTTGAAGTTCTCTCTGACGGCACTTTCCAAGTCATGGAAACAAAGTTTGAAATGGCCCCATTGAGCGACGGGGAAACAACGAACCTGGTAAGCGAGTGCAACTTTCTTAAGCAGGCCGGAAGCGGCAACGGCATTTGTTCCTGCGGAAGCGGCGACTAGCGGACATCGACATTCCATTAACGTTTACGACGACTATCCAGTAAGCAGCCAGTCCGTCCGGTAAGAAGCGTGGTCCGCCCTGCCCGCGATCGTTTTCAGGCAGAACCGTGTACGAATGCCGACCAGGGGTATTCAAGCAACTGGCACTCAATACCGAGCGCACGAACCGATGGGCGATTGCCCCCTGAGGGTGGGTCGGATGCACTTCTGAGTCTGCTGTTGACCCCTGGATATGCGAGAATCCGGTGAGCTCGGTTCCCTGTAATTGCTTGACCATCGGAGGTACCCCGTGTTGATCCTTCATAAGTGCAGGCATGTATCGCGGATCGTAGTGGCGGGGGCCCTCCTGGGGCTGGCCGGCTGCGGCTCGGGCTCGCGAGTGATGAGCTCCGGCAATTTTTCCGGGACTGTTGCCACCCAGAGTGATCGCGCCACCGTCGCTCGTACCAGTCGTGCGGGAGTGGCCAACGTAACGCTGAACCCTGCCCACGTTAGGGGCGGAGAATCCACCGAAATCACGGTCACCCTGACCCAGCCTGCTCCCGACGGCGGCATAGCGGTGCAACTGATAAGTTCTGACGCGAGCGTCATCGCAATTCCCGCGACCCTGAGAATTCCTGCCGGCCAGACGAGCGCCACGGTCACAGCTTCGACGTCATCAGCCGGGGCCGCCACCACAGTTTCCATCAGCGCGCTCTACGGGGATACGGTCGCAGGGACCTCGCTCAACATGCCTGCCGCGGCAAAAGCTGCATTCAAGGTCGCGGTGCAGCCATCCACCGTCACGATAACATCCGGGCACTCCGGATCGGCCCGAGTTATAACCACGGTGACGAACGGATACGATCAAGCACTGCAGTTGACCGCCTGGAGAGTGCCGGCCGGGGTGTCGGTGACTCTTACCCCTACTGTGATACCCGCTCCCGGAGCTGGGACTTCCAAGGCAAAGATCGCTGTTTCAAAAACTGCGGCGCCCGGAACCTATTCCCTTCTGGTGAAAGCCAGTGATGGCACGACTTCCCGGAGCGCCACCTTGACGCTCAATGTGGCCTCCTCAGATCCCGGGGCGACGTTCCAGGGGTGTTGGTATTCGCAGAACGGTCATCGCTACCAAGGGGTTCGGATCTCGGTCGCCAACCCGGGCACGTATCCGTTTGACGCGGTCCTGTATTACGGCGCGACCTGCGATCCCAACAAGCGTGCCGATGAGTTTGGGTACGGAACTCCGTTGAATTTCGGAGGTTTCGACTACATCTTCTGGTTTGCCGATTTCGCCGATCAGAGTGGCACGTCCGCGCTCTGGCACGTAGGGAGTGATGAGTCGCAATGCGTGAACTACGCCGTCGCTCCCGCTTGCTAGTTGCGTGTAGATGGCACCACCCGCCACGAGGCTGGGACCTTTTCCCGACTACTGAGATACCACCAAGACGGTCGGACTGGTATTGGTCGGATCAATGTCGAGTCCGATGAATTGCGAGTTCGACACGATCCACAAAACCATGTTCTGTGGCGCGGGCGAGACAAGCTTTAGCTGACTGCGGCCATTGTTCAGGCTTGTGGAGACGGCGTAGGTCCCGGCCAGCGGCACACCCGAGTTGATGCCGGAGGTTTGGCTCGTGTCTTCGGTTCCAGTCACCGCACTGACGCCATCGAACGAGAGCACTCCGCTCGCCAAAGTCGGCCCAGAAAGAACCGCCAAGTCAGGCGCCAGTGCGAACGCTCCCAAGAGAGCGCCGTTGGTGAACGGTGGAGCAGCAAGTTGCGTCTGCAGAGCACCGAACCGGACCGACGCGGTTGTATCCATGAGGAAGGCTGTGTTGTCCGCAATCACATAGGCAATCAGCGTGGTGGAAGTGTGGGTCTTGAAGTTGACCAGGTTCAGGTTGGTTCGCCCGGTCACCAAAACATTGTAGCCTCCTGTCAACTGGCCGTTCGTGATTATCCCCCCGCTGTTTTCGTCGAAGAGCATGGTTGCCGTACTGTGTCCGTCGAACGATATCTGGCCGATTGAGGCATCGGCGAAGCCTTGCGAGACTCCGGTCATCCCGAAGATGGTGGGTCCCTGCAAAGTACTGGCAGACGGGAGCGAACTTGCTTGCTCGAATAATTCTCCGCTCAGGATTGGAGACGGCGCGACGAAAGGATCTGTGGACACCAGCACGACGTCGGTCGAGGAAACCACGTAGACAGCAAAGTGCAATGTATTGCCGGCAAATCCGGAGAGGAACAGCGCCACCGTGCCCCGGCCGGTTGCGTCGATGCTGTAGTTGCCAGGGAAATTGATAAAAGTTGGCAGTACGTTCCCGCCGTCGTTCACATCGAGCTCACTTCCAGAAATCCCTCCGGATCCGTCGAAGAACAAGGTTCCTAACACCCCTACCCGAGCGCTGGAGGACTCCGCCCCTGTCACACCGAGAACGTAAACGCCATTCAAAGTGCTATTTGAGAACGGCGAAGCGGTTCGAGCTTTCAAGATCCCCGAGCCCCGTACACCGGAAGTATCGAATTCGATGAAACGGGCTATCTGTCCGGTGGCGCCCAGCGCGAAAGCAAAGGTCGAGGAACCCGAAGCAGTCGTAATCGCCAACACACCGCGGTTGTCAGGCGTTACTGAATAGGTTCCGGTAAACGAAATGTCATTCACCGGTCCGGAGGTTCGGTTCACGTCTTCCAAACCGTTGAGGAGGTTGCCATGGCCATCGGCGGTGAAGCTTCCTGCCGAAATGTAGGGGCCGGTGGAATCAAACCCTCGGAA
>JBAVVP010000472.1:0-21393 GCA_049697355.1 Terriglobales bacterium
CCGGGATAATAATCCAGCTTGCTTTAACACTCGCCAAACACTCGCCGGACTAACCGCCACAACGTCAGCGTCGAGCATCATGAACGTCAGCCGCCGATAACCTTCCAGCGGGTTCTTCAGATGGAACTCGATGATTGCTTTTTTCTCCCACGGCTCCAACCAGAAATCACGGGGAACCCAACCGTTATGCTCGTTGACGCACCCGTACCGCTGCCGCCAGTCATAGAACTTGCTGGCGGTCACGCCCAGCCACGGGATGAACCGTCCGACGCCGATCTCGGCCTTCTCCGACCAGCGCCGGACGAAATCCACGACTAGATCCCGCACATCATGCGGCACCCAGATACCGGTTAGAGTTCCCCAAGACTTTTTTTTAGCGCGATGTGCTCGGCCATCAACTCAGCTCGGACCTCGTCCTTGGTCTGCACCTTCTTCTCCAAGAACTCAATCCGTTTCTGCTTCTTCTCCACCTGGCGATGGGGACGCTCCTGAGCTTGAAAAGCAGCGGCTCCGTTCTCGAAGAATTCCTTCTGCCAACGGTAGAACACCGTCGGCCGCAGGCCCGTTTCCTCACACAGATTCGAGACTGGCACTTTGTCCAAAAGGTGCCGCCTCAAAATGGCTACCTTCTCTTCTCCACTGTAATGCTTTCGTTCTTTCCTCATACGTTCGCTCCGTTATCTTAACGGACAAACGCTTTCTCCATTTCCAACTGAGGCGGGACAATGTCACGCGCCAGGCCCTTGTCGGCATCGGGTATGATCCTCCACATAACTCTTTCTGCATGCTTTATAAGCTCATTAAACAGCTTCTTCCCCAGTTCCGGGTTCTCCGCCTCGGGCGCATCGAGCCACTGTGCGTAAAGCTCATTTTCATCCGGAGGTGCTACTTCAGCCTCGGGAACTTCCCCGTATTCCTTTAAGGTTGCGTAGCGGGCGGGCGGTTCGACCTCTGCCGGGGGAGCCACCGCGTCTGCCTTCAGTGTGTTGAGGCGGTAGGGAGGTTCCACGTCCGAAACTGTGCCAACTATCTCCCGATCAACCCGGAACGACACGGGCATTTGCGGTTTGCAGTAGGCTTGAATAACCTCGATTGGGAGATCGAGGAGTTTGGCGAGTCTTTCTGCAAGATTCGGGCTGGCCATGTTCGGTTGACCTCACGGGCAGCAACGATACTCAGCGAAGGCTGAGCACAACTAGAGCACAGAATATCCGAACAGGGCCAAAAAGCAGAAAGAACGAACCACTAGCATGAAACATTGACGGTTGGCTCATGACCCACGCGCTTCTCATGTCCGTCCCGCGATCCGTTTGCGATCCGTTAACGCGAACTACCGTGTACTAGTATCAACTTTCAGGGCCAGCCGTACTCTATAAGTTGTTGTATCTACACTTCTTGACGGATTCGACTCACACACGCTTCCGCCAATCTAAAGGCTTTCGCGCGTCCCGTGTCGTTTCCGTACCGTTGAATGCGGCCAAGTGGCTACTTGACTCGTTGGCCCGTCGTCGGGTCGAAGACGCCGTTCCGCAGGAATTGTTCAGTGGACCAGGGTGGCGCGTCTCCTGCCAGATACTGATGGAACCACTCGAGGTGCGCTGTATAGTACAGAGCCATTTCATACCAACTGGGCCAGTGGCCGGCGTCGGAATAGACGATCAGTTTCGAGGGTACTTTCATCTCTTGCAGTGACGTGAACATCTGCAGCGACTGGGTGTAGGGGACGCGATAATCGCGCTCGCCGGAGATAACCAGGCAGGGCGTCTTGAAGTTTTTCACAAAATAGGAGGGCGAAAATTTCTCGTACTGATCGGAGTTCCACGGCTGCCCCTTGTAGTCCCACTTGGGGAACCATAGTTCTTCGGTCGCACCGTACATGGAGCGGAGATCGAAGAGACCCATCATCGAGGCGATGGCCTTGAAGCGGGTGGTGTGGCCTTCGAACCAGTCCATCATGTAGCCGCCGTAGGACCAGCCCATAGCGCCCATGCGGTCGGGGTCGACGTAAGGGAGTTTGCTCAGTTCGTCGGTGACCTTCATCAGGTCTTCAAAAACCTTGCCGCCGTGGTCTCCGGAAATTTCCGCCGTGAAATCCTGGCCGTAGCCGGTGGATCCATGCGGATTGGCGAAAGCGACAATGTAGCCGGCGCCGGGATAGATCTGCCAATCGCCGCGAAAAGAATCCTGCCACTGAAACTGCGGCCCCCCATGCACGTTGAGAATCAGCGGATATTTCCTGGATGGATCGAAATTGTGGGGCTTGACGATGAAGACTTCAATTTTCGCTCCGTCGGCTCCCTTCACCCACGTGCGCTCGGCGGGACGGATGTCCACCTCGTTGGCGACTTCGTCGTTGAATCGAGACAGGCGTTGCGGCGACAAGGATTTCCCGTCCGCCAATTCCACCGCAAAAATTTCAGAAGGGTCGCTGACGGAACGCCGGCTGTAGAGGATGCGGCGGTTGTCAGGAGAAAGTTCGAACGAGTCAATGGCATGGTCCAGCAATACTGGTTGAATGGAGCCGGAGTCGAGACTCACGCGGAAGATAGGATTGTCGCCTTCGACGGGAGCGTCGAAATAGAGGGATTTCGAGTCTGAGGCCCATTGGAAGGCGTCAACCCAGTTGCGGAAAGACTCGGTGAGCACGCGTGACGTGCCCGCGGAGCGATCGTAAATGGCCAGGCGAAAGAGGTCGGATTCATAGCCGGGCAGCTTCTGCAATTGATAGGCGATGTATTTTCCGTCCGGCGAGTATTTTGGATGCCCGTCGAAGGCAAGGTTCGAAGCGGTAATGTTGCGTGGCGGCTGATTGCCAGAGAGTGGGACGATCCACACATCGCTGTTGGTGGACGATGCGAGGTCGCGGTCATGATTGGAGTCGAAGGCGAGTTCCGCGCTATCCGGCGAGAAATCGTATTGCAAAGCCCCGCCCAGTTGGAAGGGAGGAGAATCGAAGTCGCCGGGCGTAAGGTCGCGCACGGCGCCGCTCGTAGCATCGGCCAGCATGACGTGCGTGCGCTTGCCGTCTTTCCATTGCGTCCAGTGGCGATAGAGCAACGCATCGGCCATGTGGGCGTGGAGCGGGCCCTTCGTCCAGCGCTCGGCGATCTTCTTATTGCAAGCATCGTCGGCGCCGCATTCCGGGTACACGTCGCTCGAAAACGCGATCCATTTGCCATCCGGAGACCAGAGCGGGTCGGAAACCCCGGTGGAAACGGTGGTGAGCCGCCGGGCTTCGCCGCCGCTGGCGGAGATAACGTAGAGATTGTCGTCACCATCCCGCGAGCTGATGAAGGCGATCCACTTGCCGTCGGGTGAAAAGATGGGCGACGATTCACCCTTTTCGCCAAACGTAAACTGGTGCGCGTTCTTGCCGTCGGCGTCCATCAGCCAGACGTGCCCGACGCGCTTTGCCTTCGCCAGGTCGTTCGTGCGCAAGGTGAACAGGACGGACTTACCATCGGGAGATACGTGCAGGTCTTCTATTCCGCGAAGGCGGTAAAGATCTTCGATGGTGAAGGCGCGCTTGGCGGCTGCGCTAGGAATGACGAGCAGCAGAAAGCAGAACACGAATAATAACAATTTCCTATGCATGAAGTCCTCGTCTTGAAAACGAACTCTGCGGACTCCCGAATTCAAACACAGCTAGACGACTTCACGCCAGCGTTACTCCGACTCCATGAGCGCAAGCGCGGCAAAGCAAGCGGAGATGTGGCCTTTCCCCGACGGGTTGACTGCAGCGGTCGATACGGTATTTACTGCAAAGACCTTTCGCATGTGACTTCCGCCCTTGCTGTGTCTCTGCACCTATGGTTGACTTGCTGATGCATAATGGCTTCTCTTTTTTCTGAGGGGAGCGCTATGGGGGGCGATGAAGGCCGAGCGTTCGCCCCGGTCAGGAGGCTCCTTCACCTATGGCCGACGTCGAAACCAAGTCTCTTCCCGAGAACGCGTACCAGCCGTTGAAGACCGGCGAAATCTACCTGCCGCTGGTGCCTCCAACTTCAGCTCCACCGGAGGTGACCTGGCGCGCGGTGCTGTGGGGCACACTGCTATGCATCATTTTCAGCGTCGCCTCGGCCTATTCCACCCTCAAGGTCGGCCAAGGCATGGAGGCGGCAATCCCCATCTCCATCCTCGCCATCGGCTTGGCGCGCGTGTACAAACGGCGCTCCACCGTGCTGGAGAACATGATCATCACCGGCATGGGCGGCGCTTCCGCCGCGGTGGTGTCGGGCGCGGTTTTCACTCTGCCCGCGCTTTACATTCTTCACCTCGACCCGCATCCGGTGCAGACCGTCTTCATCTGCCTGGCCGGCGGCTGCCTCGGCGTCCTCTTCCTCATTCCGCTGCGGCGCTACTTTGTGCGCGAAATGCACGGCAAGTTCCCATTCCCCGAGGCCACCGCCATCACCGAAGTCCTTGTCACCGGCGAGAAGGGCGGATCGCAAGCCAAGCTTCTGCTGCAGGCCACTTTCATCGCTGCCATCTACGACTTCTTCGTTACCACCTTCCACGTCTGGAAGGAGTATCTCAACTTCCAGTTCGTGCCCGTGGTGCGGTCCCTCGCCGATCGAGGCCGCATGGTTTTCAATTTCGACGCGGTCGGCTTCATCCTGGGACTTGGCTACGTGATGGGCCTGCGCATCGCCATGATCTTCTGCGCCGGCGGCATTCTCGTAAACTTCGTGCTCGTCCCTTTGATCTGGTTCATCGGAAGCCACATGGGCGACACCACGGTCTATCCGGCCACCATCCCCATTTCGCACATGGCGGCTTCGGACATCTACCGCAATTACGTGCGCCTTATCGCGGTGGGCGCCATCGCGAGCGCCGGCCTCGCCGGTCTTCTCAAGTCGCTGCGCGTGGTTGCCGGGTCGTTCGGCATCGCGCTCCACGCCTTCCGCCACGGCGAGGCGCCGCAAATGGACCGCACCGACCGTGACATTCCCATCGTCTCCATTCTTCTCGGCGTCGTCGTCGGCACGATCGCAGTAGCCGCCTTCTTCGGCCTCCTTCATGTTTCGTGGACCGTGGTGGCGTTAGGCCTGGCACTGACGCTGCTCTTCTCATTCTTCTTCACCACGGTAGCGGCCAACGCCATTGCCACCACGGCGAACAACCCCGCCAGCGGCATGACGTTGCTGACCGTCATCGTCTCCGCGCTGGTGTTGCTCAAGTTCGGACTCTCCGGCACCACCGGCATGTTCTTCGTGATGGCCCTGGCCGGCATGGTCTGTGTCGCCCTGTGCGCTTCAGGACAGTTCATCACCGACCTGAAAGCTGGCTACTGGATCGGTTCCACGCCTTCTGCACAGGAGAAGGTGAAGTTCATCGGCGTCGTCGCGTCGGCCATCACTGCAGGCTTGACCATCATCCTCTTGGCTAAGGCCTACCAATTCGGAGAAGCAGCTCCCGGCGACCTGCGCCAGGTCCTGGTCGCGCCGCAGGCCTCCGCGCTGAAAGCCGTGGTGTCGGGGTTCATGAGCGGTCAACCCGTCGCTTACATGCTGTTCGGCATCGGCGCCATGGTCACCGTGGTGCTGGAGATGCTCGGCCTATCTTCCATGGTCTTCGCGCTCGGAATCTATCTCCCGCTCCAGTTGACCACGCCGATCCTGTGTGGCGGATGCCTCTCTCACCTCGTCAACAAGCGCGGCAAAAAAATTGGCGGCGAGCACGGCAAGAGCATCCGCGAGCGTGGCATCATCATCGCCTCGGGTCTGATGGCTGGCGGCGCTCTCGGCGGCGTGATCGGCGCGGCCTTGCATCTCTCCCACTGGTATCGCGAAGATCTGATCCAAACGCCTTTCTACTCCAACGATCTAGTCTCGCAATCCGTTTCTGCTCTGTTCTTCATCGGCCTCTGCATTTATGTCTGGTTCGGTTCCCTCAAAAAAGAAAAGGAGCTCTAATGCCTCGAAAATCAAAGAAGAAAGAACTGAAGAAGATCGATTCCCGGAAAAAAGTTTCGCGCAGAACCGTCGCGAAGAAACCGGCCGTCGCGAAGGCAAGCTTAGGAAAAAAGAAGAGCGCCGCAATCCAGAAAGATCAAGTCGGCCGCTACGTTGCCGACGCCGTTCTCGGCATCGACACACTCTGGGGCGGCGATGTCATGTGCCCCTCCGGCACCGGACGTTTCATCGCCGACTGCTGGTTCTCCGACGAACCCTTGCCCCCTGCCTACACACATCCGGCCGCTGCGCGACTGCGGCAAACCGGAGGCGTCTCCGGCAAGAACGTTGATCGGGATGCGGTGGAACAGTACTTGCGCGCAGTGAACCTGCCGAACGCTATCGCCGGAATTCGCCAGGAGGCCGCCAAACTCTCAGGCCATTCCGCCGCATTGCGCAAGCCCTATCTGATGAGCCTGGCAGATTCCATCGAGATCATGTGGGACCTCGCCATGGAAGTTCTCGGCAAGGGCAAAGCAGTGCCTTATGCGCGCTGCGTCGAAGGATCGACCGGAAAGCCGCCCGAACCCTCCCAGCCAGAAAAAAAGCGGCAGCGCGTGGCCGAACTGTTGGGCCGCGCCGGTTACGCGTCATCCAACGGATCCGAACTATTGTCCGCCGTCGATGCCTGGCGCCGGGATCGCGTCTCCCCATTGGCATCGGTGCGCGCTTTGGGAGCGGCGGTGATCGCGCATTTTGATAACCTCAGTGCGAAGAACTTGCAGCCATACCTTCCGAAGGAGCTCGCGCGTGTGCCGCGAGCAAACATCGATTTCCTCGCCATCAAAGATGCCTGGTTCTCCGGCTCGATGAATTACATCGGGAGGGCCCGAAATGCGGACGGCTCCCCCAAGTATGAAGCCACTTACGAGATCAATGCCTCGCTGCAGATTTCGTTTCCCGAGTTTGAACATCTTGTCAGTCACGAGGTTGTGCCCGGCCACGTCACCACCTTCGCCTATCTGCAGGATTTGTACGTGCGCGGGAAAGCCGGCTTTGAAACCACCGTGCTTACGATGAACACGCGCGCTGCCACGCTGTTCGAAGGCATTGCCAATAACGCAATCCTGATCGCGCACGGCGTCACGGAAGTCGAACAATTGCCCGACGAAGATTTGCAGATCGGAGTGCTGCTGGCGCTGTTACAGGACGATGCCAAGAACCAGTCGTCGTATCTGACCTGGGGCGAGGGAAGGCCACAGGCGGAAGTCGCGGCCACGCTGCGTCGCGATTTTCTGGTCACCGAGGAACGCGCCGACAAACTTTCTGGCGCTTGGGGACGCCATCCCTTGCTCGGCCGAATGTATCTTCCGGCTTACCGGGCAGGAACTGAGCGAGTCGCACAATTGCGGCGCATCCACCCGGCGGATCGCATTCTACCGGCAATCTACGGCTGCTTCGGGCTGGCGGATATCGTGACGATCGACGAAATGTTGAAGTGAGAGTAGCTTGCCAGCACCCATCTCCGACAGTCGCCCGCACTCTATTTGAGTGACGAAAGTCATGTTGATTTATATGAACCAATATGCAAATATTGCAATATAACGATGCCTGAATTATCCCAGTTTACGGCCGAGTTTTTCAAAGCTCTCGCGCATCCGATGCGGATCAGGATATTGGACAGTCTGCGCTCCGGGGAGGTCGGCGTCAACGAGCTCAGCTCCCGCCTGAAAGTTGAACAAAGTACTCTTTCTCAACAACTTGCAGTCTTGCGCAAGAGCAGCATCGTGGTTGGCCGCAAGGAGGGCCAAAACGTTTACTACTCCGTGCCAGACCAGGCAATCTTTCGTCTACTCGACGACGCCCGGCAGGTCTTCAACAACCACCTGGTCGACATCAGGGACCTCCTTTCCCAACTAGGTCCAGCGGGGGAAAAGTGAGGGCCACATTCAACGTAGGGTCCCACCGCGCGATCTCACCGCGCTTGGAATTCACCGTTCCCCTATGCCGATTTAGCGGTCGGACGGACGGACAACGATTCCAATGACGCCAGTTGTCTTCAGTTTGTTTCTGGTGGCAATGCTATCGGTCCCCGTGGTCACTCTGATCTCCCGCCGGTGGACGAAGGGGCGCGCGCTCCCTGCGGTACTGCTCATGGCCTCGCTCGCCATCGGCATGACGGTTGCGTGGGCGGGGATCTGGAATGGGCAAAGGTTCACGGTTGAAGTTTCTCAGGTGGCATCGTTCTCGTTCGCACTCGGCGTGGACCGGCTCAGCGCGTTCTTTCTATTGCTGATTTGCTCAGTCTCACTGCCCGTCATCCTGTATTCGAGTTCCTACATCCCGCGTCACTATTCCGGAGCGCGCCGGGATTGGCTGTGGGTGCTGTTGCCTTTGTTCCTGCTGTCGATGGTTCTGGTCGTAACCGCTTCCACGGCATTCGCGTTTCTCTTCGGATGGGAACTGATGACTCTGTTTTCCGCCGGCCTGATCGTGATCGACGGCGACTCGGAACAGCGGCGCCACAACATTTTTATCTATCTCCTGATGATGCATGCCGGCGCGGCGGCCGTGATCGGCGCTTTCCTGCTATTCCTGCCGCACGCCGGCAACTTCGCCGAGATGCGGGCGAGCGCAGCTTTAATGACGCCGGCGCTGCGCACTTCGGTCTTCCTGCTGGCGTTTGTCGGCTTCGGAACTAAAGCCGGAATTGTTCCGCTGCATTTATGGCTGCCCCGAGCGCACCCGATTGCACCCAGTCCGGTATCGGCCTTGATGTCGGGCATCATGCTCAAAACCGCGATTTACGGATTGGTCCGTTTCGCTTTTGATTTTCTCGGCGGCGGCCCCAGTTGGTGGGGATATCTGGTGCTGTTGACAGGCGGCGTGTCAGGCCTGCTGGGCGTGTTGTACGCGATCTCGGAACACGATCTGAAACGTTTGTTTGCCTACCACAGCGTGGAAAACATTGGCATCATCTATCTCGGCCTGGGGTCGGCGTTGGTGCTTACGGCAAACCATGCCCCGGTCTGGGCGGCTCTCGCGCTCACCGCGGCGTTGCTCCACTGCTTGAACCACGCGATTTTCAAGAGTCTTCTGTTTCTTGGGGCAGGCGCAATTTCTGACGCAGCTCACACCCTCGACTTGGAAGAACTCGGCGGATTGCAGAAGCGTCTGCCTCTGACCGGCGCCGTGTTCCTGGTTGCCTGTTGTTCCATTGTTGGCTTGCCGTTGTTCAACGGTTTCGTCAGCGAGTGGCTCACTTTCCGCAGTTTTCTGGCGGGTTCGGAAATGACAGACCTCTCCGCCGCCATCATATTGCCAATGGCTGCGGGCGTACTGGCGTTGATCGGCGGATTAGCAGCCGCGTGCTTCGCCAAGGTGTATGGCGTCGCCTTCCTGGGGCGTCCCCGCAGTCACGAGGCGGGAAGCGCGCAGGAAGTTTCCTGGCCCATGCAGGCAGGAATGCTAGCACTGGCAACGGCGTGCGTCGTGATTGGAATCTTCCCCGGCCTGGTGTTGCGCAGCCTGGGCGCACTGACGGAGGAGTTACTTCCCGGAGCTACCTTGCCACCGGTCGCAACATCGCTCTCCGGCGTGCTTCCCTGGATCGCCCTTTTCGTTTTCGTGCTGGCCGCCGGCATTGCCGCACTCAAGCGCGCAAAGAAGCTGACCGCGACCTGGGCCTGCGGGCTTCCCGGCCTGGACCCGCGTATGCAGTACACCTCCACCGCGTTCTCGAAGCCGCTGCGAAAGGTATTTTCGCAGGTGTACAAGGCGGATCGGACGCTCGACGTGGTTCCAGCGGACCAGCCTTATTTCCCGGCTTCGATCTCGTACCGCTCGGTTCGCACTACCTCGTTTGAAAGGCTCTTGTACCGGCCCGGCGTGGACGCCATCGTCGCAGCGGCGCTCCGTTTGCGACGGCTCCAGACCGGCAATATTCAGATCTACCTGCTCTATATCTTCGCCGCCCTAGTCGCCCTGCTGATGTTCATGAGGTGGGTATGACACTGGCGATGAATGCGATCCAGGTTCTGCTGCTTATTTTTCTGGCGCCGCTGGTGCGTGGTGTGATTGCCCAGCTCAAAGCCAGAATTCAGAATCGGCGCGGCGCCAGCGTGTGGAGACCGTACTCCGACCTGTTCAAGCTTCTTCACAAAGAGGATCTTGTCCCGGATTCGGCTTCCTTTGTTTTTCGCCTCGCCCCCATCGTCCTGTTCGCTACCACCGTGGTGGTGGCGGCGTTTGTTCCGCTGCTGCACGGCTCGGCGCTGTTGGGCGTGCGCGGCGATTTCATCCTTCTGGTTTATCTGCTGGCGCTGGGACGCTTCTTCCTGATGCTGGGAGCGATGGATGGCGGCAGTTCCTTTGGAGGCATGGGGGCCAGCCGCGAGGCTCTGGTTTCGACGTTGGCGGAAGCTCCATTCTTGCTGGCGTTGATGGCAGTGGCCATCGCGGCGCATACCGCAACCATCGCGGGAATGGTCGAGTGGACGGTGGGGCAGAGCTTCTTTCAGTTCTCGGCCGTTCACGCGTTGGCGTTTGCGGCCTTGGCCTTGGTGGCCATCGCAGAAACGGGACGCATCCCAGTGGACAATCCCACCACGCATCTGGAACTGACCATGATTCACGAGGCGATGGTGCTCGAGTACTCGGGACCGAGCCTCGCTCTGATTGAATGGGCAAGCGCAATCAAGCTCACCGTGGTCATGGCGCTGCTGATTGCGCTGTTTGTCCCTTGGGGAATCGCGAGCAGCCTTTCCGTGTTGGCACTCGCGTTCGCAGCGCTGGTGCTGTTCCTGAAAATCGCCGCACTCGTATTGGCGCTCGCGTTGGTGGAGAGCAGCGTAGCGAAATTGCGGATGTACCTGGTTCCCGATTTTCTCGGCGTGGCGTCGGCGCTGGCGATCCTCGCTGTGGTTTTTACAGCACTGATGAGGTGAACGATGGAATTAGAGGTTAACGATGGGATTATTTGAGACGGCTGCGGCCAAAGCTCTGGCGTCATCTGGGGTGTTCTTGTTCATGACCGTGCTGCTGATCGCGGCCGCCAAGCGCATCTCCACTTGCATCGGCTTGTACAGCGTGCAATCGCTGATCATCACCGCGCAGATCGTTGCCGTGTCCCGCATGCACCATTCGACGGCAGGCTTCTTCGTTGCCGGCATGGTGTTGGGGGTCAAGGTGGTCGCGATTCCGTACCTGCTGTACCGCATCGTCGAAGAATTGCAGGCGCCGCGCGACGTCTCGTCCTCAACCTCGTCTTCCCAATCCGTGTTCATCGCCGCTGGACTGATTCTTCTTTCTTTCTTTGCGGTGCGGCCCTATGTCGGGGCCCTGGGCGGCGACCAAGCCATGCTCGCCGCCGCAGTGGCCTTGGTGTTAACCGGCGGGTTCCTGATGGTGAGCCGTAAGAAGGCATTGATGCAGGTGGTCGGCCTGCTGGTATTGGATAACGGCATCTTCCTCGCCGCCCTGACGACCACTTTTGGTATGCCGCTGGTCATCGAGATCGGAATCGTATTCGACCTGCTGATGGGAGTCTTCTTGATGGGATTGTTTGTCTTTCGTATTCGCGACACCTTCGACCACTTGGACGTTTCCAAGCTGCGGAAGTTGCGAGGCTGATGCATGGTGCTGCTTCTGCCATTGTTCATACCGCTGGCTGGCGCGCTGTGTGTCTTCCTGTGCCGGCAACCGCGCGTGGTGGTGCGCTTCGCCCTTACCACCGGTGCGCTGCAACTGGCCGCGATCGGGCTTACGGTGTACAAGATTCATTCCCAGGGCGTTCTGACTGCGGGACGCTATCTGCGCGCCGACGGCCTCACCTCGCTCTTCCTCATCAGTCTGGGACTCATCTCTGCGCTTGTGCTCGTCTATTCGTCGGGATACCTGCGGCACGTTCCGGAAGGAAGATTCTCTTCACTGCGCTGGTTTTATGGGCTGGTGTTCTTGTTCCTGTTCACCATGGTCGCGGTGTACCTCTCGGCCAATCTTGGAATGATGTGGATTTTTGTTGAAGCCACCACTCTGGCGTCCGCGCTGCTGGTGGGCTTCTACAACACGGAAGGCGCGGTCGAGGCCGGCTGGAAATATTTGATCGTCTGCACCGTGGGCATCGCCTTCGCACTTTTCGGCACCATCGCCCTTTACCTGGCAGCGGTGAAGGGTGGAGTCAGCCCCGAGTCCGCGCTCGATTGGGGAACGCTGATGGCGGCCGCTCCGGGTCTGGTGGGCGGGCGCGAACTGCTGAAACTGGCTTTTGTTTTTGTAGCAGTTGGATACGGGACCAAGGTTGGCTTTGTGCCCATGCATAGCTGGCTGCCCGATGCTCATGCCGAGGCGCCCTCGCCCATTAGCGCCTTGTTGTCCGCGGTCCTGCTGAATTGCGCGATGTACGCCCTGCTGCGTTTTGACGCGATCACCTCGCGGGCCATCGGTAGCGGCTTCAGCCATACTCTGCTGCTGATCTTTGGCGGAGCTTCGCTCGCAGTGGCGAGCTTGCTGATGATTGTGCAGCGCGATCTGAAACGCCTGCTCGCCTACAGCAGCATTGAGCACATGGGCATTGTCGCCATCGGCGTTGGTCTGGGCGGCGCACTGGGACTGTTCGGCGCTCTACTGCACACCTTCAATCACTCGATTGCCAAGACGTTTCTGTTTTTCACCGCGGGCAACGTTCGGGAAAACTTCGGTACCCTGCGCATGGAGCGCATCCGCGGGATGGCCCGTTCCCTGCCCTGGACTGGAAGCGCCCTCATCCTGGGCGCCCTCGCCATCACCGGGATGCCGCCCTTTGGGTTGTTCGTCAGTGAACTGTTGATTCTCACAGCGGCTTTCTCGACGGCACACTATTTCATTGCGGTGCTGATGCTGGCAGCGATTTCCGTGGTGTTTGGCGCGCTGCTCCACCACTTCCAACACATGCTCGTGGGCCAACCGGAGGATGTTCCCGTACAACAACCGGCGTTGCAGGCTTCCTGGTTCGTCGTCATGGGCGTCTGCGCCCTGTGCCTGCTGGTGTTGGGCATCCATGTCCCGGCGGCCTTTGCGGCAGTTTTGCATGGCGCGATGGCGGTGCTGCAACCATGACGGAGATCGTTCCCAATAGCGAAGTGGGCGTGTCGCGAGCGCTGGATCTGCTTCGCTCCGAGAACACGCGTCTGGTCTCCATCTTTGGCAGCCGCGACGATAGCCGCGTGTGCCGCGTTCACTACCTCATCGACGTGAATGGCCGCGAATACCGCATGTTCAGTTCGCCTGTCACCGGACCCATTCCCTCGGCAACCGAGGTCACGCCGGCCGCCGCCTGGTATGAACGCGAACTCCACGACCAGTACGGCATCGAGTGTGATGGGCATCCTGACCCGCGTCCTCTGCTGTTTCACGAAAACTGGCCGGCAAACGTCCATCCCATGATCGACGATGCCTCGCATGTGCCCTGGGCGGATGGGCAGTATCTCTTTCTTAGAGTGCAGGGGGACGGAGTTTGCGAAGTGCCGGTCGGCCCCATACACGCCGGCATCATTGAGCCTGGGCATTTTCGTTTTAGTGTTGTCGGCGATACCGTCCTCCATCTCGAATTGCGGCATTTCTATACCCACAAGGGCACGGAGAAGTTGTTCGAGAATACTCCCGTGAGCGACGGCGTAATGATTGCCGAATCGGTTTCCGGCGACAACTGCTTCTCGCATGCCGTGGCCTACTGCCAGGCGATCGAAAATGCATTGGCGATTTCTGTGCCGCCGCGGGCGCAGGCCATCCGCCTGATCGGGCTCGAACTGGAGCGCATGATGGCCCACATTGCCGATGTGGGAGCCTTGTGCGGCGACGTCGGATTTAGCGTGCCGGCCGCCTACACCGCGCGCATCAAGGAGAGTCTGCTCCAGGCTTCCACCCGCTTTTTTGGCACGCGCTTCTGGCGCGGCATGGCCGTGCCTGGAGGCGTGACTCGCGATTTGTCCTCCGCCGACACAGCTGAGTTCGGCCGGATGGTCACGGCAGCCGCCCGCGATTTTGCGCGCATGGCGCGCCTAATCCTGCACACTTCGTCGGTTCAGAACCGCTTTGAATCGACGGGAATTCTGACCGCCGAAATTGCCCGTCAACTGGCGGTAGTGGGGCCAGCGGCGCGCGCTAGTGGAATCAGGATGGACGTTCGTCGCGATCATCCGAGCGGCCGTTATCGCAACCTTAACGTCGACGTCCCGCAGTACAAGTATGGAGATGTGCTGGCCCGCGCGCGCATCCGCATCGACGAGACCGCCATATCCACGGGTTTGATCCTGGAAACGCTGAAGGATCTTCCGGCGGGATCGGTGCTCGTACCCGTGCCCCCATCGGGGAACGCCGAGGCTTTGTCGGCCGTCGAATCGCCGCGTGGAGAACTGCTTTACTGGGTGCGAATCCGCGACGGCAAAATTGCGCGCTGCCACATCAAGTCGCCATCGTTTCAGAATTGGCCCGCGCTGCCCCTGGCGACGCCCGGCAACATCATTGCGGACTTTCCCCTGATCAACAAAAGCTTCAATCTCTCGTACTCGGGATGTGATCGATGAGGTGTGATCAATGAGGTGCGGTCAATGATCGGCGACGCGGTCGAGCGCAGTCTTAGAAGCCCGCAGGTGCTGATTCCGGTCGGCGAATTATTGTCGAACGCCGCCGGAAGCCGCATGCCGGAGGTCCAGCCAGACCTGCTGACCGGCGAGGTGGCGCGCCGCGTGGTGGCCGCCTGCCCGACCTCGGCTCTGAAGATTGACGAGAGCGCCGGGCGAGAGCACCTGGTTCTCAACTACGGCGATTGCATTGCGTGCTCGCGCTGCATCGCCGCTGGCAGTGGGGCGTTCCGCTACGCGGAAAAAGTCGCGCGTTGCGGGGTCAGAAAAGAAGCACTGATTCGGCGCTGGGACATCCAGAGCCGCGCCGAAGTTGTTGAGGACGAGCCCGCCTTATCTCAGGCAGCCGAGCAGATTCGCTCGCTGGTCGGGCGAGCGCTGAACATCCGGCAAGTCGATGCCGGATCGTGCAACGGCTGCGAGGCGGAGATCGTTGCCCTTACCAATCCCTACTACGACCTGGAGCGACTTGGAATTCACTTTGTCGCATCCCCGAAGCATGCGGATATGCTACTGGTCACCGGGCCTGTAACTCGAAACATGGCGGCAGCGTTGAAAAACGCTTATGATGCGGTCCCTTCTCCGAAGCTGGTGGTGGCGGTTGGGGCCTGCGGATGCGGCGGTGGAATCTTCGGCGGCAGCCACGCCGTAGTCGGTCCAGTGGACGCGGTCATTCCCGTAGATGGATATATTCCCGGATGCCCTCCCACTCCAAAAATGCTCCTTACAGGCATCTTGCGGGTGCTACGCGCTTTCCCGGCGCCCTCGCAAAGGTCGTAGCATCGTTGGGCTACGCTCGCTCCTTCTAAACCTGCAGCACATCGCCTTCGTGCGCAACCATCTCGTACAACACAGGATTGACGAAGAAGCCGATAAAGAGGCGGGAGATGAGGCCGGCCACGATGACTATGGCAAACGGCCTTTGCGTATCCGATCCGATGCCCGTGGTATTGATTACCATACCCGGTATGGTATATTAAAAGGCGATTCGACTATGAGCCACACAGTCAAAGATAAGAAGAATCTACTTCTCAGAGCCAAGCGAATCCAAGGGCAGGTGGAAGCTCTCGTGCGGGTCCTCAGCGAAGAGCGCGATTGCTCCGAAGTTCTGCAAGTGATGAGCGCAGCCAGAGGAGCCATGAATAGCCTCATGGCCGAGATTCTGGAAGGCCACATTCGGAGCCACGTGCTCAACGGAAAACACAAACCATCTTCACACCAGGTGGTGGCCGCGGATGAGGTGATCAACATGGTGAAGTCCTACTTGAAATAACCGAAGTCGGAGAAGGGAAGAAGTTTCTGTATGAGACCCTCGCCCCTGATCGCAAAGCCCCCGATCCCCGGTCCCCAACTGGAGGGGAGGCAGACTTCTACAGAGATGAAAAAACCAAACCTCGGCGCTGAACACGAAGAACACGGACACGGGGTGGAGCGGGCTGAGCTCGTCCGCATTGCCTTTGTGGCCTTGGCTGCGGCTGCGGTCTGGTTTCGGCTCTGGGAGCCGTTTCCGCATATCAGTGTGATTGGCATCGCGGCTGCCCTGATCGGCGGGTATCCCATTTTCAAGGAGGCCTTCGAGAACATCGTTGAACGAAAGATGACGATGGAACTCTCGATGACCATCGCGCTGCTCTCGGCTTTGGCGATTGGAGAGTTCTTCACCGCGCTGGTCATCACTGGCTTCGTCCTTGCCGCCGAGGTTTTGGAGGGGCTCACAGTTGGCAGAGGCCGGCGGGCTATCCAGAGTCTTCTCGATTTTCTGCCCAGAACCGTGGCGGTTCGCCGCGACGGTCAGGTCGTGGAAATAGCGTCCGACCAGGTTCAAGTTGGGGACACGGTCATCGTGAAACCGGGCGGACATATTCCAGTGGATGGCATTGTGCTTGGCGGTCGCTCGTTTGTTGAACAAGCGGCAATTACCGGCGAAGCCATGCCGGTTGAGAAGGCAGCCGGGGATGGGGTCTATGCCGGCACCATCAATCAATCTGGGGCTCTGGAAATCGGCGCCCAGAAGCTCGGTCGCGACACGACGTTCGGAAGGATCATTGAAGCCGTCGAACGAGCCGAAAAGTCGCGGGCTCCGATTCAGAAAACCGCGGATCGCCTGGCTGGTTACCTCGTGTATTTTGCCCTGGGGGCGGCGGTTCTGACCTTCGTCGTTACTCACAATGTCAGGTCAACCATTTCGGTCGTAATCGTTGCTGGAGCGTGCGGTATTGCGGCTGGGACTCCTCTGGCAATCCTTGGAGCAATCGGGCGGGCCGCCCATCACGGCGCCATCATTAAAGGGGGTCTCTACCTGGAAGCGCTGAGTGCCGTGGATACCGTGCTTTTGGACAAGACTGGCACGCTAACGTTCGGTACTCCGCAGATCCGGGAAGTCATTTCAGCCAATGGCTTTGGGGAGCAACAGATCATAGCCGCTGCCAGTATTGCGGAGTGCAGGTCTGAACATCCTCTCGCCAAAGCAGTTATGGCACGGGCAACAGAACTTGCCATTCCACTCGTCGAGCCCGACGAATTCTCGTACACGCCCGGAAGAGGAGTCAGGGTGAGTTATGAAGGCAAGGAGATCCTCGTTGGTAGTCTAGCGCTCCTCGTGGAGCGCGGCATGACGAGGGGTTTGCCTATAGATAGTAACGGTGCGCACGGGGCGTCGGAAGTCTACGTCGCTCGCGCGGGGCAAGTTCTTGGGAGCATCCGAATTGCGGAGGCTTTGCGGCCGGAGGCTAAGAATGCGGTTACGGCAATGCGACAGATGGGTTTGAGAACGGTTTTGTTGAGCGGGGACACACAAGCTGCAACTTCATCGGTTGGCCATGATCTCGGAGTCGACGAAGCAGTCGGAGGCCTCTTGCCGGAGCAGAAGGCAACGTGGGTCAGCGAGTTGCGGAAGAAAAATTGCAGGGTTGCCATGGTAGGGGACGGGATCAACGATGCTCCAGCCCTGGTTGAGGCCAACGTTGGAATTGCGATGGGATCGGGAACTGATGTCGCTCGGGAGAGTGCGGATGTGATCTTGATCGGAAGCGATCTCTCGAAGTTAGTCGAGACTTTGCGTCTCGCGCGACGCTGCCGTGGAATCATCATGCAGAATTTCGTAGGCACGCTGGCCGTGGACAGCATTGGAGTTGGGATGGCTGCTTTTGGCTTCCTGAATCCGCTCCTGGCCGCCTTTATTCACGTGACCTCGGAGTTGGCATTCATCCTCAATTCCACCAGATTGTTGCCACGCAGTTCTGAAGCGGGCCAATAAGTCCAGAAGTAGGCACGAACGTATCGCTCGCGGATCGCCGGAAGCTTCTGTTGCGCTTTTCGCACACGCGAAGTCCGGCCCACCGGGCGTCAATTTAGCGAGTGTTCTCTTGTGAAAACGGCGGAAGGCCAACGTCGGCGACTAACTGCCGGAAGGCGGGCTCATCGTGCAGGTTGTCGAAAGCATGATCGGTTTCTATTTGGAACAAACCGTCGGCGTGCCGATCGTAGGCGGTCCTGAGGTAGCGCAGGGCTTCTTGCTTGTTCCCCTGAAGTGAACACGTCACCGCCAGGAAGTACGGCGACAACAGGCCGCGCTCATAGAGCTTGGCCTGTTGCCGGCGGAGACCCTGGAGCAGACCCTTTCCGCCTTCAGCGGCGAAACCCTTCTCGGTGGCTTCGGCGATGGCGAGGGCCGAGCTGTCGTGCATCAAAAGCGCTTCGCTCTTCGCTTCCTGCAGGTAATGAGGATAATCCGCCGCCAACAGGTAGATGAACTTCAGATAACGGTGAGGAGAAATGAAGTCGGGCTCATTTTCTTCCATCTGCGTGAGCAGGGCGATGGCATCCCGCGGCCGGCCCGCGTCGAAAAGAATGGCACCTTTATCGGCCAGGACAGACTTGGAAGCGGGTTCCAGCGATTGGGCACGCTCGATCTCCGCCAACGACTCGGGATAACGCCGGAGGCACTGCAGATAAGTCGCATACCAATGATGGGCGGCGCCGTTATTGGGATTCAACTCAATCGCTCGCCGGTACTCTCGGTCGGCGGTGGCGGTGTCCCCCGTCCCGAAGAACGATGCAAAGGCAAAAGAGGCGTGCGCCTCCGAAGAACGATCGTCGAGTTCCACCGCTTTCTTCGCGGCGGCCAGGGCGCGCGGGTAGGCCTCGGAGGCAGGCATCACGGTGTATTCGCGCAGCAGGTTATAGCAGTCGGCGAGCCCAACATAGGCGGGCGCGTAGCCGGGATCGTGGACGATAGCTTGCGTGAACGAGTCCACCGCTTTGTTCAGGCTGTCGGGAGTTCGCTTTTCCCAGTAGTAACGGCCTTTCAAATAAAATTCTTCGGCTTCGCGGTTGGCGGCGTGAAGCGGCAAGCCGGCGCTGGACAAAGAAGAGGCTGGTTGCGTTTTTGATCCCGCTTTCGCCGAGCGATAGCCGGGCCGGAAGATCCAGGCCGCAAACAGCAGAGCTAGAACCGGCAGAGCGAAGATGAATATCCAGCGCGGCGAGGCATGGGGCGGAGGCGGTGCGACAGCATGGGGGGCAAGCTGCACTTCCTCTTCCGCCGAAGGCTCCGCGTCTTGAGCGGGGCCGATCCAGCGGTAGCCGTGCCGTTCAATGGTCTCAATGAAGATGGGGTTGTCGGCGGAATCGTTCAAGGCATCGCGCAGCCGTTTGATGGCGCTGCTGATGCCACGGTCGAAATCCACAAAGACGTCGTCCGGCCAAAGGGCCTGGCGCAGTTCCTCGCGGGTGACGACTTCGTTGGGACGGCTCAGCAGAACACCCAGAGCACGAAACGGCAGGTCCTGGATCCGGACTTTGACACCACTCCGTCGCAGTTCCCCGGCACGAAGGTCCGCCTCAAACACGCCCAAGGCTCTCGGCGCCCAAACCGGGACCCTCACCATGAAAGACTCGGCCGGCACGCAAACCGTGCAACTCATCGCCGTGAACCCGTTGCCAACCATCACCTCGCTCGTGCCCCCGAGCGCGACTCATGGCGGCGCCGGATTCACTCTTACTGTCAACGGCACGGGATACCTGAGCAGTTCGGTGGTGAATTGGAACGGATCTCCGCGGGTCACGACGTATGTGAGCTCGGCCGAAATTACGGCCGCGATCACTGCTCCCGACATTGCGAAAGCCGGCACATTCAAAGTCACGGTCAAAAACCCCACGCCCGGAGGCGGCACCAGCGCGGCAAAAACGTTTACGGTCAACTGAGCACAAATCGATTGGGAGGGAAACAGCAAGCCCCTAACTCCGGAGCGCGGACAGCAAGGCGCTCCGGAGACGAGGGCAGAATTCTGAGGCTGCGAGGCGCGCGGTTTCGCAGCCAAACGATTTCATCGTGAACTAGTCTCCTGGTTCCCGGTGCCGGAGCGCGGGTAGAGGAATCTGCGCTCCGGATTTGTGGGGTTCTGTGTTCTCAAGTACCTGGCTAAGTGAAGTGCCCACATCCCGCGTACTCTTCCACAAACCGTTCGCCCCGGCCACAGAATCGCGGACCCGAGCTGCATTTCAGCATCACGCAGCTTAGTGATCCATGTCACAGAGTCTTGTGGGGTCCGGCGGTACAAAAAGGGAGCGAAAGACCCAGCTCATTCGCCACCAGGAGGCACGACTTGAATCCTGCCAAGTATGTCAAGCCGTATGTCGCCGGGATGGCTGCGTTCTTAGGGTTTCTCAGCGTGAGTGTTCGTCGCCGCTCCAAAACCACAGTTGTTATCTGTCCCACGATGAAACTGCCGGCCGAGGTGGGAGTTGATCCCGAGCTCCGCATCGAATCTTGTTCACGCTGGCCGGAACTGCAGAGTTGTAGCCAATCATGCATGCCACAGGTCCAATTCTCCGCCGAGGACCTGAACGATTTCGCCGCCCGCTACGAGGGCAAGAAGTGCAGTTCGTGTGGTACGGCGCTAACCCAGGACGACTGGTATAAGAGTCGGCTGGCGGTCCTTGAGACCAACCCCGGAGTGTCGAAAATACCGGGGGTGGATCGCCCATCAATGCTTAGCGTCCCCGGGACTGGCGATCCGATCTGCTCGGCCTGCTACGCCGCGAAGGGTGCCTAGAGGTTATCCCGCGCGGGTCAGACTTCCTGAGGCGCCGGTTCGGGGCTGGTTCGGCTTTTCTGGGCGAGGAGTGCGTTCAATTTCGCCAGCACTTCAAACGCATCCGCCACGTAAAGCACGTCCGCTTTTCCGCGGGCCCATCCGCAGTTTGGATCGAGATTCACGGCGCGGCGTTCGTTGATGAAACGCCAGCCCACGACGTGGGGCTCCTCGCCGTGGCAGCACGTGGATAAACCCTTGGGATGGCGCGGCGTCGATCCGGTCTGGCCCACCTGGTTGAGATGGGTCATAAAGCCGAGCACCGCCTGGCTTTCTCCGGTTTGATCGACAAGCGATTTGCTGCCGCCGAGGGACGCGCCCGACGTGCGCAGGAAATCGAGAATCAGCGGTTCCGCCCGCTCGACGTGGGTCTTGCCGTCGGCCTGCTTCTTGGTCCAGCCTGCGCCCGCAACAAACAGCAAGCTGGCGTCGGGCCGGATGGTTTGTACGTCGCTCTTCGGAGCGCGGATGCCGGTGACGACCGTTCTTGCGGCCCCGTTCGGCAGGGTCACCGGAATCGGTTCGACTCGGGCCGCGCTGGGTGTTCCGGTGAATGGCGCGTGACAACCGGATTCGAGCAACACGATCCAAGGCCGCGCGTCGCGGCGGATGACGGCTTCGATGCGCTGGCGATAGTGCCAGCGCGTGGCCCGCACCGCGCCGCCAACGGCTTCGAGCGCGGTGACATGCGTGTCGACACCGCCGTTCAGACGATGTGCCACCCCCGGCAGGACGCGCGTGAAGCGGGAAGTTGCGGGCGCGAGAATCAGATCCGCTGCCGCGGAA
>JBAVVP010000473.1:0-2319 GCA_049697355.1 Terriglobales bacterium
TGATAAGCCCATCCGATCTGCCATGGTGGGGATGGCTGCTCTGCTCGTTTGGCGCTTGGATCGTCTGCGCGATTTTCTTTGTGATCAACGATGAAAGTGAAACGCCTACGGCGGTTGCCTGTCTGCGTTCACTTTCTGCATAACAGGTTTGGCGGGAATTATCACCGGAACCATGGCCTTGATTCTCTTCGTCAAATGGGTGTGGACCAGTTAGTACAAATGGCGGCGCTTTTCATTATATAGTCAGTTAACTATATTAATGCCCTTCCAAGCCTAGAGGAATAGGTTCTAAGGCCTATTCCCTCCCCACGCCCAGCGCGTCGGCGACGCGGTTGATGTAGTTGAACCAGGCGGCGATGAGCGTGATCTGCAGGATGGCGCGATCGTCAAAGCTGGCTGCCCGCAATTTTTCGTGATCGTCTTTCCAGACCTTGGTGGCGTCTTTGGTGAGCTTCACGACGTAGTCGAGCATGACGCGCTCTTGGGGCGTGATGGGAGCGGTGGTGTAGTCGCGTTCCAGGGCCGCCACCAGTTCTTTGTCCAGCGTGACTCGACGCAGAAACTCTGCGTGGGATTCGATTCAATACACGCACCGGTTGGTGACCGAGACCATGGTGGCGATCATTTCGTGGTGGCGGCGCTGCAGCGGCAAGTCGGGGGACATGAGCGCCCCGAAAGTGGAGAAAGCATGGTGCAGCGCCTGGGGAATCAGGGTGTGCGAGGCTACGATCTCGGATCCCCCGCCCTCGGCCGGATGAACCGGGGTGGCGTATTCCACCGGGTACAGCGACTTCTCTGCTTCCACGGCCTGGCGAAGTTCGTCGTTAGCCTGCGCGAGTGGTATGGTTCGAATCCATGTCATGAAAGGGCTTGCCCCCGATCTGGAGATTGCCTACAATTTCGGCGTTCAGTCACGCTACACGCAAGGGTTGGCTGCTGCCAATAGCTGGAAGGCGCTAGGCGTGGCTAGACTGAAGCGATGCGGTCACGGGCCTATGCGGTTCAAAGCCCTGGCCCGGGCTTGAGTTTAGGCTCCGGAAGGCCACGCCGCTGAACATCGGCGTGTGACGTAGCTCACGGCGAGGACGTGATTTAGTCGCTACCTTGTTGTGCGGGCGGAATTGGTGTTGGCCTCCTCCCCCACGGTCTCGCCGGACGGCCTGCGCCCCAAGATCTACTTCCAGGAGGTTAACCATGCCGCAAGACACCGTCACCATCACCGATAACCGGACCGGGCAGAGCTACACGCTTCCGATCGAGAATGGGACGATCCGCGCCATGGATCTGCGCAAGATCAAAGCCAGCCCCGACGATTTCGGTCTGATGACCTACGACCCGGCCTTTATGAATACCGCTTCCTGCCGGAGTGCCATCACCTTTATTGATGGCGACAAGGGTATTTTGCGCTACCGCGGCTACCCGATCGAGGTACTAGCCGAGCATTGTTCGTTTCTGGAAGTCGCCTACCTGCTTCTGTTCGGTGAATTGCCTAACGCGAGCCAGCTAAAAGAGTGGGTGAATGAGATCACGCACCACACCATGCTCCATGAAACCACGAAGAAGTTCATGGAGGGCTTCCGCTACAACGCGCACCCGATGGCAATGCTGGTGAGTACGGTCGCGGCGCTGTCGACAGTGTATCCGGATTCGAAGAACGTTCACGACCCCGCGACACGGCTGTTGCAGATCAAGCGCCTGGTCGGCAAGATGCCGTCGATCGCGGCCATGTCGTATCGGCACAGCGTCGGCTTCCCCTATATCTATCCCGACAACGACCTCACCTACACCGAGAACTTCATGAACATGCTGTGGAAGATTGTCGAGCCCAAGTACGCGGCCAATCCGGTGATCGCCCGCGCACTCGACATTCTGTTCATTCTGCACGCCGATCACGAGCAGAATTGCAGCACCAACACGATGCGGGCGGTAGGCAGCGCGCAGGCCGATCCTTATCTGGCCACCGCCTCGGCCGCAGCCGCACTCTCCGGACCATTGCACGGCGGCGCCAATGAGGAAGTGCTGCGCATGCTTGATGAAATCGGGTCCAAGGACAATGTTCCGGCCTACGTCAAGAAGATCAAAGAAGGTAAGGGCAAACTGATGGGCTTCGGGCACCGGGTTTACAAGAACTACGATCCGCGCGCCAAGATCATCAAGTGGGCGGCCGACAGCGTCTTCGAGGTCACCGGACGCAATACGAAACTCGAGATTGCGCTCGAACTGGAACGGATCGCTCTGGAAGACGACTACTTCGCGCAACGCAGGCTCTATCCCAACGTGGACTTCTACTCCGGCATCATGTACCAGGCGATGGGCTTC
>JBAVVP010000474.1:0-6288 GCA_049697355.1 Terriglobales bacterium
CTTGTCCTGCGAGATGACCCGCTTGTGCAGCTCTTCTTCGATGCGCAGCAGCTTCTGCGTTTCTTCTTCTTTAATCGAGGTGACGGGAACACCAGTCCAGCGCGATACCACATCCTCGATGTCCTCCCGACCGACAACGCCGGTAGAGGATTCATCGAGGTGGTATTGTTCGCGAAGGGCGCGCAGGTTCTCGCGCTCCTTGCCTTCCTCGTCCGAGTAGAAGCACGCCTTCTCGAACTCGTGGTTCGCGATGGCGTTCTCCATCCTGTGGACGATGAACGTGATCCGCTTCTGGACTTCCGTCAATTCTTCCGGCAGCGAGGTCTGGCGCAGCTTCACGCGCGCCCCCGCCTCGTCGATCAGGTCAATCGCCTTGTCGGGCAGGAGGCGATCCGGAATGTAGCGGTTAGAATGTGAAACCGCGAAGTTGATAGCGTCGTCCGTGTAAGTGACCGCGTGGAACTTCTCGTACCGGTCCTTAATGCCGAACAGAATCTTGGTGGCATCGCCTTCATCTGGCGGCGGAACCTTGACGGCCTGGAAACGGCGCTCCAGCGAACGATCTTTTTCGATTGACTTGTGATACTCGCCTGGAGTCGTCGCGCCAATGCACTGAATTGCACCGCGCGACAAAGCCGGTTTCAGGATGTTGGCCGCGTCTAACGAACCTTCGGCATTACCCGCGCCTACCAGCGTGTGCAGCTCATCGATGAAGATGATGGCGTTCTGCGACTCCATCAGCTCCTTCATCATGGTCTTCAGGCGCTCTTCAAACTGGCCACGATATTTGGTGCCCGCCACAATCAGTGACAGGTCCAGAGCCAGAATCCGCTTATCTGCCAGGAACGACGGAACTTCGCCATCGGTGATGCGCTGCGCCAGTCCTTCGACGATGGCAGTCTTACCTACGCCCGCCTCGCCGATCAGTACTGGGTTGTTCTTGGTGCGGCGGCAGAGGATCTGAATCACGCGCTCCAGCTCGCGTTCGCGTCCCACTAGCGGATCGAGCTGGGTGTCCATCGCGGCCTGGGTCAGGTCGCGGGAAAACTCACTCAGCAGGGAAAATTCGCGCTGACGCTGCGGCTGAGCTTCTTCCTGGCTGGTACGCGCCAGTTCCTCGCGGATGGTCGAAAGGCGTAAGCCGCGTTCGTGCAGGATCTCGGCGGCGAAGCACTTCTCTTCACGCAGCAGTCCCAACAAAAGGTGCTCGGTTCCAATGTGCTTGTGCGAAAGGCGCTCAGCCTCTTCGGCAGCGTATGCCAGAACCTGCTTGCACTCGTTGCTCGACGGGAGGTCGACCGAGGTAGAGACCTTCTCCCGGATCGTGGTGTGCCCCTCAATCTGCTTGCGGATGAACTCGACCGAGGCATGACAACGCAGGAACCAGAAGATGAGAGCTTTGTCTTCGCGCAGAAGTCCCAACAGCAGGTGCTCCGTCTCTATGTAAGGAGAACCGGACTGACTGGCCGCGTAGCGCGCAAAGAAGATGACGCACCTGGCTCTCTCCGTGTAGCGTTCGAACATATAAGCCCTCTCCCCGCCAAGTTCACCGGGAAGGAGTCGGGTCGCGCAATAGTGGGCAGCGAGCAGATCGCTTGTGCAGTTCTTTCTTGCAACTGCAAAGCGCTGTCCGAAGCTCGTGTTCTAACTTGTGAAGATCGTTGAGCTTCCGCCGGACCTAAGGAAGCTCGACGGCTTTGGGGGTGCACCCCCTCATTCAATTAGATTCCTCTGGTACGGTGGTTGCAAGACCGACCTTGCCGAGCCGCGCGCGGCCGGACACCCGATGGCGCTTGTTGCTGCGCGTGGTCTTTATGCGCCCTTGTTCCTGGCGGGTTGGGTCAGACCGTGGCGGATTGGGCGAGGTGGCAATGTGGTATTGTGGGCTGGAGTCCTTGCGCCCAGGCCTGCTGCAACAGCCGCAAGGGATTCGATATTCCTTCGGATGAATTATTGGTAGTGACAGGAAGCCTTGATTTCCGCAGAACAAAATAGCCTCGCTGGTGTCTAATTGTCTTGGAGAACTGCGTCTTATGGCTTGGCTTCGGGACGTATCTGTCGCCTGCGTTGTTTTGTGTGGTGTGTGCTCTAGCCCGCATCATTCATGAGGCGAGAAAACTGGGAAGGGCACAGCTTCAGCCGTGCCGCTAAGAGCCGCAAGAAATGCGGGCTTTAGCCCCTGAGGTCGTCGGCGCGGGTGCGGATCAAACAGGATGACTCCAGCGCCGTCCCTGAGCGGCTAAAGCCGGAACTTAGGCCGGCCCATACGGCACGGCTTTACAGGCTGCGGGAAAATGCGGTTGTTTCTCCCGTCTGGTCTCCCGTGAGTTGTTTTCCGCGCGCCTATCACGCCCCGATTTCGTGTTCCCCGACTATTTTTCGCCGAGCAGACACACGACTCCCGGCGTACTACACCGCTTGCGGCAGCAGGCGCTGCATGCGTCGCAGGTTCCGGCTTCTTCTCAAAACTGCGGTCGGCTGGCCCACGCCTCGATCAGCGTTCCGTCCATCGTGAAGTGCTCGTCACTCAGCAATGCCGCACTGCGCGCCTGTTTCAACACCGCCGCAAAAAACTTCTGCGCTACTTCCCCCGCAATCCGCCGCTCCCGGTTCTTGTCCATGCGGCGTGGATTCACTTTATTGTTTTATGGGGCTTGTCAGCTTGATAGCGGTGAGGCCCAGTGAGCTGGCGAGTGACCGGGGAAAGCTAGTTTTCGACAAAACTCCGCCCGCAACAATTGACATATACAATCGCAGTAAGCTGTTTTTGGCTTGGGATGGTGATCCATCGATTTTGCGATCCTTCCGTTTGTCCTGCTGGTTCGAACCCCATCCGCATGTAACCAACAGCATCATGCAGGAACAAGAAGCTGACCCCCAACTGAAGGCCACTCTTGCAATGGACTGGATTCGGCCGACGAGGACTGAGGCTGAGGAACTTCGGTGGATGATCCTGTTTTTGATCACTCAGCTTAGAAAGAAGCATCCGTATGTCACCTCGTGGTTTTTATCCCGGCGCGTCGCGCGTGCGCAACCTAAGGCCGCTCTTTAGCCTTTTCTCAAACGACCTGGCCATCGATCTGGGAACCGCCAACACACTAGTTTATGTTCGTGGCAAGGGCATCGTGGTGAACGAGCCGTCCATCGTAGCCATTAACAAGAACAGCGGTGAGGTGGAAGCGGTGGGAAGAGAGGCCAAGGAAATGCTGGGCCGTACACCAGGCCACATAGTTGCAATTCGGCCGTTGAAAGACGGGGTCATTGCCGATTTCAAAGTGACCGAGAAGATGTTGAATTACTTTATCCAGAAAGCGCACAACCGCAAGATGTTGGTGCACCCACGCATTGTGATTGGTGTGCCCGCGGAGATCACGCAGGTGGAACGACGCGCGGTCATGGACTCAGCTTACCGTGCGAAAGCCAGCGAGGTCTATCTGGTGGACCAGGCCATGGCGGCGGCGATTGGTGCCGGGCTTCCCACCAGTGAACCCACCGGAAGCATGATCATCGATATTGGCGGAGGCACCACGGATATTGCGGTGATCTCTCTGAGTGGCATCGTCTACGCCCGTTCTTTGCGTATGGCAGGAAATCAAATGGACGAAGCCATCATGACTTACGTGAAGCGAAAATATAACTTGCTGATCGGCGAGCGCACCGCTGAGCAGATCAAGATTGAAATCGGGAGTGCGTTCCCGCTCGACAAGCCGCTGACGATGGAAATCAAGGGCCGCAACCTGATTGAAGGGGTACCCAAGACCATCATTTTGAATGACAGTGAAGTCCGCGAGGCCTTGAGTGAATGGGTGTCGACCCTCATGAACGCCATTCGTGTGGGGCTAGAGCGCATACCGCCCGAGCTCTCAGCTGACATCAGCGACCGCGGCATCGTGCTTACCGGCGGTGGCGCGCTCTTGAAGAACCTGGATCGGCGCATCCGAGAAGAAACAGAACTTCCTGTCTCGATTGCCGATGACCCGCTGTGCTGCGTTGTTCTGGGGACGGGCAAGATGCTTGACGATTTCAAGCTACTGCGGAAGCTCTCCATTGAGTCCATGGCGGCCTGAACGGAGTCGAGCACATGATTTGTGATAGTCCCCAGTGTGCGTCATTCATTCACGTCGTCGAGAAATGACCTGAGCTTACGGGAGCGCGAAGGATGGCGCAGCTTGCGCAGCGCCTTGGCTTCGATCTGTCGAATGCGCTCGCGGGTGACAGCGAACTCTAGGCCAACCTCCTCCAGCGTGTGCTCCGAGCCGTCCTCCAGACCAAAGCGCATCTTCATGATCTTTTCCTCGCGCGGAGTCAGGGTGTGCAGCACGTGCGCGGTCTGCTCCTTCAGGCGCACGTTGATGACGGCCTCGGCCGGCGAGACCGAGGCGCGGTCTGCGATGAAGTCGCCGAGGTGGGAATCCCCCTCCTCGCCGATTGGCGTCTCCAACGAGATCGGTGCCTGCATGATCTTGAGCACCTTGCGCACTTTGGCCGCAGGAATGTCCATCTGCTTGCCAATCTCTGCCGACGTGGGTTCGCGGCCCAACGCTTGGACCAGTTGCCGCGAAGTGCGAATCAGCTTGTTGACGATCTCGACCATGTGCACCGGGAGGCGTATGGTGCGCGCCTGGTCGGCAATGGCTCGGGTGATTGCCTGGCGAATCCACCACGTGGCGTAGGTGGAAAACTTGTAGCCGCGGCGGTAGTCGAACTTGTCCACTCCCTTCATCAGGCCGACGTTGCCCTCCTGGATCAGGTCCAGGAACTGCAGCCCGCGATTGGCATACTTTTTGGTGATGGAAACCACGAGGCGCAGGTTCGCCTCGATGAGCTCATGCTTGGCCTGCTCCCTGTCCATCTCACCCTGGATCATTTCGCGCTGGGTGCGGTGCAGCTCCGTAAAGGCCACTCCGGCATCGCACTCCAACCTTTTCAGGTCTGCGCGATGCCGCCGCTGGGTCTTGCGGTAATCTTTCTTGAGTTCTTCGCTGCGCGTGCTCTCAATCTTCCTTTCCAGGTTGCTGACCTGCCGGTCGAGCGAGCGCATGCTGTCCACGGTCTTATTCACCCGATCGATGAGGCGTTCGCGCTCGAAGTTGGTTAGACCTAGGTAGCGGATGATGAGCGAAATCCGAACCATCTCGCGGCCCAGGCCACGTCGGCAGCGGCGGTATTCGCGTGCTTTCTTTTTTGCCCGGATGGTCGGTAGTCGTTCGGCTAGCTGGCTGGCTCTTTTGTAATGCTTCTGTAGCTCGTCGATGCGGTGCGTAGTGTCCTTGACGCGATTCTGCAGGACCTTCTCAGTGATCTCTTCCTCATCGAAGACGACAATTTCTTTGATCGAGCGTACGCCGCGCTTCAAATCCTCGCCAATGGCCAGAACCTGGCGGATCACAATCGGCGAGCGTGAAAGCGCCTTCAGCACTCGCCGCTGTCCGCGCTCGATACGCTTCGCAATGTCCACTTCCCCTTCACGGGTGAGCAGAGGGACTACGCCCATCTCGCGCAGGTAGATGCGGACCGGATCGTCGGTCTGTTCAACAGCGCCGGGGCCCAAGTCGAGTCCGAGGTCCTCGACGGGCTCCACTTCCTCCTCAAATGTTCTTTTCAGTACCGAGGAAGGTAGCTTGGGCTGGCGTTCAAGCACGTCAATGCCCAGCGTGCCGATGGTGGCAAGCACGTCGTCCAGATCCTCCGGAGAACGGACATCATTGGGAATCAGGTCATTCACCTGTTCACCCCGTTGGAGGCGAGATACCCCTTTTCCTTTTCGGCATCAATGAGTTTCTTAACGTCGTCAAGAGCCAAGCCGAATCCCTTTCAGCGCCTTCCCGCATGGAGCAAAAGGTGCTTTGACAATAACTGAAGCTTCCGCCCGAGAGCTGTCGCGTTAAACCCCGGTTGAAGCCCTAAGGGATTCACTTCTCATTTTCGCCGATACAGCTATGCGGCGGGGAGTTTCGTTTCAAGGTCCGCAAGAATTCTCAATTGCTGCGTCGCGAATTCTGTATCGGCGAACCGCCCAATTACATCATTGATGACGTCTTGAACCCGCATATCAGGGCCAAGGAATTTCCGTGTTGCCACTGAGACGAGTCGGCACAACACGAAGCGATTCGGGATATTGGCCAAAGCCTTGTGTATACGATCAGAACGCATGATCGGTCCTTATTGTAGGGCGTTGGGTTGAGCGCATGAGTTTCTTTAAGCTTAAGCGTAGAGATGCAAGATATAAACGCCCCTTCCTTGCCCGGTTCGCCGGAAGGCAGCTTAATCGCGAAGGCGCAGGGTTGT
>JBAVVP010000475.1:0-21149 GCA_049697355.1 Terriglobales bacterium
CATTCTTGACGACGATGGCCCGCCGCGACCTCGACGATGCGGGAGCCAATTGGATCGTGCAGAACTGCGCTGACATCGCCGCTTCCATTGATGGCGACGAACTGAAGCTAGGGCTCAGGGAAACAAAGTCGTGACACCTATCACCTAAGATTGACACCGGCTCCTTGTTGCGCGCGCCCACCCACTCAACTAGAATCCTCAGTTCGTGGGAAGTCGCCCGCCAGAGCGCTTGATGCAAGCCGGGCGGCTCCGAATCTTAGGAATCGCGATCCAGAATCGCCAGACAGGCAGGGCCTTGTGATCATTGGTGTGCCGAAAGAAAGTTATCCGGGGGAGCGCCGGGTCGCGCTCGTACCGGCCGTCCTCCCAACCCTGACCAAAGCGGGATTTGAAGTCCAAGTACAATCCGGCGCCGGCATCGACGCTGGCTATCCCGATTCCCAATATGCGGAGAAGGGCGGGAAGATCGTCCCCGACCGCGCCGCCGTGTTTGCCGCCGCGGACATAGTCGTGCAGATTCTTTGCTACGGATCCAACGACATTACCGGCAAACAGGATGTGCCGCTCTATCGCCGCGATCAGATCCTCGTCGGATTTCTGCGTCCCTTCGGTTCGGCGGACGTGGTCGGGGAGATCGCGCGCGCTGGCGTCACCGCGTTCTGCGTGGAGTTGATGCCCCGCACAACTCGTGCCCAGAGTATGGACGCGCTCTCTTCGATGGCAACTGTCGCCGGATACAAGGCTGTTCTGATGGCAGCCGACCACCACCCGCGCTTCTTTCCTATGCTCACAACGGCAGCGGGGACTATCACGCCGGCCCGCGTGTTCGTGATCGGCTGCGGCGTTGCCGGACTGCAGGCGATCGCGACCGCGCGCCGCCTGGGTGCGGTGATCTCCGCGTATGATTTGAGGCCGGCGGCGAAAGAACAGGTGCAGAGTCTGGGCGGGCGTTTCGTCGAGCTTCCCATCGAGGCCAAAGACGCGCAGGACGCGCGCGGCTATGCCCGGGCGCAGGATGAAGACTTCTACCGCCGCCAGCGCGAGTTGCTCGGAAAAGCCGTGCAGGAAAGCGATGTGGTGATCACCGCGGCGGTCATTCCGGGAAAGAAGTCGCCGGTGCTGGTGACCGAAGACATGGTGAAGGGGATGGCGCCGGGTTCGGTCATCCTCGATCTGGCCGCCGAACGCGGCGGCAACTGCGAGATCACCGAAACCGGCAAGACCGTCGCCAAGCATGGCGTGACCATCATCGGAGCGATCAACCTGGCTACGGGCGTGCCTTATCACGCCAGCATGATGTACGCCCGCAACATCACTGCGTTCCTGACTCACCTGATCAAGGATCAAAAGTTGAATCTGAACCTGGAAGATGAAATTGTTCGCGAGACGCTGCTCACTCGCGGCGGTGAGATTGTGCAGGCTCGGGTGCGTGAGTTCTTTAAGTTGCCCGCCCTGGCACCGTGATCGCGTGGAGGGACGGGCGTCTCGCCCGTCAGGCCGGGCGGGGACGCCCGGCTCTCCACCAGCCAAGAAGATTGTACGGAGGAACGATGAACAGTAGTTCGAACCTGATCGACGCGCTTTTTATATTTGTGCTCGCGGGATTCATCGGATTTGAAGTGATCCGGCGAGTCTCGCCCCTGCTGCACACTCCGTTGATGTCGCTCACCAACGCCTTGGACGCGATCGCGGTGGTGGGCGCGATCGTGCTGGTGGGCGAGCACAAGAGCACGCTCTCCGCCGTCTTCGGATTCATCGCCGTGATCGCCGCTACCAGCAATATCGTCGGCGGCTTCTTCATCACCGACCGCATGTTGAAGATGTTCAAAACCAGCCGTCCCGCGGCCAAGCCGGTGGCCAAATAATGGCGCCCGAACTGGCAGGGTCTCAAATCGTCATCGAGCTCGTCTATCTCATCGCGAGCGTGCTGTTTATTTTCTCGCTGAAGTGGATGAGTTCTCCCACCACAGCCCGCCACGGCATCTGGGCGGGCGAAATTGGCATGCTGCTGGCGATCTGCGGCACGCTGCTGCACCACGGCATTGTGGACTACCGGCTGATCGCCATTGGGCTGGTGCTCGGCACCATCATCGGCATACCGCTCGGGCGAGTGGCAATGACAGCGGTTCCACAGCGAACCGCACTCAGCCACGCCTTTGGCGCACTCTGCGTAACCCTGGTCGGTTCGGCGGAGTTTTATCTGCGCTCGCCCGATATCTCGCCCTTCATGATGGCGGTGTTGTCGCTGGAAGTCATTCTTGGCGGCTTGACCGTAACTGGCAGCTTGATGGCTGCCGGCAAGTTGCAGGAAATTCTGCCGCAACGGCCGCTGACGTATAAAGGCCAGAACCTGGTCAACTTTGCTCTGCTCGCCTGCGCGCTGGCGATCGCCGTATCCCTGGTGCGGAATCCGGGAGCGCATTCGCTGTTTCCGTTCATGATCCTGATCGCGCTGGCGTTTGGGGTGTTGTTGATTATTCCCATCGGCGGCGCGGACATGCCGACCGTCATTTCGTTATTGAACGGATATGCCGGACTGTCGGCGGCGGCCATGGGCTTCGTGCTCAACAGCAAGCTGCTCATCATCGCCGGAGCGCTCGACGGATCGTCGGGCCTCATCCTCTCCATCATCATGTCGAAGGCCATGAACCGCTCCTTTACCAACGTATTGTTCGGAGCCTTTGGCCAGGTGCAAGCTTCGCATGGTGCGGGAGAAGAAGCGAAACCCATCCGCAGCGCGACTCCGGAAGAAGCCGCAGCTATCCTTTCCGCCGCGAACCGCGTCATCGTAGTTCCCGGATACGGCATGGCCGTGGCCCAGGCGCAACACAAAGTGCGCGAACTTTATGATGGCCTGACCAAGCGCGGCGTGGACGTGCGCTTCGCCATCCACCCCGTTGCCGGCCGCATGCCGGGCCACATGAATGTGCTGCTGGCCGAAGCCGATATTCCCTATGACCGCCTGATTGAGATGGACGAAATCAATGGCGACTTTCCGCAGACCGATGTTGCCCTGGTCATTGGCGCCAACGACGTTACCAACCCTGCCGCCCGCTCCGACACTACGAGCCCTATCTACGGGATGCCGATCCTCGACGTGGACAAAGCCCATACCGTGATGGTCATCAAGCGCAGCATGAATCCGGGCTTTGCGGGCATCGATAACCCGCTCTACTATCTCGATAACACCCTGATGCTGTTCGGCGACGCCAAGGCATTTGTCGGCAGCATCGTGCGCGAGCTCGGCGGAGGACACGGGTAGCAAGACAGGCCAAGAGCCGTCTCTACTTCAACGGTTTCCCTGCGCACTACGCGCCAAGTCTCATGTAGTTCGAACGCTCCAACACCACCGGCGGAATCCCCGCTCGCGTTAGCACCTCATAGGCGGCGGTCAAGCCAGCTGGGCCAGCCCCAATTATGATGGCGGTTTGGTCGGATATTCTTGTCGTGAGTCTCAAGGTTCGGATGACTGGCTAGACACTCCGCAGCACCACTCTGCGAGAGAGCAGATTGGCCAGAGCCACTTGCGTGTGACTTGTATCACAATCTGCTGTGATGACGGGTGCTGCCGCTACCGGTCTGGGCCCTTAGTCTTACAGGTAACGAATGGCGGGGCAAGCAGTTCTCGAGATGGCACCTTCACCTCGGCCTGCGCAACTTGAGTTCCGGAGTCCTAGAAACATGCCAAACGAAGCACTCGATTCGCGATCTGCTGTGACTTGGCAGACCAAGCAGGTTTACGCGATGGCGGCCGTCTGCCTGGTCGTAGGGTTAGCGATCGGATATCTGTTCCGGGGGTCGGCGTCCCCTGCGCCCGCAATCTCGGACACGCGGCACTCCACCGGCCCGGCGGGAGGAATGGCCGGACATCAGGGCGGAATGCCAACTCTGGAGCAGATGAAGCACATGGCCGACAAGAAGGCAGAGCCGCTGCTCGAAAAGCTCAAGAACGATCCGAACAACAGCGCGCTCATGATCCAGGTGGGGGCCATCTACAAAGCGACGCACCAATTCAAGGAAGCCGGCGAGTACTTCGACAAGGCCTTGAAAATTGATCCGAAGAACGTCGCCGTTCGCTCCGAATACGCTTCCTGCCTGTATTATGACGGCGATGTCGATCAAGCGATCGAACAGCTCAATCAGGCGCTGCGCTATGACCCGAAGGATGCGAATTCGCTGTTCAACATTGGCATCATGAAATGGCAGGGAAAGCAGGATGCCGCGGGAGCGCTGACGGCTTGGCACCAACTCCTGAAATCGAACCCCCAGCTGAGCGACAGCCGGAAAGCCAACGTCCAGAAACTGATTGAGGAAGCCAAGCAGTCTGGCAAGAACGGCGCCAAAGGCGAACCGGCAGGGACAGGCGCAGGCGCATTGACCGACACGAAAGCCCAATAGCCGGAGCTGCAATTGGCTTTGAGATTGGAAGAGGATGAAGCAATGAACCAGACAAGTCAGAGTAGTTCAACCGAGTGGACGAGCGTGCAAGCCTATACCCTGGCGGTGATCTGCCTGCTGGTGGGTATCGCTGGTGGTTGGTTGATCCATGGCTCGCAACCTGGCTCGCAGCCGGCCGCCGTGACCGGAACCGCCGAGACTGCCAGTGCATCCGCGCCCGCAGAGATGGGCGGCGCAAGCGCGGCGACCCAAATGCCGTCCCCCGCTCGATTGAAAGAGATGGCCGATACGCAAGCGGCGCCGCTAGTCGAGCGGCTCAAATCAGACCCAAACAACGGGGACTTGCTCGCCAACATCGGCAACCTCTACTATGACGCCCAGCAGTATCCCACCGCGATTGAATACTACGAGCGCGCCGTGAAGGTGCAGCCGGCCAACGCCAATCTCCGCACGGATATGGCCACGGCGTACTGGTATACGGGCAACGCCGATACGGCGATCATAGAATTCAAGAAAGCGCTCGGCTACGACCCGAACAACGGGAACACGCTTTTCAATTTGGGCATTGTCCAATGGCAGGGGAAGATGGACAGCGCCGGCGCCCTGGCCACCTGGCAGAAGTTGCTGGACACGAATCCGAACTATCAAGGCAAGGAAAAAGTGTTGGCGCTGATCGCGCAGGTCAAGCAACACGCCGGAATCAAACCCGGGACCCCGGCAAAGCCTTTGCCGCAGTAGCGTGTGGCGCGTTCCTATCGTAAGATTCCGGTCACCTCGCGTCGTGCGATGCGCCGCGGAATAACGCCATCAAAGGTCCAGGGGAATCGAAAGCCATGAGCACGGCCCAGGAGTTGCGCGGACTGTTGCGCTTGCGGGTGCTGCAGCAGTTTGCCCTGGTCATGCTGCTGGCGGGCGTGGCGTGGAGATCCTTTCAGCTTAAATTCTCGGTTCTCGACCTTGACATCTGGTGGCATCTCAAAGTTGGCGACTGGATCGTCCAGCACTTAGCGGTTCCGCACACGGGCATCCTGTCTCGAACCGCCGCCGACCGTCCCTGGGTAGCTTATAGCTGGGGCTATGAAGTGATGCTGTCGCGCGCCTTTGCCTGGTTCGGATTGTTGGGTGTCGGGGTATTTGGGACGCTGCTCACCGTCGCGGTTACGTTTGCCGTGTACTGGATGGCGCGGCGGCTTTCCGGCCGGTTTTGGATCAGTTGGCTGCTGGCGGCGGTTACGTGCTCCGCGTTTCTTTTCGACATAATGCCCCGGCCGGGGGTCCTATCCATCGTGCTATTCACCGTAACGCTAGCCCTGATTTTGAAGGCGCAGCGCACTGGGCAGGTGCGAACGCTCTATTGGTTACCCGCGATCTTTCTCTGCTGGGCCAACCTTCATATCCAGTTCATCTATGGGTTATTCCTCGTCGGCCTGTTACTCGGCGTCAACCTCGTGCAGCGCGTGGCCGCTCGCCTGGGGATGGAGATCGCCATTCTCGCGCCGCCCACCCTGTCGGCCGGGGCTCTGGCGGCTGTCTTCGGAGCGTGCGTGGCAGCTACTCTGGCCGGACCGAATTCCTACCATTTGTATGGAGTTATCGCCAGCTATTCACGCGCGAAAGTCTCCTATTCCATGATCGTCGAGCTGCAAGCGTTGAGTTTTCGCTCCTACAGTAACTATGTGGAGTTATTGCTGGCGGCCGCAGCATTCTACATGGTCGGATGGCAAAGAAGGATCGATCTGTTCAAACTTGCCCTGCTGGTGATTGGCAGCGTGGTGGCGTTTCGTACGATGCGCGATGCCTGGTTTCTCTGCATTCCGGCGGCGGCGTGCCTGGCGGATGCGCCGTGTGAGGATGCTGATCGCGAGGTGCGGGAGACGCCGTTCGAATTGGTTGGCGTATTTGCCATGGCTGCCCTGGCGACGGTGCTATTTGCCCGCGAGGCCGAGTTCACCACCCGCGGTCTCGACCGTGCCATTACCGGCACATTTCCGGTGAAGGCCGTTAACTTCCTCCGCCGAAATCCTCAACCCGGGCCGCTGTATAACACCTTCGACTGGGGAGGGTTTCTGATGTGGTACATGCCGCAATATCCCGTCGCCATTGATGGACGCAACGATCTCTACGGCGACGAAATGGACGAGCGCTTCTACCGGACCCAGAGTGGCGACCTCTCCTACAAAACCGACCCATCCTTGATGGAGTCGGGCGTGATTTTGCTGCGCAAGACAGATGGACTGGTGTACTCGCTGAGCCTCGACCCAAGTTTCCAGAGAATCTACGAGGATGAACTGGCGACTGTGTTTGTGAGACGCTGACATGCCCGTAACTTTACAATTTCAAGACGACCAGGAAAGCCAGATGTATCCCTAAAATGAGGCATGCTCATGACAACGATGATTGGTGGGAAACAGTTCAATGGTTTTATACATCAGATGCTGAGCCCTCTCGGGGGAACGTCCGACACTATTTCGGGAGCTCAAAGCGAGGGTTCCGAGGGGACCCAGGCGCAGCGTCGCAGCCTCCGGCCTATTCAGAGCCGCGTGCGATACGCGATCTACGCACTGGCACTTGCGGTGTCTATTTCTCTTTGGTTCATTGCCATCCGCGCGCCACTATGGCTGGATGAGACCCATTCATTCTATGTGATCAAAGGCGGCTTCTTTCAGATCAAGTCTCGCATGGGATGGCCAATCGTTCCCATTTATCCATACATTCTCTGGCTAGGGACTCGAGTTATGGGAACGGGGGAGATCGCGCTCAGAATTCCTTCAATTCTCGCCATGCTCGGGGCCATGTACCTGCTGTATAGGGCCGCGCGGGAACTCTTCGACCGAGATGTTGCCGTAATCGCGGCCATCATTTTCTGCCTTCATCCCATCGTCATTTTTGCATCCATTGATGTTCGGCCTTATGCGTTTGCTGCCCTGACAATCAACGCTGCTATTCTGGCGCTGGTTCAGTTGCGGCACGACAACTCAAATTGGCGGGCAGCCCTGTTCGGATTATTCGCGGCAGGCATAGGTCATTTTCAGTTCATCTTCACTTGTATCCTCCCGGTCCTCGCAATTTATTTTGTTGCAATGAAAATTGACGACCGCAAGGTCTTATGGCGGCAGGGGAGTGTTGCGCTAGCGGCATTTGCTTTGGCGTTTCTTCCGGTTATTCCCGTTTTACGAGTGATGTTCAACTCGAAGGGGACGCACGTTTTCGATGAGGCTCCCAAACTGGCAGCTCTCACCTGGACGCTTGCGCCAGGGTGGCTGGCATATATCTTTCTTGGTGGCGTTTTTGTTGCCGCTGCAACCCGGCGACTTGATGTGCAAAGCCGTTTGGAGGGCTGGCGTATCTTGCTTTGCACAGCCTTAGGGCTCGTCCCGGTTCTGATCCTCTACGGCGTAAGCGTGGAAACACCAATCCACGTTTTTGTGGAACGCTACCGTCTAGTCGCGATTCCGGGAATAGCGCTTTGCTGGGCGTGGCTCATCAGCCGAATTGACTCCCGCGTTCTACGATTGCTGTTCTGTGTGGCCCTTGTCGGGACTACCGCTTACCAGTACTTCCATTCCCCGCTTTACAAGCTCCACGGTTACACCTGGAAATACGCCCTGGAATTTACTGAACAGAACGCTTCTACCGACAACGCCCCGGTACTGATCTGTAGTGATTTCCCGGAGTCCGACGTCGTGTCCATGCCAGCCGGTGCAGCAGTGAAAGACAATGGATTGTTTGCACCGCTCGCTTATTACAAACTGAGCGTGCCAGTTGTGGGCCTGCCACGTGCGCTCAATGACGAGGCTATTCGTGTTGTTTCGAGCTTCCTGCAAGAGCCGGCAACGCGGCGGGAGCGCTTTCTGGCCCTTGGGTTTGGGCCTTCCTATAAGACTCTCCAATTTATTGTGGACAGCGCTTCGGGAACACACGAGGTCCGCACCTTGGGGATATTCGATGGAATCGCGGTCCTGGAATTCACGCCGCGCGTCCAATCCGCAGGAAGTTGATCGCGTTCCGCGAATCCGTTCATAACACCCCTACACGGCCACTCCGGGCCCCTGGTCTCTCCGCGGCCTAATCTCTCCTCACCAGCACACAGGCCAGATCATCGCGGTAGGCTATCCGGAAGCCAGGAAGCGTGGCCAGCGCCTCCGCAATCGGAGATTTTGTTTCCAGCAGGAAGGTCTGTGCCTGCGCGAACCCCGGGTGAGACTCCAGAGGAATCTCTGCTTCGGTCAGCTTGAAATAGGGCAGGTTATTGGCCTCGCCGTAGAGGTCCATGCGCCCGTCAATCACCACCGGATACTCGGGCAAGTACCACGTCAGGAATCCGCCCCAGTAATAGCTGTTGAACAGAGGCTGAGGAAGACGGTTCTGGTGTATGTAGTCGCTGGCGCGCGCCGGGAAGGTTGCTCCCACCTTGGCCATCAGCACTTCGTTTCGCGTTGGAAGGCGCAGTGTACCGGCGGCCAGAATAACTAGAACCAGTGCGGTCGTCAGCAGCCTTTCCCAGCGCCAGGCCGGCTGCTCTTCCTGTGCGTCTGTGGGGAAGGCGCTCCCGATGATACCGGCGGCAACAAGAGTAACCAGCCATGTGTCGCGTTGGAATCGGAAGGAGATAGCCGCACAAACGACTAACAGGGATATCTGGAAAAGATCGCGCGAGCGGCGGCGGCCCAGCGCGAGACAAGAGGTCATCACCAGCAACATCAGCAGATAATCCTGTGGCTGGCGAAAGCGCATACTGTGGAACTCCGGGAGGTAGTGGTCGGCCGCGGTGTTGGTAGCGCCCTGCCATATGAGTTGGTGAAGGTGGTACGTGTAGGGCGAAACCAATGTGGCAAGCAAGCACGCACCGAGAACTGCCGTAGTTGCTCCGAGGGGAAGATGGGGACCATGCTTGTCAAACCAAGGATTATCAATAACAGGGCTTCCAAATCTCCGTCCTAAGTGATCTGCGACAATCGCGCCATAGAACAGCAGAAGTGCCAGCAGTCCGTAAACAAACTGGCGATCAAGGTTAACCCAGACAATGAAAAGAAGCGGCATCCAGAACAGCGTTCGTATCTGGCGGGAGCGGCCGGCGTCGAGCAGCAGAGTTAGTTCCAGGGCAAAGAACAAAATGGAGACGAGGGCCGGACTTGGCTTGAGGCCCGAAATACAATACTGAGCCACGGCGGCAAGAAGGGCAGCCTGCCAGAAATTCTTCTGCCTGCCGCCCGCCAGCAGAAAGAGAGCCGCTGCGATCGCGGCCTGTAGCGCCATCAACAGGACCGGCAAACCGCGCAGCCCGAAGACTTTGAATGAAGTTGCCACCAGAAGGTCAAAACCCCAGTTAGGGTCAACCCAGGGCAGGGACGCCGATTGCGAGAACAGCCCGTCATGGGGAATCGCGTGGTTCTGCAGCATCCACGTCCCCGTACGCAGGTGCCACCAGATGTCGGGATCAGTCAACGCGCTTAGTTGACTGGCTTGATACAGGGCGGCGACGGTAAAAAGTCCAAGCAGCACGGCAATCCGCACTCCCGCCGTATCCAGCGGATTTCGGCGCCGGCGCACAACAGACCCTTTGCCGCTCTCGAATTCGACGGGTCGGTGCATGGCCGTATAACTCACGTTGGTCTTAGTTACCTGGGTCTTTTCCCTACAACCTTGACCGCGGCCACGCCTGCGTTGTGGGCTACTCCGTGACACGTGAGGGTGCAGGAGTCGTTGCCACCATTGTAGGAGTACGTGATTGGAGTTGTCCCGTTTGGCGCCACGACGTTGACATCGAAATTCACCAGGCGTTCGCCGGAAATGGTTGCGGACGTCGATCCCATGCCATGGGCAGTGTGACAAACGGAGCAGGAAAAACCATCCGTGACAACGTGATTAGTGTGGCCGGCCCAACTCAGGGACAGATTGTTCAAGTTGTGGCACTTGGCACAGAGAGCGTAGGTCCCGGTGGGTCCCGGATCCAGGATTGGATTGGGGTACAAGTATTGACTCGGGATTGGCTGGCCGGGAGCGAGAGCCTCCGCGAAGGGATACGCTCGCTCGAGGATGTGGCTGTTCTTTGATCCGTGGGGCCCATTCGGACTGTTTCCGCCGGACTCGCGACTGTCGTCGTTGTTATGGCAGTCGGTACAGAATATCTGTGATCCAATGACGCGCCCGTTGGTGGCGCCGTCGAAGTACAACATATTCGTCCGCAGCGTCGGTTGAGGTAATGCCGAGGCGCTGCTGGGATACATGACCGGGTGCGCCGAGGTGGCGGTCGAGCCAAACTGCGGAATTAAGTTGAGGGCATCGGCGGGCGCAACCGCTCGCACCGGCAAGTATCCGAAAACAGAATTCACGAGTTTTCCGCTGCTATTCCCGTGGCAACGCAGGCAGTTCTCGTACTGGTTCACCGCCGGATTCACGATGGTCGTCCCGTCGGCGCTGAGGCCGGCAACCCCGGTTTGCGACACGCGAATCGACGGGGGCAGCAGAGTCGTGAACGAACCGACCTGGAACGACGAGTGAGCGTTATGGCAGTCTACGCACGTCGCGTGACGATTGTTGTTGAGGACAACGTTTTGTCCGATCAGATCCTCGGCCGCATCGTGGTTGTTCGTGCCCTGGGGGAAAGGATGGCCAACGTTTCCCGCCTTAGTGTATTCGGCGAATACGTTCGGGGCGGCGGGCGAGATATTGGCGCCTCCACTGTGACAGTTCACGCAATCCAGTTCATTCGGGGCTCGCGTCAAGCGCGTCGGACCCGGCGCATTGTGCGGCATGTGGCAGGAGATACACGCGTTTTGGGCGACGGTTGTGTAGTCCCCGACATTCGCGTTCGATGCTACTTGATTCGCAGCCAGCGCGTGTTGGCTGGTCGCCCAGAGCATCAGCGGATTCTTCTGCCACTGTCCCGCGCCAACCACGCCCGATACGGTGCGGGTCGGGTCATGGCAAGCCAGGCATACCTGGCCTTTCGAAGCGTCACGAACCAGAAAAGTTGTGGACACCTGGTCTTTGTTCTGCACATGGGGATCATGACAACTGGTGCACTCCACGTTGCCCTTGATGAGATTCACCGTGGGATCGCTGCTCTTCCCCTGAGTTACCAGGGTTGAGATCAAATCCAGGGAATCCTGCAGCGGCAGCACGAGGCTGAAGGGATGCTGCGGTTGCAACGGGTGCTGGTTATTCACGTCGGCCGCACCCACTAAGTCCGTGCCATTTATGGTGCCGTTCATGATCACGGGGCCGTAGGCGATGGTTTGACCCACGGCTATGGTTCCGTCATGGCAGCTCAGGCAAAGCGTGCTGTCTGTGCCCAGCAACGGATTCGGAATCCCCTTCTGGTGATACGTGGAACTGGTGTACGGCACATACGTCGTGTTCGTTAGTTTTTGGTTCCAAAGCGCGGTTCCGCTGGCAAGTCCCGAGTGCGGAGCATGACAGTACAAGCAACCCTGTCCCGCCGGTCCAGTGACGGGCGAACCGCTACCCACCGTGAGCTGGTGCTGCCCAAGCACGTCGCCGCTGAACTGGGCGAGCGCACTGCTCCCCGCCAAAATCAACACACCGGCGATGAGCAATCTCAACTTCATGGTTTTCCCAAAACAGCCTGTTTGGGCAACCCGTAGTAATGGAAAATCTGGATGCGGCGGTTGAAGGAATCCACTACGAAAATGCGGTCGTCGTGATCAATAAACATCCCGGCAGGCAACTGAAACTGCCCCGGGCCCGATCCGCGCTCGCCGAAGTAATAGAGAAGTTGGCCCTGGTGATTGAATACCTGCACCATGTTCGCGAAACCCTCGACCACGTAGAGGTTCCCCTCGGAATCGAAAGAGACACCTTTGGGGCGGAATGTCAGTCCCACTCCGTCTCCCATGGTTCCAATGCTGAAGCGGTAGGCACCGGCGCGGTCGAAGACCTCCACCCGGAAGTTCATCGTGTCCACGACTGCGATGCTGTCACCCTGCAGGTGAACTTCGGTGGGCAGATTAAATTCTCCCGAACCCGTGCCGCGTTTTCCGAAACCGGTCAGCACGGTGCCTTGCAGGTCGAGAATGAACACCTTATCGCGCAAGGTGTCGGTGACGTAAATCCGTTGCGCGGCGGAATCCACCGCGATTCCCGTAGGCCGCTTGAAGTAACCTTCCCCACCTTTTATGCTGCCGATCACGCGGCGAAATTTTGCGTTGGAATCGAAGACGAAGATCTTGCCCGAGACCGAGTCGGTCACGTAAAAGTTGTCTTGCGCATCCACGGCGACACACTGCGGAGTCAGCAGGGGATCCTTATCTCTGTCCCAGCGGTAGAGAAATTTATACTTTTTCTCGCGAAAATCGAAGAGGTGAATGCCGGCGGCTCCCGGATCGGTTACGATGACGCGCCCGCGGGAATCCGCGGCAATGCTGTACGGGCGCAGCAGGCGGCGGTAATCGGGCGCGCCCACCACCACGTCCAGCACCTTCTTCCAGAAGCCGCGCTTGGCTTGCAATTCGCGTTCGGAGCTGAAGCTGCCTTCGTAGGTAAGTCTGCGGCCGCCATCCATCTGCAGTTCGGGTCCAACTAGCGGCGCGGGCGTTTCTTTTGAGCGAGGCCAGGCGGGGGATGCCAGCAGAAGAACCAGAAAAAAAGAAAACCATCTTCCGATGGCCCCCGAACTTCCTCGGCATGTTCGCTTCAGAAGAAGTCGAACCATCGGTTCACACCCACATAGAACGTCGTTCCGTCGAACGGCTTCACCCCGGTCTGGCCGAATCCTTGCTGCAGCCGGTTGTAACCTCCGGTGAACCCCATTTGCCGAAAATGATATTGTACCAGCGCGTTCAGGCTCTTCGTTTGGTAGGAAGAAGCAAGGGTAGGCGAGGTCGTGTTGCCGTGCGAGTCCGAGTAGGATCCCGAGAGGGTCAGGTGCCGTATCGGCGAACTGCCCACCGTGAAATTGTAGGTCTTGCCGCCGAACAGAATCTGTTGCGCCGGAATCGGCACGGGCGGTGCCGCAACCCCCGTTGGCGTCAGGACGCCAATCCCGGTCGAGTTGGAATAGCCTGCGCCAAAGGTTATGTGGCGCGAACCCAGGCTGGTCGAGAAGCTTTGCGAATTGTTCGAACTCCCCGCCTGCTGCACGAACCCGCTATGGCTCCCCGTGAAGGAACCGGTCCAGCGCAGCTTCCAGAAGGGGCGATAAACGGCAGCCCCGTAACTATAGAAAGAGGTCAGATAGCTGATGAGCAGGGTTTGCTGGTTTTGCGAGTACGCGAAGTTGCCAGTCAAGCGCCACCGCCTGAAATCCCGCGAGTAATTGCCACTGGCAATCAAAGAAAGCGTGCTGGTGTTTGGACTTCCTGCCGCGCCACTCGACCTGTAGTCTACCAGCCGGAACACGCCCGAAGCCAGTCCCCCGAGGAAGGTTCCGGAAGTCGTAACCCCTCCACCAAACATCGTGGAGGCGTAGGTCTGGCCAAGAAATGACTGGTCCCGTCGGCCGACCACGCCATCGACCGAGACATTGGCGAGCAACCTGTAAGTAGCCAGGGCATTCATGTCCAGCGAATGAGAACCGGACGAGTTGAAGAATTGATCCTGAACTCCGGAATTGACCAACGTCTCGGTCAGGTTCGCCGCCAGATTGTCAACGTAATTCACGTTCCCAATCAGCCCGAGTTTGGTCGTGGGGTTGAGGCTCACCGTTGCGAAAACGTTGTTCACTGATCCGGTGTCGTGGTAACCGAAAGAGTCCGCGCTGAAGTCCGAGTGGTTGTAGCCGGCGGATGCGCCTCCATTGAAGGGCAACTTGTGAGAGACGCCAAATGAGTAACCATCACTCGTCGAACTGGAGCTCTCTGCCTGAGTTTGCAGAAACGCCGGCAACTCCGAGTGACTCCAGGCATGGTTGTAGGTGGCATTGAGCTGGAAGCCATCTAGATTGTAGAGAGAGCGCAACCCAAGAGTCTGGCTCGCCGAGTCACTGGTGGCGTCGGTACCGTACAACGAGGCTGAACTGCTGGACCGGTTGTAAAAGGTGGACAGAGTGGGCAGGTCCGGAAGGTTTACGCCCCAACTTACACCCAGGTTCTGCGCGTTCCCATGCGTCGTAAGATTGGGCGTGCCCGGAATGGCAAAAGTTCCGCTGCTGTTGTAATCCCGGGTGTAGCTCACGGCTCCAGGAAAATGGCTGCCGGAAAAGATAGCGCTGGAAAAAGCGATACCCGAAGATTTATCCACCGAGCGGTAGTCGGAGTTGGACCGGTTCTCGTCATAGTAGGGCGTGAGGCTGAAGCTGAGGAAGTTAGGGTTGTAATAGAAACCGGCCAGCGAGGCGCTGCCGTTCAAGCCCAACTCGTGACTCGAGGTCTCTTCGTTGCCAAAGGCTCCGGAGTAGCCGGCCCCGAGAATGCCGTTCAGTTTCGAGAATTGCGTGTCGCCGAACTGGTACTGCGCCGCTGCCGGCATCGCCTGCAGCAGCAACATCATCAATCCCAGCCGAACCGCTGTCGTGCGACCCCGCATAACTGCTCCCTAAGAGGTTGCGAAAAAATAGGATGTCGACGCCCAGCCCCTACAGGGGCGCCTGACTTCGAAGACCTTACGGCATCGCGAAAGAGATGCCCTGTTATGGAGCCCCATTTTTCCGCAGCCGGTAAAGCTGCGCCCCCGTTGTTCCGACAGCTTGCTAAAGCTCTTCCACCTTCGCATTCTTGTGTAACTTCGCGTCCAGTCCGGTGCGTAACCGGTCTTCCTTTTCCTTTTGCAGATCCGTTCGCAGTTTGTCTTTCACCTCGTCAAACTTCCGCTTCCCGGCCGGAACATGGTCGTTCAGGCGGAAGAAGGTGAAGGTATTGCCCAGCGGGATAAGATCGCTGACTTCACCCGGCTTCATCGCCAGGGCGGCCTTGACAACCCCTGGGGGAAGCTGTTCGCGCTCCACCGCCTTGTGGTCGCCCATATTCACGCGAAAATCGTCTTCGGAAATCTTTCCCGCCAGCAAGCCGAAAGCCCGATAACTCTTGGTGGCCTTGGCTTGGCGCAAAGCGTCCTCGGCGCGCCGCCGCGCCTCCTGCATGACCTCTGGGGTAGCGGTTTCAGGCGGCATAATCGAAATGGACTGGAACAGGAAACTTTCCTTGTAGGCGAACTTTTCCGGGTGTTTTTCGTAATACTCGCGGGCCTCGGCGATGGAGACTACCGACTTATCTTTCACTTCGGCTTTTAAGTAGGCGTCGACCACCAGCGAGCGCCGAATCTGGTCTTTGACCACCCGTTCCGAACCGGAAGCTTCCGTCTGCAGGTAGTTCTGATACTCCGCCCGGGACTGAAACTTTTTCTTAAACTCAAACAGCGCCTGGTTCACCTGGTCGTCTGGCACGGTTGTTTTTTGCCGTTGCGCCTGCTGGTAGACCAGTTCCTCGAAGATGACCATTTCGAGCGCGCCCTTGCGGATATCGGCTTCCATGCTTTTGGGAAAACCATTGTGCTGGCGGGCATACGGGAAAATGGTGTACATCTCGCGTAGCAGGTCGCGGTCGGTCATCGCGACGCCGTTCACCCGCGCCACCGGCTTGCCGGTAGCGACAGGAGCGGGGCTTAATTGAAAGGCCGCTTGGGCAGAGCCGGGGCCTGATGGTGCGGCTAGCGCGGTCGGAGCGTGCGAAGCAACCTGCGCCAAAACCGGGACAGCCATGAATACCGAAACCAGCACCGCTGTCGCCAGCAACGCGAGCCCTGAAAGTCGTTTCATCGAACTTACCCTCAAAGAACTACTCTTCGTCCATCTGGCACCCCGAACCGGCGCCCTGAAAAATTAGGGGAGGACCAAAGTCCTCCCCGGGATAGAACTACGTGGTCGGAATGTTCATTGCATTGTTGAACTCGTTCGCTTCTGCGCCATGACAATTGCGGCAGAATTGCGCGACCGAGTTACCTGTCGGGTTGGTCGGGTTGTAGTAACCGCGAATGCCAAACTGCGTCTGGTAGTAGCCCTTTACTCCGGCAACCGTGCCCTTGTACACGGTCATTACGTGCTGGTTGTGGCAGGTCGTGCACATTACCACCGGCTGGTTGTTGTAATAAGAGGGGCTTACCGTGAAGCCGTAGTTAGCGATGAACTGGGTCTGCAGCGGGCCAGGGATGATATGGCCGTTAGCAGCAATGGTGCAATCCCAGCTGTATCCACCGCAGCCGATCACAGCGTTCAAGCCCACCGGGTGGTCGTTGTTGTAATTGCCGACGCCGGTGGTGCTGCCATCATTGCCCAGCCAGGTGGGAACGTTGGCAGATTTATAGCCCAAGAGGGTCGGGTTCAGACCTTCAGCCGCCCAGTCCACGATACCGGTCATCATGGCGCCCTTCGCCAGGTTGCCGTCATGACAGGTCAGACAGAGCAGCAAGCCGCTCAGGTCCGGGGTTGTGGCTTGGTCGGTTGAGGGCAGAGTCTCAGCCCAGCCGCCGGCGTCGCCGAAGTTGAGGGTTGCGCCCGCCAGTGCTCCGGGAGCCTCGCCCCATAGGGCCTTGTCGCCCTGGAAGTTGGTTTGGTCGATGCCGCCGTTGCCGGCAGGGCCGCTGTGGGGAATGTGACAGCCCGTGCAGCCGCGCCCATGGTTCTTGTGCGCGCCTAGAACGTCAACCGACGACCCGTAGTTGCTGTTGAGCTGCGCAGCGGCCAGGCTCGCGGCGAAGATCACAGCCAGCAAAACTAACATTACTTTCTTCATTGCGATATTCCTCCATTTAATTTGTGTTGCTATTAATTGCTTCTACTGCCGGAGATAATCTGCTGATCTCCGCTTGTCGGCCTAAAGCCTCCAAACTCATTGCGGCTCCTTGACGGCCGCCTTCTCTGGCGCATCCGTCGACTGCACCCGCGAATCCTTCGGCGTATCCCCCGATCGGGCAGCCGTTTTCTTTTCCCGTTCCGCTTGGCGACGCTCAAACTCGGCTTGCGCCTCCGCCTGCGTGATGTAACGGAAGATCTGAACTTTGCCGGTCGGGTATTGCTCCACAGTGAAAACCCGGTTCGTTTTATCGATGGCGATCCCGACCACTCCCTTGAACTGCGAGGCGATTTTTCCGTGGGTGCCAAAGGCCAGCAGCGCGGTGCCGTCATTGGCAAAAACTGTGACCCGGTCGAGCGCGTCATCCACCACCCAAACGTGGCCGTCGCTGTCGACCGAGATGCCCTTGGGCCGCCCGAATTCCCCGACGCCGTCGCCGATCTTGCCCCAGGTGCGGATGAAATTGCCGTCCGCGTCGAACATCTCGATCCGGTTGTTCAGCATGTCGCTGACGTAGAGGTTGCTGTCTTTATCCACGGCGGCGGCGAAAGGAGCGCCAAAGTTTCCCTCGGTGGTCAGTTCGTGGTTATGGCCCGTGGTTCCGATCTTGCGCAGCAACTTGAAGGAATCCGCGTCATAGACCAGCACCTGGTCCAGACCTTCATCGACCACGTAGAGGAATCGGTTTTCCGTGTCGATCGCCAGGCCGACGGGATCCTGCATGTCCTGGCTCACCTCGTCCACCGCTTTGTGCTGGGCGTCGAAGACCAGGACGTGGTGCAACAGGCCATCCGCGACAAACAGGCGGTCGTTGTCGTCAATGGCGATGCCATTGATCAGCTTAAAGTTCGCGTCCCGGCCGTTGCGGATAAACTGTGTGTCCTTGGTCTCGGTGTTGAAGATGAAAATCCCGCCCGTCTTCTGGTCGCTCACATAGAGCAGGCCCTTGGAATCGACGGCCAAGCCGATGGGGAAGACCAGTTGTGGGGGAACATGGCGCTGACCTTTGCGCTGGTCTTCCTTCGTGCCCGCCATGGCATCCATCCAGGTCTTCTTCTTCGTATTGGGGGGCGGAGGCTCAAGTTTCGCGCCATAGAGTGCGTCGAGGTACTTGACCCGCGCGATTTCGGGAGCCGGCGGATATTGCAGCCTCGAATAGTCGATCGGCTTGGGGGCCGGAGCGGGGGCTGGCGCCACTTTCTTCTTCTTTGCCGAAGCGGGGCCCGACATTCCGAGAACCAGCATCAGCATCGCCAGCGCCGCGACCGCTTTCCTCAACATCGATTTCGGGCCAAGTTCAAACATCTCGTTCTCCACTCCTCTCAACGCACTCCGCTGCCTTGTTTCAGGAAATCGCTGGGCTTGTGGCAGGTGCCACAAAATGCCAGGCTGTTCGCCTGATCCTTCACCAGGAGCCCGGCCTCTGCTGAAGCATGGGGTTGATGGCAGGACAGGCAGCCCAACTTGACCGTGACTTTGTTCTCTTTCGGGTCAAACAGGTCCGAGGTCGGGTGATTCTGTATGGGATGGCCAATGCCGTACTTCAGCGGCAGGCGCGTGACCTTGCCGAAGTAATTTTCGGGCAGCTTCACTTTGCCGTTGAAGACGGAGACGAGGTGCGCGCTCTCGTCCCGGACCGGCTTCGCATCGGGGCCGTGGCACTCCAGGCACAGAGCGTTGCCCTCGGCGCGGAGCAAATGGTCGTTGTTGCCCCCATGCGCCTCGTGACAGGTCGAGCAGCCTTGCACAAAGGCGGGCTGATGAAGGTGCGCCTTCTTCAGCTGGTCTTGCTGTTCGCTGTGGCAACCCAGACAAATGTTCACCGGATCGGTTTTCGGCAGGCCCGGGTACGCGCTGGCGTGCGGGCTGTGGCAGTCGGTGCAATCGCCGGCCGCTCCCGGATGCTGCACCTTCGCGCTCTCGATCAGCTTCGCCTTGTCGTCATGGCAGGTAACGCAGAGATCCTTTACGTTCGCTTGCGTCAAAACCACTTTCCCGTCTTTCGCCGGAGCATGGCAGACTTCGCATTGCTTCTCGGCAAACGGGGGATGCGCGAACTTTGCCATCAGCTTGGGCGCCGCCGACTGGTGCGGATCGTGGCAGCTCAGGCAGTTCGCCGTGCCGAAGGGCTGGTTCTGATGCGCCTGCTGCAGCGCGGCATCCTTCGGATCGTGGCAATCCACGCAGAGCGCCGGGGCGGCTTTGGTCAGATGGAACTGATTTTCGGGAGTGAGATCCGCGCCCGTTTTGTGCGTCGTGTGGCAGGTTTCACAGCCCATATCGAGCGCGGCGTGGCGGCTGCCCTTGGCGGGAACATTCGTGCCTTGGGTGTGGCAGGAGAGGCAGAGATTGTCTTTCTTGTCGCCGGTGGTCGGCTTGAGCAACTGATTCTTGTTGGCCGAAGTGTGGGGATCGTGACAGGTCAGGCAATCGCGAACCGCCGGCGGATGGATGTGTCCCTTGATCTGGGTTGCATCTTTGTCGCTGTGGCAGGAAAGACAGAGCTTATAAGGAGTGGCGGTGATCAGCTTGACGCGAGTGGTGTCTTTGGTGACGCGGATTTCGTGACAGCTCAGACAGCCGGTGGCGATGGCGGAGTGCACGGACGCGCCCTTGGTCTTATCTTCATGACACTCGATGCACTTGGCGGCGTCGGTCTTCGGATCGAGCGGAACCGGGTGAACCGCACTGGAGGCACGCGGGATGTAGACCGCGGCGAGGCTCAGAGCCAGAGCCAGGCGCAGAACCAAGCCGGGAATAGCGATCCCGGTAACCAAGGCGTTGTGACGCCCGGCCAATTCTGGGCCCCGTTTTCGGGCTTGGCTCACGAACTGTGGATGGCAGGTCACCTAATTCTCCGATTGGTACAGGTGCACGGGAGTTGCCGCCCGTTTGGGTACCGACAAGTTTTTGTACTTTTTTGTAAGTGACTGAATGTAAATTAGTTAGTGGCAATGGCGTAAACTGTTGCGGAACGCATCAGGCGGTCTGGGAGGGGGAATGGGCCTTCTCCCACCTTGGGACTGGGTTAAATAACCCACGCCCGGGAGGCAGTTCTAAAGCTCTCACCGCCGGTTGCCGAGAGGATTCCCAAAGGCGGCCGGCCGTTGCCATTACGTCCCTCTGTGACCGGTGTCACATTTCGCCGCTGTCCCCAGGGCAACCGGAAGGGCGCAGGGCAGGAAGGATGTAAGGAGGAAGGATGCGTTGAGTCACTCTGTGGCGCCGGACATCGGCCGCAATGGAACTTCATCGAATATCGCCGTACCCGATCAATACGCCGGAACCCGAGCATCAAAGAGAGTACCTTGTGTGTCCCGCCGTTCGGGGCGGCCCGTGCTAAGCTTGGTGAAACAAAAACTACATTCCTCAATACCCCGGAGGAGAGATGTCGGCCCAGCGTCTCGCAGCTCTAGTCGTGCCGGTTCTATTTTTTGTTTCCAGCGCGGTGGCACAAACCAATGAGTTTTCCATCACGGCGGGGCGGGCTTTCGTCAGCACGCAGACGGTCCCGAGTACGGGTTTGCCCGTTCATTTTGGACAGGAAGAAATGTTCGAGTTCAATTACGGCCGCCTGCTCAAGAGCTATTCGATATTCGGACTGTCCGCGGAATTGCCCGTGGCGATCTATCCGCGGATGGATGTGAACTACAACCTCGGGAGGGAGACTCCCAAGGATATCGGGGCGCTGTTTGTGACTCCATCCGTGCGCCTGAACATTTTTTCCGGCGACTCCGTTAGCCCGTGGGTCAGCGTTGGCGGCGGCTACGGTCGCTTCCGAGTGGCCCCGGTTACACTTTATGAAACTCCGAACCCTGGCAGCGGCAGCAACACCGGCGTCGTCCAGTTCGGAGCGGGACTGGATGTGTGGGTGTGGCATCGTTGGGGAGCGCGCTTCGAGGCGCGCGATTTCTACTCGGGAGCTCCCAATCTGAACGTTGATACCGGCAGAAGCCGGCAGCACAACTACTACGTGGGTCTGGGCGTCGTCCACCGCTTCTAGGC
>JBAVVP010000476.1:0-14597 GCA_049697355.1 Terriglobales bacterium
GGAGTGTCCGTGCTACACCACCCACCCCTATCCCTTCGTCGTGATTGTCTCCAGTCCGTGCCCATGCGGGCCGGTTTCGCGAATCCGCAGCAGGATGGCAAAGGTCAGTCCTACGAATCCCAAAATCGAGAAAATCCACATCCCCAGCCCGTAGCCTCCCGGGTTATCCAGCCCGGCATGAGAGTAGTCGTTGGCCTTCCCGATCAGCAGGTTCAGGATGAAGAAGCCGATCTGCTGAATCAGGGTCATCAAAGCGTAAGCGGTGCCCAACCGCCGCGCGTCCACAACATAAGCAACCGAAGGCCACATGACTGCGGGGATCAGTGAGAAGGTCACACCCATCATCGACATCGTAACCAGAAAAAGTAGAGGAAAAGTGAGGTGCAACAACGTGAAGTGCCAAGCGGCGATCCAGGGAACGGCGAATGTCACGGTTCTGATGGCAGGAAGATACGCCGACATCAAGTAAACCGGCATCAGCAGTACGGATCCAAGCATCATTAACAGCGCCCGCTTGGCGACCTTGTCCACCATCAGCCCAAAGAGCGGTGTAGCAACCATCGCCGTAATGGGGAGCAAGCTATTGCAAAAGCCTGCCTGCTGGGTGGCCTGCGATAACGTCATTCCGGGGTGGGCAGCCAGAATCCTATTGGAAAAGAAATCGATGGCGAACGTCCGAAAAGGGAAGATTGCGGAATAGAACGTGAAGCAGAGCCCAACCACGAGCCAGTACGACGGGTTAAATCGAAAAAAGTCCTTAAGAGCGCCCCAAATTCTTGTAACAGCCTGCCCGAACGCCAATCCGCGAACGCGAAAACTCTGCCCGAACTCCAGCTTGTCGATGGAACCGGCCTGCCCCAGTTCATACCGTCCCTCGGCCCGGCTTTCGAGTACCCAGTAGATGCCGGAGCAGAGCACGGCGAGCAATCCGGCGCCCACCGCGATGAACAACGGCCCCTGCCAACTCGGCTCGCCCGCCGGGCCATTGGGATAGAACACCTTGTTAGCCCAGGTGGGCGAGTTGTCAGCCGCTACCGAAGCGAGACGGGCGATGGTGAGGTTGATCCCGAAGGCAAAGCTCAGTTCCTTGCCCTTAAACCACTTGGCAAGCACGGTCGTGACCGCGACGATCATGGATTCGGCGCCCAGACCCAGCACCGTGCGTCCGGCGATCATCACTCCGGGACGGCCGCGTGCGGCGGTCAGCGCGGCTCCCAGAAAGCAAAGGGCGGCGAAGAACGTGATCGCCTTCTTGGTGCCAATCCGGTCGATGACGATTCCGCCGATCAGCAGGGTCGCAACCGCGGCGACGCTGTAGGAGGCGTTTAGCCATCCAAAAGCCGAAGCAGAAAAACCCAACTTGTCGATGAAAATGCGTTCCAGAGGGTTGATGCTGTCGTAAATGTAGTAGTTCCCGCCCATCGCCACACTGACGAACAGCAGGACGGTCCAGCGGTAAAGACGAGACGGTTCCGGTCGAGCGGAGTCAACCATTAAGGCACTCATCCTCGGCGCCAACGGGCGCCCGCATAGTATGTATCGAGAGAATCAACCGACGAAGATAGCAGATTGCCACCCGAGTTGCAGCACAAGGCGAGACTCACCGGCTCCCGACCACGCCGCGCACCGATTCGATCAGCTTGGCCGAATCGTAGCCGATGCCGTCTTTGAACACGGTTTCAACGTTCTCAATGTCTTCGATCTGCTTCGACGGATCGCCCTTGATCACGACCAGATCCGCCTGCTTGCCGGGCGCGATGGTGCCGATGCGGTCCAGCTCTCCGAGAAACTGCGCTCCGTTTGCGGTCGCGATGTGAATTGCCTCCAGCGGCGTGAAGCCCGCTTCCACCAGCAACTCCACCTCGCGCTGATCGCCAAAGCCCGCGATCACGCCTCCCATGCCCGTGGGATCGAGTCCGGCCAAGAGCAGCCCCCCGGCTTGGGCGAAGGCATGCTCGAACTCCATCTCTTTCTTGAAGGCGGCCGGCCATGGCGAGGAGTCGGTGTGGTATCGCTGCCGGATCGCGCGGGCATCGCCGGCGCGTACTTTATTGTTAAGCACCGCGCTGCGGGCATCGGGTGATAGGGCATCGAGAATGCGCTGCTGCAGCGGGGGTCGTCCCGGCACAAACATTTCGAATACCGGCAGTGTCGATGTAACCGCCACGTGGTGTTGAACGAGGTCGAGGATCATGTCGTGGGGCGGGCCGGTTTGTACATCGAGTTTGGAAATGAATTCATAGTCGAGTTTCTCGGGGCACTCGCCGGCCTTTTTCCAGGGAAAGAATTCTGTGTCCACGAGCAAGCCGTGTTCCAGGTCGTCAATGCCAATCGAGGCAGCTTCCCGAAAACCAATAGAGCAAAGATGTCCGGTAACTTTGGCGCCTCGCTTGTGGGCCGCGGCTACAGCCGCGGAAAGCTCCGCGGGAGTAATGAACATGTACGCCTTGAAATTGTCGACGCCCTGATCCAGCCAGAAGTTGACGGTCTTGGTTGCGTCATCGGGCCCGGTGAGCTGATGCATCTGCAGCGCCCAACTGCCAGCGCCTTCGAGATAAGGTCCAGTAATGTGAATTTTCGGGCCGGGCGTTTCGCCCTTGTCGATCTGCTTCTTGAGTTCGAGATCGGTGTAGGGCTCGAGCGAACCTGTGGTGCGGATGGTCGTCACTCCGCCTGCCAGGTACAGGCGCGGAAAGCTGAACGCCATCTCGCCGAAGATGCCGTTACCCATGGGATAAAGAATATGGTCGTGCATGCCGACGAGGCCGGGGATGACACTGTAGCCCTGCAAATCGAGAACCTGGGCATCTTTGGGAACAGTGCCCGAGGCAGCGTCGGAAACCGAGTCGATCTTTCCTTTGGAGATTACGACCGTCTGGTCTTCGCGCGCGGCCGCACCGGTGCCGTCGATGACGCGCACGTGGGTCAAAGCCACCGTGGGCGCGTCCACCTTCACAAAGCCGCGCACCTGCGGCGAGAGGACTTGGGCCACAAGGACGGCAGAGCAAGCAACCAGCAAGAGGATGGCGACGATCTGTTTGCGCATGGTTCCTCCTTCCAAAACCACAGGGCAGGATTCTACTGGAGAAAGCCGAAGTCCGTACCGAACGTTAGAGATTAATGGACAAAACAAAAAAGCCCTCGGTCGCCGCAACCGAGGTGGCGACCGAGAGCTAAGACCTGAGACCTAAAGCCTAAGACCTAAGACCTGAGACCTAAGACCTAAGACCTGCCCTTCTACATCTTTTCCGTCTTGCCGCCGTGTTTTACGGTGCCATTGGTGTCGTTCTGGCGGGTGACGTCGTCGTTGGTATAGGCGTGGCCTGCCTTCTTGAGTTCCTTCGCTGCGCTCGCCGCCTGCGCCGCATCCCTGGTGTATTCCCGTCCAGCGAAATAGGTCCAGTTAGCGGGCGCTTCTTCGCGTGGGCCATGTTCTTCATGCATGGGGCGAGCTGCGCGTGCCGCGGGCTCGGGCCACAGGCGGACTTGCGGTGTGGTCAGCGGGAAGCCACCCTGGTACCACACGGGCACGGTGTACTCCGAGCTGGTCGATCCCTCAATCTCGGAAAGCGTCGAATTGGTTGCGCCGGCGATCAATCCCGTGGTGGCATTGCTTGCTCCGACCGGATTGGGCGAAACCGTTTGCAGGGATACCATCGGCGTAGTCACAAGCGGAACAAACGGGCCGCATCCATTAATGCAAGAGCCGTAACCTGGGTGAGGAAAGGGCTGTTGCGCAAAAGCCGCTACTGCCATCAAAACTACCGCGATCAGAACTAAATAGGGTCGCATGCTGCCTCCACTGGGGACTTGCAAGTCCATTGTAGAGACGGGGCTTGCCCCGTCTCCCTCGGCGTTGCACGTGCAGTTTGCTGGCCAGTTGCCGCACGGCCGAAGACAGGCCGGATGCACGGAGATTCTCGGCGCTCTCGGCTAAACCGCTGAGATTCAAGCGGGATCACGGCGCTGGGCTGGTGAAAACTGCTGCGCACAACCTGCAAAGGATTAGCACACAATCAACTGCCTATATATCGAGCGTACAGGCTGCGTGCAACGGCTTTGTCAGTGGTTCCCTTTACGATCGCGCGGCCGTCGGGAAACAACGTCATTTCGTAGGGGTCGCGCCAGAACTTCAGCACAAACTGGTTGTGGCGAACGTTGCCGTGAGCCTCGAGGCGGGCACTCAACTCGGCAAAATCCACCGGCCGCTGGCGCTCGTGAATCTGCACCGAATTTCTGCCGCACAGCGTAATGTGCGGCCGTCCTTCCCCCGCCAGGTGCACGAAGTTTCCGGAGCAGGCTTGGCAACCCGTCCGCGGAGTCGCCGCCAACTCCGCCCGTTCGTTCGTCCAAACATTCCAGGAAAGCAGCGTACGACGCATTTTCGCCCGGGCACCCACAAGAAGCTTCAACGCCTCGGTTGCCGCAAGCGATGCCACCAGGTTGACGGCGGAATTCAAAATGCCGGCGGTCTCGCAAGTCTCCACCGTGCCGCGCGGGGGTTCGGGAAAGATGCAGGCCAGGCACGCGGTTTCGCCGGGAAGGATGTTCATGGTCACGGCGTAACTGCCTACCGCGGCGGCGTAGATCCAAGCCACGGACGTTTTCAGGGCGTAGTCGTTGAGCAGGTAGCGGGTTTCGAAATTGTCGGTGCCATCCAGAATCAAATCGCAGCCGCCGAGCAGGGAATCGACATTGGCCGGGGTCAGGTCGGCGACGTGGGGCTCGACGACGACTTGCGAGTTGAAACGCGCAATTTGCCGCGCCGCCGCGATCGCCTTGGGCAGGGATTCGCGTGCGTCCTCCTCATCAAATAAGGCCTGCCGCTGCAGATTGCTCGACTCGACGTAGTCGCGGTCGAGAATCCGCAGCGTCCCGATGCCCGAGCGCGCCAGCAACGAGGCGAGCGTGGAACCGGTGGCGCCGCATCCGACAATGACCACGCGGGACTGTGCCAGCTTGTCCTGACCCTCCACTCCGATCTCCTGGAACAACACCTGCCGCGAGTAACGGTCGTCAATATGCATTTGCTTGGCGATTACCTTCGCGATTACCTTGCAAAGGCTTTCCAACCAGTATTATAGGTTCCGGTCGTCAAACTTTGTTTTGCGAGCAACGTGTGCCGTTTTGCGATTCATCGAACACGACAGGATTCATGGTTGCGCGGCCTGAATTTTGGGAAGGAATCTTGCCCGTGTGGGGACGAGCGCTTTCGCGAGCCTGCCCTGAGCGTAGTCGAAGGGTCCAAGCCGAGCGAACCGGGGTCCCCGTCAATCCCGGTTTTGCCTTGACGGGGTGGCGGAGCTCGGCAGCTTCCTGCGGCCAAAGCAACTCCGGATTCGGTGTCCGATTTGTGCTGGTAATCTTGTTGCTGCTCGCGTGCATGACGAGTGGGGCTGCGCAGCAGCAACCTGCGGAATCGGCAGCGCAATCCGAAGCTAAGGCCGGAACCCAGCCCGAGACCAGCTTCCGAGCCATCACGCCCTACCTCGGTTTAACGCTGGACCAGGTTGAGATGCCGGGGATTCCGCCGGAGGAAGCGGCGGCGCTGCTGGCGGCCACTCCGCTCAAGGTTGGCGAACCGCTTACCAGCGACGCGCTGCACGACGCGATGCAGGCTCTTTTCTCGACCGGACGATTCTCCGATATTCAGGCGGAAGCGGATCGCGCCGAAACCACCGGCGTCAGGCTGCGCTTTCTGACGGTCGCCAATTTCTTCGTGGGCATGGTAACGATCGAAGGCGTCTCCACCAATCCGTCCCCGAACCAGCTGACCAGCGCCACCCGCCTGCAACTGGGCGAGCTTTACTCGCAGGAGAAACTCGATCGCGCTCTGGCGGGCATCCAACGAGTGCTGGAGGAAAATGGATTCCACCAGTCGAAAGTGACGAGCTCCGAACAGCGCGACGCGCAGCAACACCAAGTCAACCTGACCTTCCATATCGGGCGTGGGCCGCGGGCCGTCATCGGGGAGGTTACGTTGGAAGGCGACGCCGGCTACTCCATTGCAGAGATCAAGGAGATAGCCAAGCTGCACTCCGGAGATGGAGTGGTCTCGAACCGCATTACGCGCGCGCTGCAAAGGATTCGCGCCCGCTATCAGAAGCAGGACCGTCTGTTGGCCCAGGTCGAGATGGCCAGCCAGACCTACCGTGCCGGACGCAACACGGTCGACTACGCGCTCAAAGTGGATCGCGGCCCGGTGGTGCAGATTGCCGCCGAGGGATTCAAACTCAGCCAGCGGGTGCTGCGAAAGCTGGTGCCCATTTATGAAGAAGGCGCGCTCGACGACGATCTGCTCAACGAGGGCCGGCGCAACATCCAGAACCATCTTCAGACGCTGGGATACTTCGAATCCACGGTTACCGTGAGCCAGCAGAGTGCGGAGGACGGCAAGAATCTGCGCGTGATTTACACTGTCAATCCCGGCGACCGCCACAAGCTCGCCGTCATTCGCATTTCCGGCAACCGATTTTTTTCTGACGACGTGATTCGCTCCCGCATGCAGAACCAGCCAGCCGGGCGACTGTTCAGTCACGGGCGTTATAGCGAGGTGTTGCTCGAAGAGGATGTGCGCGGGATCCAGGATCTCTATCGGGCGAGCGGTTACCGGCAGGCCGAGGTCAATGGCAAACTGGTTACCAACTACCAGAACGATCCGTCGCGGCTGGCCATAGAAATCTCCGTCCAAGAGGGACCGCAGACGCGTGTGGCATGGGTGCGCATCGAGGGCAGTTACACGCTTCCGCAGGAACAGCTCCCCGAAATTCAAACGGCCGAAGGGCAGGGCTTTGACGAATCGAGCCTGGCCGATGACCGGGACACGATCCTGGGGAAGTATTTCGACAACGGTTTTCCGAATGCCACGGTGGACGTGGCGTATATTGCGGTTGCGTCGACGCCCAATTTGCCGCTGGTGGGCGTGACTTTCACGATTCACGAAGGCGAGCAATTTTTTGTGAATCACGTTTTTCTTGATGGCTTGCACTACACTCGCGCCGGAGTCGCCCGCCGCGAAATGCGGGTGTACCCGGGAGCGCCGCTGAGCCAGCAGGACATGCTGGAGAGCCAGCGGCGGCTCTACGATCTCGGCCTGTTCCAGCAAGTGGACACGGCCATCCAGAACCCGGAGGGCACCGAGTCGCGCAAGAACGTGCTGGTCACGACGCGCGAGGCGGATCGCTACACTTTCGATTACGGCGCCGGTTTCGAGTTCCAGACCGGGCAGCCCTCGTTCGGGACGAACCAGCCGCTGGGGCAGACTGGGGTCAGCCCCCGACTGTCGTTGGGCGTCAGCCGCACCAACGTGGGTGGACGTCATCAGACGCTTAGCCTGAAGGGCAACGTCGGCCAGTTGCAGCAGCGGGCGCTGATCAGCTTCGACGTTCCACAACTGCTGAACAACGACAATCTTCGTTTCAGTGCCACTGCGCTTTACGACAACACCGTGGACGTTTCCACCTTCACCTCGAAGCGCCTTGAGGGCACTTTGCAAGTCCTGCAGGTGCTCTACAAGAAGGAGGACCGCGAACTGACAACCTTCGCCTACCGTTTTAGTTACCGCCGCGTACAGGCCACCAATATCGAGGTCACCGCCAACCTCCTTCCGCTTTTTTCCACGCCCACCCGTGTAGGAACGCCTAACTTTCTCTATATTCGCAACCGGCGCGATAGCGATTTGGAAAGCACACGCGGCAGCTACACAACGGTCGAGGGAGGCGTGGCCTCCAGCTCTTTCGGATCCGAAGCCGACTTCAGCCGGCTGTTGATCAAGAACTCCACCTATCACACGTTTTTTCGAAATCGCAGCACGCGACAAGGATTCGTCTTCGCCCGTTCCACCAGCGTCGGGATCGAGAACCCTTTTGGCAACACGGGGTTGCTGGATCCAGGACAAGATCCGACGAAATTCCTGCAGGCCGGCGGAACCCTGATTCCTCTGCCGGAGCGTTTTTTCAGCGGCGGGGGCAACTCCCATCGCGGGTTCGGGTTAAATCAGGCGGGGCCACGCGACCCGTTAACCGGTTTTCCCGTCGGGGGCAGCGCTGTGTTCCTCAACAATCTGGAGATGCGTTTTCCAAACGTCACTGTGCCTTACCTTAACGATAGCATCGGCTTTAGCATCTTTCACGACATGGGTAATGTGTTTGCGCGGCCCCAGGAAATACTCTCCAGCCTCGCGCGCTTTCACCAGCCGGACCAGCAACTCTGTTTTCAGCCGGCGCCGGCCCCGCAGTACTCGCAGTGTAAGTACAACTATGTTTCGCATGCGATTGGTCTGGGCGTGCGCTATCAAACGCCGATCGGACCGTTGCGCTTTGACTTCGGATACAATTTAAATCCGCCCTACTTTCCCAGCTACACCAACATCACGACCAACCCGGCGCCTGGGGGGCAGCAGGTCGGACAGTTTGCGTATCAACGCGCCGGGCATTTTAACTTTGCGTTCAGCGTCGGACAGTCTTTCTGATGAAGCTCGGGAGGATCCAATTCGGCATCGGGTGGAGTGACGGGCGTTCTCGCCCATCTCGCCGGGCGAGAGCCTGCCCTGAGCCCGCCGAAGGGACGTCCGGCTCTCCACCAGCAAGAATCAAAATCGCGAAATATTCCGCGGTTTCCATGGCACTCAGCTTGGCACTGGCGCTTTCCGCTTCGGCCGGGCAGGTCGTCGATCGCGTGGTCGCCAAGGTGAACGGCCACGCGATTCTGCAGAGCGATTGGGAGCAGGAAGTGGCCTTCGAGGCCGTTTCGAATGCCCGCGATCCGGACTCGTTTACCGCCGCCGAGCGCAGCGCGGTACTGGATCGCCTGATCGATCGGGAACTGCTGCGGGAACAGGTTCGGCCGTCTCAACCGGCCCCGGCCGACGAGGTCGCAGCCCGGGTTGCCGAAGTCCGCAAGCTGCAGCCAGATTGTGCCACCGACGCGGGATGGCGCGCCAAGCTGCAACGTTTTGGGCTCACTCAAAGCGCGCTGGAGAAACACCTGGGCGAGCAGATCCAGCTGATGAAACTCGTGGAAGACCGCCTGCGGCCCTCGATCCAGATCGACCAGGGGGCGGTCGAGAGCTACTACCGCGATCGGCTGCTGCCGGAGATCAAGCGGGCTGGCGGTCGGGCCACTCCGTTGACCGAGGTGTTTGGTCGAATCAAAGATTTGCTGGCCGAACAAAAGATGAACGAACTGCTCTCGGGATGGCTGGCGAGTTTGCGCTCGGGGAGCCAGATCCTGACCCCTGAATCAAGCAGCGGAGAGCGGAACCGTTGACCGAACCATCGACCGAACCGCCGAGCGAAACATCGTCCGAGCCTGTTCCTCCCGTGCGCCGGCGCATCCTGTGGAAACTCTTTCTGGGGTTTTGCGTTTTCAGTCTTATCGGATTCGGTCTGCTCGGCTGGTACGTCACAACCGATTCCTTTCAGCGAATGGTTCGCCGCCGCGTGGTTACTTCGCTGGAGAAAATGACGGGCGGCCGCGTCGAGCTCGGCGAATTGCACACCATTCCGTTCCGCCTGCGCGTGGACGCCCGCAACCTAACCATTCATGGCCGCGAAGCCGCGGACCAGGTTCCATTCCTGCGGGTCGACCGCCTGCAGGCGGAAATCAAAATCATTTCGCTCCTCAGCACCACCATTGGACTGCATTCGCTGGTGCTGGAGCATCCGGTTGCCCACATCATTGCCTATCCCGATGGCACCACCAACGCTCCCGTGCCGCCAGGGACCGGTGTGTTCGGCCATTCCGCCGAGGGACCGGTGGAGCAACTGATCTCGCTTGCGGTTTCCCACATCGAAGTGCAGCGCGGCGAACTGCTCTGGGAAGATAAGAAGATTCCTTTCGATTTTGACGGCCGCGACTTAGCGGTGCGGATGAACTACTCGTTGCTGCGGCGGCACTACGAAATCCGGCTGGTTGCGGGAAGCGTCGCTACGCGTTTGCAGCAGTATCCCCGGTTTGAGTGGCGGGCGGATGTGGCGCTGGTTCTGGCCCGCGGACACGCCGACATCAGCAGTTTGACGGTGACATCGGGGAAGTCCCAGCTTCATTTTGCGGGCCGCTTGCAGGACTTCCAGAACCCCCAGCTAAGCGGTGATTATCACGGCCTCGCGGATCTCGGCGACTTCGCCTTCCTGGTTCGCCCCGCGCAAGTTCGCAAGGGTACGGTCCAGTTCGAGGGTAAAGGTTCCTGGAACCTGCGCACTTTTTCCACCCAGGGGACGGTGCAGGCGAAAGACGTCGAATGGGCGAACGGGAAGCTGTCAATGCGGAACGGCCGCATCGGCGCGGGATTTTCCATCACCCCGGAGCGTTTCCGCGTTTCCTCGATCAAGGCCAACCTGTTCGGCGGCGACCTGGCAGGTGATGTGGATGTAACGAACTGGCAGAGTTCGGCTGCCCCGTCAGTAGTGCTTGCCCGGCGTCATGAAGCCGCGCCCATCCCCTCGGGCAATCTTCAGCGGGGCTCGGTGCGCCTGCAACTCGTGGGCTTTCCGCTGCTGCCAGCCCTGGGAATGGTGAGCACAAAAGAACTCCCGCTGGATCGCCTGAACTTTTCCGGAAGCGCCAGTGGCAAGGTTGAAATGGCCTGGGTGGGCTCGATCCGTGAAGCGGAAACCCGCCTGAACCTGGCCGTGGCGCCGCCGCTCAAGCCGGCTCCAAACGAGATTCCAGTTCACGGGCAGATTGAGGGCATCTATCGCGGAGCGCGCGATGAACTGGAGTTAAGCCAGTTTCACCTGACAACGCCCGCTTCGGAAATCACCGCGAGCGGCAATCTGTCGGCGACGTCAGCGCTGCGATTCTCGTTCACCAGCCATAACTTAAAGGAGTGGAGACCGCTGCTGGAAGCGGCTTACGGGGAATCGGAACTGCCCTTCGCCGTTCACGGCTGGGCAAACTTTAGCGGCAATGCCAGCGGTCGGCTGGCTGAGCTTTCGATTGGCGGGAATCTCGAAGTTTACGACTTTGACACGGCCTTGCCTGCGAGCGGGCGAGTGCCCTCGCGAGCGGTTCACTGGGACGCTCTTTCCACCGGCGTTCAGTACTCCAGCAATCATTTCGCCGCGCGCAATGCGTCCCTCCTCCATGGCCACACCACGGCGCACTTTGACGCCAGTGGCACGCTCACGGGGGGCGCATTTCAAGAGAACGACCCGTTTACTCTGCACCTTGACGTCCGCAACGCCGACGTGGCAGAGCTGGTTCAATTCGCCGGAGTCGCTCAGCCACTCACGGGCACGCTGAATCTTTCGGCCAGCGTTTCGGGCACGCGCGCCAATCCTCACGGGGATGGACACCTCGAGGTCCGCGAGGGCACGGCCTACGGAGTGTGGGTTCCATTGTTGAAGAGCGATCTCCGCATTGCGGGCGGCGAACTGCAGTTCAACAACATCGATGCCAGTGCCTACGGCGCTCCGCTTTCCGGGAGCTTCGCCGTCAGCACGGCGAGCATCAGCACGTCGAACGCCGGCACGACGAAACCGGCCTTTCGCCTGAATCTTTCCGGACGCAACCTCGCTCTCATCCGCTTCCCGCGCTTGCAGACCAGTCGGTTCACCGCGGATGGGGTCGCCGATTTCACCGTGCGAGCGAGCGGAACGGTCGATCAGCCTTCGCTGGAAGCGCACGTCCATCTCAAGGATCTCGCGTTCGACAACGAGCGCGCCGGAGATTTCTACGTCGACGCGGTCACCCGTGGCCGGCAACTCGACCTCAAGGCGCACTCAGACTCCGATAAAGCTGATTTGACCCTTGCGGGCACCATCGCGCTAGACAACGGCTTTCCCGCGGATCTGAACCTCGCCTTCCACCATCTCGACGCCGATTCGCTGCTTCGCCTTTACCTGCCGGGAAAGATCACCGGACACTCGGCGGTCGATGGGACGCTCCAGGTACGCGGTCCGCTGCGCACTCCGCGCGATTTGAAAGTGGCCGCCGAAATCCAGTCGTTCAGCGCCGAGGTTGGCCACGTGCAGGTGCAGAATGTCGGCCCCATCCGCTTCGAAGTCGCGGATCAAACCGTGTTGCTCGAAACCCTCCACCTGGCGGGAAGCGGAACCGATTTCACCGCCCACGGACGGGCGCACTTGACGGGCGCGCGAGATCTCGACCTGCGTCTGGACGGCTCGGTCAATATGGCACTTTTGCAGTCGCTGAACCCGAAGATTCTGGCCCGCGGCACCTTGGGCGTAAAATTTGACGCCAGCGGTACGCTCTCGCAGCCCGTGCTGCAAGGGCGCCTGGAAGTGAAGAATACTTTCGTCAGCCACAACGACTTTCCCAGCGGCCTGAGCGACTTGAACGGCGTCCTGCGGTTCGATCGCAACCGCATCCAGATCGAGAGTCTCACCGGCTCGACCGGCGGCGGTGCGGTGGCGCTGACCGGCTCGGCGACCTACCAGAACGGTGGCTTCCTCCTCGATTTCGGTGCGAATGCGCAGGGGGTTCGCCTGCGTTATCCCCCGGGTGTAAGTTCCACCGCGAACGCCGACCTGCGCCTGACCGGCAGCACGAATTCCGCGGTGCTGAGCGGTGATGTGCTGGTCACCAAGCTGGCGGTCACTCCAGGATTCGACTTTGCCGCCTATATCGAAAAGAGCAAGCAGGCGGTCGTCTTGACGGAGAACGATAGCCTGCAGAGCCACCTTAAGCTGGATGTCCACGTCACGACGACTCCCGAATTGCAGATGCAAACGGCGATTGCGAGGCTTTCCGGTAACGCCGATCTCAGGGTGCGGGGCACGGCCGACCGCCCGGCAATTTTGGGAAGGGTGGAGGTTCTGGAAGGAGAAATTTCTTTCAATGGAACCAAATACCAGCTCGAGCGGGGCGACGTGACGTTCAAAAATCCAGCCAAGACGCAACCGATCATCGACATGACGGCGACGACCCGTGTGCGCGACTACGACATCACGGTGCGATTCCGCGGCGACGCCAGCACTCCCAACGGCTTGAAAGTCACCTGGCAATCCGAGCCGCAGCTCCCCGAAGCCGACGTGATCGCCTTATTGGCGCTGGGGCGCACGCGCGAAGAGTCCGCGGCCGCGTCTTCGGGCGGATCGTTCGGGTTCGGCGGAGAGGCCTCGAACCTGCTCATCAATCAGGCGCTCAACAGCACTGTCAACAGCCGCCTGCAGCGTTTGTTCGGCGCCAGCCGGGTGAAGATCGATCCCCAGGGATTAGCCAGTGAAACCAACGTGGTTCGCGGGCCGCAGGTCACCGTCGAACAGCAAGTGGCCCACAATCTCACCCTGACCTATAGCACGAATGTTTCCGTTTCTAACCAGCAAATCATCCAGGTGGAATACAACGTGACGCGGAATATTTCGATCGTGGCGCTGCGCGACCAGAACGGAGTGGTCAGCTTCGACTTTAAGATCAGGCGACGGAAGAAGTGAAGGCAGAAAAGATCGCTCTTAGCTCTTAGCCTTTGGCGGTTGGCTAGAAGCGAAGAGCTAAGAGCGCGGTTGCTCAAGTTCCTCCTTGACATAATTCTCCAAACCGGCAACTCTATTTGTTTTTCACTACACACCTGGAAAGACAGGTAAGGAAGCCAATTTTGCGAGTGCGCGTGTTTTATCACGATAAGTGTTTTGACGGGGCATGCTCGGCGGCCCTGTTTTCCCGTTTTTATCAGGAACGAGTCCGCGGCGACGTGGAGTTCGTATACTCCGGGCTGCTGCATCGCGCGGGCGCTTTGTTCGACGAAAGACAATTCGACGGCGACGAGAATGCCATCGTCGATTTCAAGTATTCCAGTTCGCCCAAGATCACCTGGTGGTTCGATCACCACGAGAGCGCTTTCCTTTCCCCCGCCGATGCCGCCCACTTTGAGCAGGAGCAGAGCAACCACAAGTTCTACGATCCGGCTTTCAAGTCGTGCACGAGTTTTATTGCGATGATCGCGGAACAACACTTCGGTTTCGATCCGCGCCCGGTGGCGGAACTGGTCTATTGGACCGACATCGTGGATGGAGCGATGTATGACGACGCCAAGTCGGCGGTGGAAATGAAAGCACCGGCCATGAAGCTGACCATGGCCATCGAAGCCTCCAGCGACCGGAACTTCGTCAAGCAACTGATTCCTCTGTTGGCCTACCATCCGCTCGCGCAAATTCTGGAGGAGCCGTTCGTGGCCGCGGTCGTGCCACCGTTGCTCGAACGGCACCGGCGCTCCGTCGACATTCTGCGGCAGCGCACGGAAGAAAAAGACGGTACGATTTTTTTCGACATCACGGACCTGGACCTTGAAGGCTACAACAAGTTCATTCCGTACTATCTGCATCCCGACTCGGTCTACAGCATTGGACTCAGCAAGAGTTCGTTCCGGGTGAAAGTTTCGGTGGGATCGAACCCCTGGTCGAAACGCGAGCCCGCCGTCAATCTCGCCAAGGTTTGCGAGCGCTATGGAGGCGGCGGCCACGCCCGCGTCGGGGCAATCTCGTTCGATGTCACCCAGGGTGACGCAGCCCGCAAAGCGGCTATGGAGATCGTCGAGGAATTGCGCGCCAGCGTGCGCGAACAGATTTGAGAATCAGAGCCTTAGGATCAGACGCTCTGCATGCATCCCAAACTCCCACATCCGCGAATCCCGCATC
>JBAVVP010000477.1:0-1955 GCA_049697355.1 Terriglobales bacterium
TCGCGGGCCTGATCGGCATTTGCCTTCATATTCCGGCCGGGGCGGTGATTGACGCTGCCCGGTTCAAACGTGTGATCTTGATTGGCGCAGCCGCCCTTCTTTCGGCCTGCGCCCTCGCCATCCAGCAAGCGCCCATTTTGCCGGTGGTTTTCGCAGCCGATGTGGTGATGGCGATACTGGGCGCCATCTTCGCCCCAACCGTGGCGGCAATTACGCTGGGACTTGTGCCGCAAGAGGCGCTGCTTCCGCGGCTTGCGCGGAATGTCATCTGGGACCGCATGGGCAACATCTTTATCGCTGCCCTTGCCGGGGCCGTTGGCTGGTGGTGGACGCAGCGTGCGATCTTCTTTCTGGTCCCGGTCTTCACCGTCGCCTCGACTGCGGCCGTCATGTCCATCCCCGGCCGCAGGATCGATCATCAGCGCGCGAGGGCCGGGGAATTTGCCTCCGACAAGCCCTTGAGCTTTTGGCGGCTGGTGACGACAAACAGGAGTCTTCTTACCTTGGGCCTGATCGTCGCAAGCTTCCATTTTGCAAGCGACGCCATGCTGGCCTTGGCGGGCCAGAAGCTTGCGCTGCATTACCCAGGGCTGGAAACCGCGCTCACCGCTTCCTTGATCCTGACTGTCCAGCTCATCACCATTCCGGTTGCGGTCGCCGTGGGCAGGACGGCAAATAGCTGGGGGGTGAAGCCCTTTCTTGCCATCGCCTGCATCGCCCTCATAGCGCGCGGCATCATCTTCGGCGCGGTTAGCAATCCCGCCATTGTCATTGCAGCTCAAGTTCTCGACGGCATCGCCATCGGTATCTGGGATACTCTGCTTCCGCTGATGCTGGCCCACTTTGTGGCCGGCTCCGGCCGCTACAGCGCAAGCCGGGGCCTGCTTGGCATGATCCAGGGCGTAGGCGGCTCGCTCAGCAACGCCGCGGGAGGCGTTGTGGCGACCACGGCAGGCTATAGCGCTGCCTTCGGGATGCTGGCTCTCTGCGCGGGTCTCACCTTGTGTCTCGTGGCGCTTCTGCCGGAGCTGCATCCCGAAGAACTTCAGCGGAGCCCTGCGCAATGACCGGTCCGTCATCGCATTCCGCTGGAGAGGGTCACTCTCACCATCGGAAGGCAGGCAATTCCGGCAGAGACCTTCTTTAAGAGTGCCGGGACGCCGCCCACGGCGACGATTGCTTAGCTCAGAGCGTGAGGATAATCAATAAAATCACTCAGTTCTGACAGGGCCTGTACCGCGGGGTATTTGTTCCCCTAGCTGATTGATGACGTCACCGCACCCATGCCAAATGAGTTCTCCCGGTTCTCGTAACGAAACAGGCCCGAGTGGTCATGGTCATGATACGCCGGATGCGGACCTCGCCGCACGGCGCGGGCTTCGTTTTGTCCTCTTGGCGCTCACAATTGTCAGCCAGCTCAGCAATATGGCCGCACTGCCGCTTTGGGGCGCGCTCATCGATCGTTTCAGCAACAAGGCGGTGCTTGGAATCGCAGCGCCGCTCTTTCTGGCCTGTACGCTGGCCTGGACCTTCACGGGTCTTCCCTGGTTGCAGCCCTTTGTGCTCTATGTCTTGGTTGCCGTTCACGTTTTGATGGGCGTTTCGACGGCGGGAGTCGGGCTTGCCTCTGGCAATATTGTCATGAAGCTATCCCCGGCCGGCCAGGCTACGGCTTATCTCGCAGCCAATAGCGTGATTACCTCCACCTTCGCCGCGATCGCGCCCATCATTGGCGGCTTGGGCGCTGGTTTTTTCTCCTCCCGTGAGCTCACGCTGGCATTGACTTGGACTGGTGGACATCAGAACCTTACTGTCCAGGTGATGAACTTCCATTCCTGGACCTTTTTCTTTGGAATTACCTGTATCCTCGGTCTCTATTCCCTTCACCGCCTCTCGTTCATCGAGGAGCCGGCCGGGCCGGCAGGCCGGCTCCTTGTCTTGCGTGTTCTCCTGCT
>JBAVVP010000478.1:0-7203 GCA_049697355.1 Terriglobales bacterium
TTCGATCTCCGCCACCGATTCCGGTTTCAGCTTGCTCTTCCATCCCCCCGCCACCGCCGTGCGGATAAACGGAATGTCATTGCGCTTGTTCTTGGTTGTGACCCAGTCCTTGCCCTGTGTTTTTTCCATTTCCCGCATACGGTCGGACGAGCTGCGCTCGATGGTCGTTTGCAGCAGCTCGGGAGTCGCGTCATTTCCGAAGAACCCCGCGAGCCTCGTGAGCTCGCGCTCGGGTTGAGCCTTCATGTCCTCGTAACGCAGCAGCAGAAATCCCGGCCGCGCACCGCGGGCGAAGACCCAACTGGCTACGTTTTCTCCCCAAGTGCCCCAGTCCGCCGACAACAAACGCCCGTTTACGAAATCCCCGATATAGCTCTCCAGCGGATAACTGTCTTCAAAATGGCGGTACTTGCGTGAGAAGTCGTAGTAGGAAAGAGCCACGTCGCGCGGATCACGCACGATATAAATGACTCGCGGATAGCGCGGATCGAAATAAGAGTGGCTCTTGATGATGCGCGGGCTGGGCAAACCGCGCAGGTAGCGGCTGGACTGCGCCTCGGCGTCGGGTATGCGCCGCTCGATGTTGGCGAAGGTCGCGGGCTCTTGCGGATACAAAAAATTTGCGATCAGGAAGCGCGTCCAGGTGTTTCCCGATCGGGGATACGACACGATGAACGTATCGTCGCGACGGACTGCCAAGCCTCTGCCGGCGATGTCAATCCCCAGCAAATACTTGAAAACTCGCTTGACGCCGTAGATCATCGCACCAGACCGCCCATCGCCGGGACGGAGAAAGCCGATTCCGGGGACCCAGCTTGCTTCCCGGAAACCAGCTCATATCCCAGCCATTGCATGAGAGGTCCCCAGGCGGCCTCGATGGCCGCAACAGACGATTCCGGCATATCGGATTTCCAATTGCCCGACTTGGCTGTCCGTACAAATGGGAGATCCTGGCGCGTGCCCTTGGTGAGGCCGCACTGGTCCGCCTGCATTTGTTCAAGTTTCCGCATCTCTTGCGGCGAACTTTGCGCGATCGCCGCCGAGAGTCTTTCGGGCGAGACCTCCATGCCCAGAAAACTGCAGATTCTCGACAACTCGTGCTGCGTGTCCAGGAGCATGTCTTCATAGCGCAACATCAGAAACCCGGGGTCGCCATAGCGCGCCGCCAGCCAACTCGCCACGTTCTGTTTCCACGATCCGTGATTGTTGGTCTCGCCGGCAAGAAAGCGCGGAAGAAAGCTCGCAAAGGGATAGTCGTCCGCGATCAACTTGCGCTTGCGATGGTGGTGAAACTGGGAAAGAGCGACATCGCGCGGGTCGCGGACAATGTTGATGACTCGCTTGTAGCGAGGATCGTACGCATCGTGCGTTCGGATAATGCGGGGTCTCGGCGCCCGCTCGAACTCCCGCTTGGACATCACTTCCGCAGCGGGAATCAGACGATCGATGTTGCCCCAGTTCGGGTGCTGTTCCGGGTACAGAAGATTGGCAATCAGAAAGCGAGACCAGGTGTTGCCCGATTTCGGATAGGAAGCCAGGATAACATCGTCGGGAAACATGATGAGGCTGCGTCCCGGAGGGAGCAGTCCGAATGCTTTTTTTACGCCTACGGTCAGATACCGGATCACTTGTACCCTCCCATAACCCACTGTCGATTGCGCATCGTCAATTGCCTCCTGCCCATGCTTTGTTATTCCGCCGCGTCCAGAAGGCTAACAGCCGCCTGGTCGCATTCGGCGCCACCTTCAACCCCAAGTGCACGAGACTCAATTTCGCCTGGCGGTAGTAGTGGTTCGCTTCCGCGAAGCGTTCCCGGGCCCTGGGAAAATCTCGCACCGAGAGATCGTTCTTCCCCTCCTCGACCAGGTACCGCGCACGGATCTCGGCCGCCCGGTTCCGTACCAACTTCCGCTGCGCCGGGTTCAAAGGCAGATTCTTGTCCGCCTTTTCTAAGATCGACCAATACGCCTCCGCCATCTTGGCGCGGGCCGCTCCCAGCGATCCGGGTCGGCCCTCGTTCATGCGCGCCTGGATCTGGCGGCGGTAGCCGATTTTCCCGCCGTAAAATGCAGTCCGCAGCCACATGTCGTAGTCGTCGCAACGGGCCAGGCTCTCGTCAAATCCTCCCGCTTTCATGATTGCCGCCTTGCGCGCCACCACGGTGGCGATCGATACCACACACCGCTCCACCACCAAAGCTTCAAAGGTCGCCTCGCCATTCGAGGGGTTCTTCTCCATGAATGTAAGCGGATGAGCCGGGTCGCTGGTCGCATCCGCGTTGGCGTAGACCAGGCTGAGCAAAGGGTCGGCCTCGAACTGCTTCATCTGCGATTCCAGATGGGTCGGAAACCAGGTATCGTCGCTGTCGAGGAACGCCAGAAACTCGCCACGCGCTCGCGCAATCGCCGTGTTTCTCGCCCCCGCCGCCCGTTTGTTGACCTGCTTGACGTACACGATGCGATCCGGGTTGCGATCCAGGTAGGGCTGCAGCACCTGCTCCAGTTCCGCCGTATCCGGCGAGCCATCGTTGACCACAATAACCTCGAAGTCCTGGAAGGTCTGGGCAAAGACCGAATCCAGACACGCCGCGATCAGCCCCGCCGTGTTGTAGGACGGGATGATGATGCTGACCCGTGGCCCCGGTTGTGTTTGCTCGTTCCCCATACTGGTTCGAATATAGTTGTTCGAATAAGAAAGTTGCTTCCCTAAGAACTGTAAAACACCAGTTCCTTTTCTCCACTCACAATGTGATTGGCGGCTTCCACACCCATCAGGACCGAATGATCCATGTTACCGATTTCATAGCGCCACGCGCCAAAACGTCCGCGAGAGTAAATTTCCTGTTGCATCAATGCCGGCTGCAGAATGCCAAGCGCCCGATCGCGATCGATCGTCGGAATCGGGTACGAATATCTCACCAGGCGGTGGTAACGCGAAATGATGCGGGCGCGGTCCGCTTCGTCGAGTATTTTCGAGCGGATCAGCCCGGCCAGCATCTGTTCATACGTGCGCTCGACATCCACGATCTGCCCCAGCGGGACCGACATCTCGCACATCAGCGAACTGAACTGTTCGGTATCGCCATGCGGAACGTTGAACGGTGAGTAATGCGAGAAAAAGGTGGCCCGATAGCACGGCATTTCCGGGTCCGCAAAATACACCCAGCATTTCCCGGTGTCGATCTTCTTCTTCAGCCCGATTCCCAGCACCAGCAGATCGTTGTGTTCGAGCAACGCCGCCGCTTCTCGCAGTCGCGAGTCGGCCGGTTTCATCATGTTCGCCAACAGATCGAGCGGCGCGGTGGAGATCAGCACGTCGTAGCTGTCGCCGCTGCCGTCGGCAAACGATACCTTTCGCTGCGCCGTATCGACCTCGGCAAGCTGCCTGCCGGTCCGTACCTTATCGGGAAACCGCTTCGCCATGCGGCGGTAGATTTCCCCGGTACCGCCGTGCAGCGGAAAGCGGAACTTACTGTTCGGGCCCCAGGCCACGTCGTCTTTTTCGTAGAGAACATTTTCTAGCAGGCGCTTGAAGTCCACCACCGACACGCGCTCCGCAATCCATCCCTTTGACATGCGCTCCAGCGGCGTGGTCCAGACCTTGGAGTTGTAAGGGAACATGAAGGTTTCGGCGATGCCCTCGCCGAATGTGCTTAGAGTCCACTCGCGAAAATTCTTAGCTTCGCCGTTCCGGCTGGCAGCCGCTTTGGCCGCGCCCATCAGGCAACTTACTTGCAGCGCCTTCGGCAGGTACCGCAAGTTGTTCTGGAAGGGATACGGCACGCAAACATCTTGCAAGTACACCCAGCTCTCGCGTACCCGCTCGTGCACTTCCTTGCCCAGCATGTCGTCGACCAGCTTGTCGAAATAGGGATAGTGCGAGAAGATGACGTGTCCGCCCTCATCCCAAACGAATCCCTGCGGGTCCAGGTGCGAGGTGGAGTGTCCGCCGACGTCCTCCGACTTCTCGTAGAGCACCCAGTTGTCGTAACCGAGTTCATGCAGACGGTAGGCCGCGCCCAGCCCCGTGGGCCCGCCTCCAATGATGACCACTTTCCTGTTAGCCATGAATTTTCCGGCTGCCCACAGCCCATCTCTTGACAGCATGGGTTGCAGCCCCTGGATCCTCGAAACCCCAGACTTCCTTACCCATTCCTCCTCAGTTGTGAGGAGACTGATTCTCGATGGGCCGTCCCGACCGCCTCCAAATGCTAGCAGACGTCTGTGAATTCCTCTTAACTACAAAGGAAACTCCCCTCGCTTCCACCAGCAAGCCAGAGTCCAAAACAATTCCGAATGGCTTGTTGTAAGTTGCTGATTACAATGACCGTTTCCCGGTGTAGTTGGGATGATTTTAACGTGGAATGGCGTGTGCCTGGTCAAACGTTGGTAACTTGTTTCCCTGCTTTGCCCCAAACCCCTTACCAGGCGTGCTTCATGGCCCGGGCAAACTTCGCCACTGGCAAGGTATTCAGCACGTCTTCCTTTTTTAGCCATGCGCGCCGCGCCTGGGTGACGCCGTAACGCAGTTTTTCCATGTGCGAAGTGTGGTGGGAATCGGTATTGATGACGATTTTCACGCCATGCTGTTTGGCCAGCCGCAGATGAACGTCGTTGAGGTCGAGCCGATCGGGATACGCGTTCAGCTCCATCGCCACTTTGTGTTTGGCCGCTGCTTTGAGAACCGCGTCGAGATCGAACTGGTAGGCGTCGCGGTGCAGCAGCAGCCGTCCGGTGGGATGCCCGATCAGCGAAGTGTTGGGATTGGCGACCACCTTGAGCAGCCGCTCGGTCATGGTGGCGCGATCCTGGTTGAACTGCGAGTGCACGCTTGCAATCACAATATCCATCTGTTCGAGCACCGAGTCCGACAGATCGAGCTCGCCATCGCCCAGAATGTCGACTTCGATTCCTGCGAAAATGCGGATACCCTTCATCTTCTTTTCAACCGCGCGGATTCTCTCGATGTGGGCCAGCGCGCGTTCGTCGGTGAGCCCGTTGGCGAAGGCCAGATTCTTCGAGTGATCGGTGATGGCCATGTACTCATAGCCGCGGTCCCGCGCCGCTTCGGCCATCTCTTCAATGGTGCAGCGTCCGTCGGTTTCGACGGTGTGCATATGCACGTCGCCGCGGATGTCGGAAAGCGCAAGCAGCGCGGGCAGCGTGTGCGAGGCGGCGGCTTCGATCTCGCCCAGATTCTCGCGCAGTTCGGGAGGGATGAAGTCGAGCTTCAACTTGGCATAGATCTCTTCTTCCGTTTTGCGCGCGACCGGCTTCTCATCTTCGAGCGAAGCGAGGCTATATTCGTTGAGCGTGAAGCCCATCTTGAGCGCGCGCTGCCGCAGTGCAACGTTGTGCGCCTTCGACCCGGTGAAATATTGCATGGCCGCCCCGAACGATTCCGGAGGCAGCAGCCGCACGTCCACCTGCATGCCGTTGCGGTGCCGGAAGCTGACCTTGTTCTCTCCTTGTGCGATGACGTCCATCAGGCCGGGGAAGCGGAGCAGATGCTCAATAAGTTTCTGGCGCGCGTCGCCCGCTAGGCAGGCTTTGCCGGTGACGAGAATGTCGAGGTCGCCGACGGTTTCGCGGCCGCGCCGCAGCGATCCGGCGGGCGTAACTTTTTCAACGCCCGGAGCAGCCAACAGATGTTCGACGAGTTTTTCCGCCAATTCTTCGGCCGTATCGAGCAGGAATCGTCCGGCGATCCGGCGATAGTCCTCGATCGCCTTGAGCAGCTTCAGTTCGTGCTTTTCGCCCATGCGCGGCAAGGTGCGAATCTTCCCTTCGCGCGCCAGTTTCTCCACGCCCTCGAGATCGCTGACCTGATAGGCGCTCCAGATCAAGGCAATCGTCTTCGGCCCCAACCCCTGAATCTTGAGCAGCTCCAGCATCGAAGGCCGGTATTTTTTCAGCAGCTCGGTGTGCGCCTCGATGCTGCCATCTTTGAAAAGCATCTGCAGGTTTGCCAGCATGCCTTTGCCAATGCCCGGCACTTCCAGCAGCTTCTTAGGCTCCTGAATCAGGTCGGCCACTCGCTGCGGCAGCGATTCAATAGCCGCTGCGGCGTTGCGGTAAGAGCGCACGCGAAACGAATCCTGCCCGTCGATCTCCAGCAGATCGGCAGTTTCGTAGAGAAGTCCGGCAATGGCTTTGTTGTCCATGTTAGGCACAATGGAATTCAGCCCCGGAGGGGCGACCGAACTTAGCCCAGCGCTTCAGCGCTGGGAAAAGTGGAGTACATGATTCAAGTCCCGGAGGGACGACCGACTCTTCGTGAACGCTCTTCCGGGACTCAGCGTCGACCCTCCGAGTGCTTGCGCGCGCAGCCTACGTTATAAGCCTGAGACAGGATTGTAACGCGGAAAGCGTGACAGAGCGGGGGATCGCCGGGAGTCGGGTGCCGTTGGTGAAGTCAATCAGTGGTGCCTTTTCGAATTCACACCAGTTCGATCCGAAGGTCGCGCCCAATCGCCCGCGCAGCCCGGCACAATGTCTGCAGCGTTACTGAAGCGTTGCCCGGATCCAGCAACCGGTCGAGCGCCGCACGGCTCGTGTTCATGCGGCGCGCCATTTCCACCTTGTTGATCTTCGCCCTCTTCATCGCCTTTTGCACCTGCCACGCAAGCGCCTCTTTTAGTGCGGTGGCACGAACTTCCTCAGCGATGCCTTCCTCTTTCAGGAAATCATCCAGCGATGATCCGATATGAGGGTTCTTCTTTTTCATGTCGTCACCTCCTTCATTCGTCGCTTCGCGAGCGCAAGATCTTCTGGCACTGTTTAGGATGTACCAGAAATGGTACATTGTCAAGCGCCCGTGCGCTGACCGGAACATACTGGAGAGGAGAGCAACGTTGCGTGTCCACAAGCGCCGGAGGACACCGCCAGCGCGGCCATTCTTGACACTAACACTTTGGTCCGGAAAACCGCCCGAGTGAGACGACCTCCGATCAGGAGGACTTGGTCACATTGGCTGCTTGCGGCCCTTTCTGTCCCTGGACAATCTCAAACTCCACCTTGTCGCCCTCTTGCAGGCTCTTGTAGCCTTCGGTGGTGATGGAGCTGTAATGAATGAATACATCGGGTCCATCGTCACGGCCGAGGAAGCCGTATCCTTTGGCGTTGTTGAACCACTTCACGGTGCCCTTCAAACGTTCCGCCACGTGCGTCCCCCTATTTCCTGCGAATTCCCCCGGGAAAGGCG
>JBAVVP010000479.1:0-3022 GCA_049697355.1 Terriglobales bacterium
AACGGCTCAGCCACCAGCCGAGCCCGCGTCCCTTACCCTTCCGCAGGCGGTCAAGATCGCGCTGGAAAAGAACCCGCTGCGCAAGGTGGCGCTCGCCGACACGAAAGTAGCCTCCGCCGACATTCGCGAAGCGCGGTCGGTCTTCCTGCCGCGGCTGACGTTCTCCGAGACTGCGACGCGCGGGAACGACCCGGTTTACGTGTTTGGCACTGAACTGCGGCAACAGCGCTTCACCTCTGCCGATTTCGCGCTGAACCAGCTGAATACTCCCACGCCCATCGGAAACTTCAGCACGCGTTTTGGCGGAACTTGGAATCTGTTCGACTCGTTTGCCAATTGGCACGGCATGAACCGCGCAAAACAGATGAACGATGCCGCCGGACATCAACTGGGCCGCACGGAACAGGAGATCGTCTACCGTGTTGTCGATGCATATTACGGAGTCTTACTGGCGGCCAAGCAACTGGAGGTCGCCGAGCAGGCGGCGAAAACCGCTCAGTCCATCATGGATCGCAGTCAGGCCAGGTTCGACAGCGGGTTAGTAGTGGAGTCGGACTTGCTGACCGCCAAGGTACGCATGGCCGGGCGGCAGCAGGAACGCATTCGGGCCAGGAACAATCTGGACCTGGCGCGCGCCCAATTAAGCACCGCGATGGGTATGCCCGTGGACTCCGTATTCCAGCCATCCGAAGCCTTGGGGGAACGCACGCTTCCGGTTCCCGTTCTCGAGGAAGTTGAAAAGCAAGCACTCACCCTCCGGCCCGACTTGAAGCGCATTCACTCCGAGGAGGCAGCCCAGCAGCAGAGCGTGGCGATAGCAAAGTCAGCCTTTGGCCCGCGCGTGAACGCTTTCGCGGGCTGGGAAATGGACAACCCAACCTTTGTCGCTGCTGGTGGCGGCAACAACTGGCTTGGCGGAGTTGAAGTGCAGTTCGACCTCTTCCAAGGGGGCGCAAAACGGGCAGAGCTCTCGCGCGAACGCGCTCTCGAAGAGAAAGTGACTGCCATGAAGCAGGTGGCCACCGACGGAGTACGCCTTGAGGTCCGCCGCGCTTATTACAACCTGGACTCCGCGCGGCAGGAGGTAGAAGTGGCGCGCGCTGCCATCGCCCAAGCGCAAGAAAGTCTGCGCATCAACCAGGACCGCTACGAAGGCGGCCTGACCACCATTACCGACTTGTTGGGTGCGGAAGAAGCGACGCGCCGCAGCCAGACCGATTATTGGGAGGCTGTTTATCGCTTCCATACCAGCTACGCCAATCTGGAGTTGGCCAGCGGCACTCTGAACCCTCAATCTCCTGTGGTGACGCCATGACTCGTACCCATTCCATTCCTCTAATCCTTCTTCCTCTGGCCGTGGCTCTAGCCGGAGGATTCAGCGGCTGTTCCAGCGAGCGGCCGACGACGCCCCCCGCGCCCCAGACCGTGCGCAATGTCTCCGTGCTCCCAGTACAGCGGGCCGACGTACCCGATTTGCTGGAAGCGGTGGGAACGGTTCGTGCCGCCGAAACCAGCCAACTCGCCAGCCAGATGATGGGGAACATCGTCGAGCTCCGCGCTCATGAAGGGGATCGCGTGCGGCGTGGGCAGGTGCTGGCGATCATCGACGACGCCCAACCGCGGGTTGCCGTCGATCGTGCCACGGCCGCCGAGAGTGCCGCCGAGCAGGACGTCACGGCGTCCGATTCCGACCTCACTCTCGCCCAATCGACCCTGCAGCGTTACCAGAATCTCTACGACAAGAAGTCGGTCAGCCCGCAGGAATTCGATGAAGTGAAGGCGCGCTACCAGGCGGCGCTCGCCCATCGCGACAGCGCGCGTGCCGGGCAGACCCAGGCCAAAGCCGCCTTGGTGCAGGCACGCACATCGTTCTCCTATACCCGCATTCTGGCGCCGTTCGACGGCGTGATTACCGAGAAGAAAGCCGACCCCGGCACCTTGGCCAGTCCGGGCCTGCCGATCTTCACCATTGAGGGGCTGGGGCATTATCGGCTGGAAGCCACGGTCAACGAAAACGATCTGCGCTACGTCCAGATGCGAGAGCAGGTGCCGGTGGTAGTGGACGCCCTGGAAAACGCGGGCCTGAAAGGAAAAGTCGCACAAATTGTGCCTGCCGCCGATCCTGGCAGCCGCAGCTTTCTCGTGAAGATCGAGCTGCCTGCGGATGCGCGCTTGCGTTCGGGCTTGTTTGGCCGAGCGCAATTCTCCCGCGGGAAGCGGCCCTCCTTGTTGATTCCACAAACCGCCGTCGTGGCGCGGGGACAACTGCAAGGGGTGTACGTCCTCGACCCAAGTAAGATCGCAAACCTGCGCTACATCACGCTCGGAAAGGCCGCCGATGGCGAAGTGGAGGTTCTCGCCGGCCTGCAGGAAGGCGAGCGCCTGGTGACGAACCCCGCCGGACTCGACCTGAATGGCAAACGTATCGAGGCCCAGCCGTGACGGAGCGAGAAGTCAAACCAACGAACTCACGCGCGCCAAGTCTGCGCCTGGCGGGCCGCATTGCTCACGGCTTCATCGACTCCAAGCTGACGCCGCTCGTCATCGTGGCGGCCTTGCTGCTGGGTGCTTTCAGCATCCTCGAGACTCCGCGCGAGGAAGAGCCGCAGATCGTTGTTCCCATGCTCGACGTGTTCGTGCAGATGCCGGGCGCATCCCCCGAAGAAATTTCGCAGCGCGTCAGCCTCCCGATGGAAAAGCTGCTGCGCGAAATTCCCGGCGTCGAATACGTCTACTCCATCAGCCAGCCCGGCATGAGCATATTGATTGTGCGTTTCTACGTTGGTTCGAAGGAAGAAGACGCCATCCTACAAACGTACAACAAGCTCTACTCCAACTTCGACCGCATCCCGCCCGGCGTCTCACAGCCGATCATCAAGGTCCGCTCCATCAATGACGTTCCCATCATGGCGCTGACGTTGTGGGGCCAGAACTATGACTCCTATCACCTGCGGCGCATCGCCGGCGAACTGGAAAACTCGCTCAAGAAACTGGACGATGTTTCTGAAACCGCCATCATCGG
>JBAVVP010000480.1:0-22002 GCA_049697355.1 Terriglobales bacterium
GGGCACGATCGCCCCCGTAGGATCGGAAACCAGGCCGCTGATGCTGCCCCTGCCCGCCTGGGCAAGCGCGAATGCCGCCGAGAAAATTAATACTCCCACAACGATTCCGAAAAGCAGACGAGTTTTCATAACTGGCTCCTCACGGATTTGGAACGAAACATTAAAGACGGAGGCACAGGGCCGCCGTGCTCCGAATTTTCTGCCGGGGTCGATCTTCATTCCCATCCCAATTTCTTCCCAGCGCTGCTGCCCGTCTCAGAAAACGGGCAAATGCCTCTATTAAATCGTATCAATACTGCGTCAGGTCTTTCTCTCTGTCAAGGAAAATACACGGCTTGCCCCCAGGGCAGCTACTTTAGGCTGCGGGTGGACTCGCGGACAATCAGCTCCGGAACGATTTGGCGGTGAATGGTGCGGGTTGGTTTCTTTTCCAGGCCGGCGTTGATGGCTTCGAGCACAATGGTGGCCGCCGCCGTTCCCATCACTTCCATGGGCTGGCGGACGGTGGTCAGGGCAGGAGAGTAGATGGCGGCGGGCGCGACGTCGTCAAAACCCACTACCGAACATTGCTCGGGAACGTGAATGCCGGCCTTGACCAGCGCGCGGATGGCGCCGAAAGCGGTCATGTCGTCGAAGGCCATGAGGGCGGTGAAAGGACGGCGGCGGTGCAGCAATTCCTCCGTTAATTTGTAGCCTTGTTCAAAACTTGAAAACGGATCTCCCGATTCTGGTAGATCGACGATCAGCCGTGAATCGAGTTCGAGGTCACGTTCGCGGGCCAGGGTCTTGACGCCACGCCAGCGCGGTTCGGTATCGGACAACTGGCGCGGGCCGCGGATGAAGGCGATCTTGCGATGGCCTAGCGAATGGAGATGTTCTAGGGCGGCGTGGGCGCCGGCGGCATTGTCGACGATCACGGAGCTGATTTTGTCATTCTTGAGTTCGCGGCCCACGGTTGCGGTGGGAATGTTGTTCTTCTCCAGGTCGGCGAGGACGTTGATGTCCACAAACAGCCAGTTCGCGAGGACGACCAGTCCTTCGATGCGGCGGTCGAGCAGCATTTCCAGATAGCGCTCAAAGCGGCTGCGCTCGTTGTGGACATCGGTAAGGATAGGAAGGTACGAGGACTGAAAGAGCGTGTTCTCGATGCCGCGCAGCACCAGCGTGCAGTACGGGTCGGTCATATCGAACACCATGACGCCCACGGTATGGCTGCGGCGGCCGCGGAGCGAGCGCGCAAACAGATTGGGACGGTATCCGAGCTGCTGCGCGGCGCGATGAATTTTTCCTTTGGTAGCGTCGGGAATGTAGCGGGCCAGCGGGGCGTTATTCAGCACGATGGAAACCGTGGCGGAAGAAAATCCGCTGCGCTCGGCGACGTCGCGGATGGTGATCGCGGCCGGCTGCGACGGTTTGCGGGAGGACTCGGATTTGCCGCGGGATTTCGACGACGAGGCGCTTCGCGCAGGCTTCGAATCGGAGGATTCCATGGGCTCCTTTAAATTTGGCCTCTTGCTGGCGGACACTACAGGACGATGAATCGAGTGTCAAGCATTCCGGCGTCACTCATGGTCGCGTTCGCCGGGCGACTGCCGACCGAAGGCAGAATTCCCGCCGAATCGCCGCAACTCATCAAAATCAGAGGTGGCGCAATTCCACAAATGGAGTATGCTAAGTGGCTGATTAGCTATCGTTTTGCTCGGCATACATACCGTACCGCTTGAAAACGTATATTTGCCTTGCCATGGCGACACCGGCCACCAACCCAAACCTTGAAGGCAAGCCTCAATCGGCCGGGGTTGTAGTACCTCTTTGCCCGCCAGGGCGGACCGCTTCGAACTCCATCAGCGATCGGGCTGCGGAATCCACGCAAGAACCATCGCAGCGCGAGGGGTTGGAGGCATTCCTGGCGTTCTTGACGCTGCACGAGCAGGTGCGCCGGAGGAAAGCCCTGGAAACTCGCCCAGCCGGGAACGATGCGGCGGTTCCCGAGGCGGAGATGGAAGGGGGAGAGCAGCTCACTCTGGAGGAAGTGCTTCAGACCGTCGCCGACAGAGCCGTAGCGATTACCGGCGCGCACGGCGTGGCGATTGCGCTGGCGGAAAACGACGAACTCGTTTTGCGGGCGGCTGCGGGCACAGTCCGGCCGGACTTGGGCGCGCGCATCGATCGCGATTCGACCTTCTCCGGAGCCTGCTTCCTTACCGCCCAGATCGTAAGCTGCGACGACACCGCGACGGATGCACGGGTCAACCAGCGGGCGTGCCAGCGGTTGGGCGCGCGCTCCATGGTCGCGGTGCCGCTTTGCGGACGGAGGCGCGGGATTGGGGTGCTGGAGGCGTTTTCAGCGCGGCCCTTCGGATTCAACGACAGCGACGTCCGCACTCTGAGCCGGTTGGCTGAATTGCTGCTGGGAGCGCTAACGCCGGAGGATGACTCCCGCTTTGCAGAGTCCGCGGAAGTAGCGGCGGCGAAGCTGGAAGCGGCTCCGAGCGCGCCAGAAACCGCGCCCGTCGCTGAACTGGAGACGCCGGCCGAGGAGCGGGGCGGCGTGACCCGCCGGCCTGGCATGCTGCTTCTGTTGGTGTGCATGGTTATTGCCTCATTCGCGGGAGGAGTCTGGTGGCTGAAATCGTCGCAGCGGGCCAAGCCGATGGTGCGGATGGAACCGATGGCGCCGAAACCAGCGGGCACCGCGGCAAAGGACGCGAATCCCGCCAACCTCAATCCGGGCGCGACTTCCAGTGGAAGCCCGGCGATCAATTCACCTGCCAAGCCACGGAAATCGTCAAGGTTCCCCCTGGTCACCGGAATCCAGCATTGGTCGTCGGCGGATTCGAGCACGGTCGTTCTCAATCTTGAAGATCAGGTAGAGTATGAACCGCATCGTCTCGCCAATCCTGACCGCATCTATTTCGATCTGCACGATACGCTGCTGGCTTCCAACTTTGCCGGGAAGTCCATCGAGGTGGGCGATGCGCTGCTCAAACGAATCCGCGTGGCCCAACCGGTGACCCGCACGACGCGCCTTGTGCTGGAGACGAGGGTCCACGCAGATTTCACGGTGAGCCTGGAGCCGAATCCCTACCGGTTGGTGGTCGAAGTACGCAAGGCAGGGGCGAACCCTCGGTGAAGTGGCGGTGGAATCGCCCTGATCCGCTTTTCGGACAACGGTTGCAAAATCGCGCTAGGGCTCACAACCCCTGTACGCACTCCAGGATCTCAGCTTCGGTGAGCGTGTGATCGCTTGACTTGGCGCGCTTGTAGATGCGTTCGACCACGTCGTCATTCGCTGCAATACCACGGTGTTCCAGCCAGAACAGGACATTGGATTTCCCGCTCATGGGGCCGACGTCGATAATCTGCTCGAGGCCGAAGTATTGCGCGGGCACTCCGGAATACACGGTGTTGGCCAGTTCAACATCATTTTTCTTGTAGGCCTTGATGACGGCAGCAGCGTGAACTCCGGTGGCGGTGCGGAACGCGTCCTCGCCCACCACGGGATAGTTCGCCGGAATCGGAATGCCGGTGGCGGCGGAGACGGCCTCGCAGTAGCGCTTGAGTTTGGTCAGATCCTGCTTGTCCCAGGGCGCGATGCCCATGAGCTTCAGGTTGACCAGCATCTGATCCATCTGCGTGTTGCCGACACGCTCTCCGATGCCGAGTGCCGTCGCGTGCACGCAATCCACACCCGCTACCAGAGCCGCCATGGCGTTCGCGGTTGCCAATCCCCGGTCGCAGTGGCCGTGCCAGTCGAGGCGAATTTTCTGGCCGGTTGGCTTGACCACTTGTTCAACCACGAACTTGACCAGCGCCACCGTGCCCATGGGCGTGGCGTGTCCGGCGGTGTCGCAGAGCACCAGAGCGTGCGCGCCGCAGTTGATGGCCACCGAGTTGAGCCGCTTCACCGTTTCCGGATCGCAGCGGGTGGTGTCTTCGGTGACGTACATGACTTCGAGGCCCAGCGAGACCGCGTATTGGACGGCCTTTTCCGTGGTTTGAAGCAGGAAGTCTCCGTTCCAGCCCTCGGTGTAGCGGCGGATGGGGCTGGTTCCGAGAAACGCGGCGACCTCGATGGGCAGGCCGGTTTTCTGGACGATCTCGGCGATCGGGCGAATATCGTTGGCGTGCGTGCGGGCGGCGCAGTACGCCGTGATCTTCATTTTGTGGGCGACGATCTCGCGCGCCAGCGCGGTGACGTGCTCGACCGCGCGTGGGCCGGCTCCGGGAAGGCCGAGGTCGAGCGTGTTGATGCCGAGCGCCTCCATCAGGTGCAGGATTTCGATCTTCTGTTCGATGGAAGGATCGCGGACAGAGGCCGATTGCAGGCCGTCGCGCAGCGTTTCATCGGTCAGGCGCACGGGGCCCGGCGGATGCAGCGACTTTGGATACAGGAGATTCCAGTCGTAGATGAGTTCAGAAATGTTCACTGGGATAGCCGGCACCCCTCCGGCTGTCTAGGTCTTAGGTCTTAGGTCTCAGGTTTCAGGATTGGGTTTTCCTAAGACCTAAGACCTTAGACCTAAGACCTAGGACCTCTTTCCGCTACGCCTTCTTCTCTTCCTTCGGAGCAACCGTCAGCCCGAACACCGAAAGCTGGCCTCGTCCCGCGACGTTCACCCCACGCGGGTCTTCGGGACTGGGCAGGTAGAGCGTCTGGCAAAATTCGCAGCGATACACTTCAGCGTCGGCTCCCCAGGCTTTCTCCACGTCACCGCACTCTTGTTCCAGCACGTCGACGGCGTAGAACCAGCGTTTCAGGTGTCCGCCGCAGAACTTGCCCTTATCGTTTTTCTCGTTGCAGGACCGCTGGCCCGTCTTCTTGATCTTGACTTTGTGTTTAGGAAGCTGCGGAATCGTGGTGGTGACAGCAGTTGCCGTTTCGCCGGAAGCCATTCTTTCTCCTGCGCGGCATTGGTAAAGGCCGCTTCCCATCATTATTACTCAGCAGTGGGCTTTCGACCAAGGACGCAGAGCTGGCTGCTAGCCTCGGCGCCATTTGTCGATTCACACGTGGACGGCGAGAACCGGGCAGGGTCCCAACTGCATCACTCGATAGGTTGTCGAACCAAACACCGCTAGATCCAAGGCGCCACGGCCATGCACTCGCATAGCTACCATGTCGGCTTGCGTTTCCAGGGCAAGCTGAATTATTTGCCGGTATGGTTTTCCGATGCGCACCGCCGTCTTAATCTTGAGGGTCTTGCGTTTCTCCGGTGGAATCAGTTTGTCGAGTTGCTCCGTCGCTGCCGCTATGGCCTCTTCCATCTTCGCGGGACTTGGAACGTCCTCCAACACGTGCAGCAGCGTGAGTTCGGCGTCGTACTCCTCCGTCGCAGAGATCGCATAGTTCAAAGCCCGCTCTGAATTCTCGGAGAAATCCGTACAGAAAATAATTCGCCTCAGGTGGTGGTCGTGGCCCCGCTCTCGATCTGCGGCCATGGAGTCGTGCGGCGGCTTACATACTGCGAGCACCGGGCAGGGAGCCCTGCGAATCACTCGGTCGGTCACCGACCCGAGCATCAGGCGGTCATACCCTCGCCGGCCGTGCGTTCCCATGACGATCACGTCCGTTTTCTGCGCTTGCGCAAACAACAGAATCGAGTCCGAGGCAATTCCCTGGTGCACCACGAGCTCCGGGTGAATTTCATTGTGGGTGTGGTTCTTCACGAATTCCTGCAGTTGCTCCTTGCCGCTCTCGCGCGCCGCCTGGCAGAACTCATCATAGAGTCCCGCGGAGGCGGCAAAGCCGGCGGAAGGAAATCGGAATAGTTCTACGACGTGCAGCGCTACCACCTTGGCGCGATAGTGTTCGGCGAGCGATAGCGCATGGCGATACGCCCTGATCGAGAACTCTGAGAAATCAATGGGACAAAGGATGAGTCTAACTTCCATGGTTCCTCTCTAGGCCATCGATTTATGATCCATGCGCCGCCCCCGATTGCTTAGGCTTTGCGGAGATTTGCGATCTGCGTGATATGGATGCGATGCAGCGCGCCACTTACCAGACGCCCCTCAGTCAAATTCCTTGCGCGGGGCCGCCTGGTCCGCGCCGACGCGTCCGACGGTGATATCGGCTACGTAATAATTTTCGCCCCTGATCGGAACGCCGGCCATTCGCCGCAGCATTGCGATCTGGCCGATGTGGGTGAGCGCGTCGGCGAGCGCGCTCTGAAACAATTTTTCGGCGGAGACTTGCAGCGGTTTTTCCGACGCCAGGTAGTCGTCAAATTTCTTCAAGGCGGTGAAGAAGCGCTCGCATTCTTTTTCCCACGCCACCGGAGTGGAGTCATGCCATTCGCGACGGCCTTCGGACATGGCAAGGCCCCAGTCCATCAGGTCGCCGACGTGCGCGAGAATTTTCGCCGGCGTGCGCGAAGTTTCGGCGGGGCGGTAGTCGGCAAAGTCAGGCCCAGCGTTGCGGACGGCTTTCCCTCCACGATAGGCGATGGTAGCGAGGGTGTGGCGCAGGAAGGCGCGGGAGTCGGTCATGATTTGTCTGCTTTCTCGATGATTAGTAATTGTCATCCTGAGCGCAGCGAAGGACCTGCTGTCTCTTCACACACAAGAAAGCAGGTCCTTCGCTTCGCTCAGGATGACAAACATTTTAGGATATCTTCCGGTTCTACAATTTTCTCCGCCACAGCGCTCCGGCCGCGCGCACTCCCGCCATCAGTTTTTCTCGCAGCGGGCGCGCAAACAGCAGGTCGAGGAAGCTTTCCATCTCGGCCGCGAATCCTCCGCCGTAGCCGAACCACCAGATTTTTTTCATGCGCGGAGCCAAGTCGCTGTCGAGATACTTCACGCGCACCATTTCCTCCAGCCCCCAGCGCCCATGCGTGCGGCCGAGGCCACTTGACCTCACGCCGCCGTGCGGAGCCTCGCTGATGCTGAAACACGACACAGCGTCGTTCACCATCACCGTGCCGGCATGGATCTGGCGCGCCAGGCGTTCGCCGCGGGCACGATCGCGGGTCCAAATACTGGCCGCCAATCCGAAGTCGGAATCGTTGGCCAGGCGCACGGCCTCGCCATCGTCACCAAACGGCATAATCGGCAGCACCGGGCCAAAGGTCTCTTCCTGCATCACGCGCATGGTGTGATCGACATCGCCTAAGACGGTGGGCGCAAAAAAGGTTAGGCCAAGCTCGTGCAATCGCGTGCCTCCGGCCAGCACGCGGGCGCCACGCTGCCGTGCATCCTCCACCTGCGATTCCACCACGCGCACCTGGCGCTCATGGATCATGGGCCCGATCTCGGTGGCCGGGTCCAAGCCGTTGCCGACGCGCAACTTGCGCGCCTTCTCGCAGCACGCATCGAGGAACGCGGGATACAGGCTGCGATGCACGTAGCAGCGCTCGACCGACAGGCAGGTCTGGCCCGCGTTGACGAACGCTCCCCAAATGGCGCCGCTTGATGCGACATCGAGGTCGGTATCTTCGAGCACGAGCATCGGATCTTTGCCGCCCAGTTCCAGCACCACTGGGAGCAAGCGTTCGGCGGCGATCTGCGCGATGCGCCGGCCAGTTGCGACGCTTCCCGTGAAGACCAGCTTGTCGATTTCGCCAGCGACCAGCGCCGCGCCGGTCGCGCCTTCGCCGGGGAGAACCTGAAAGATATCCTCGGGAACTCCGGCCTCGCCGAGCAGCGCCCGCAGTTCGAGCGCAATCAGCGGCGTCAACTCGGAGGGCTTGAGCACCACGGCATTTCCCGCGACCAGCGCCGCCATGGCCTCCGTCGCTGGAATCGAGAAAGGATAATTCCAGGGCGAAATGATTCCGACGACGCCATACGCTTCGTGCAGAATGCGGCCGGCCTTGGCTTTGAGCGCAGGATTTCCGTGGGGCAGATTCTCTTCCCGCAAGATCGCGAAGGCGTTGTGGATGAGGAATCGCGCCGCGTCGAGCACGACCAGAACTTCGGTGACGAGCGCTTCGACCTGCGGCTTCCCTGCTTCGTGAGTGATGCGCCGCGCGATGTCGTTCTTATGCGCGAGAAGAATCTGCTGGAAGCGGCGCAATACCTGAATGCGATGGCGGATGCCCCAGGCGTTCCACTCCGACTGTGCGGCGCGCGCGCGGACCACCGCAGCGCGCACCTCGGTCGGACCGGCGCTATCCAGCTCGCCCAGAACTTCGCCCGTCGCCGGGTTCACGGAAGCGAGGCGGGAGACGGCGAATTCGAGGTTCGTGGCCATTGCGAAGAAGTTTACGCGGGACGGGACGGGCGCGCCAGAGTCTTGATCTTCACCTATGAATTGTCATCCTGAGCGCAGCGAAGGACCTGCTGTCTCGTGCGCTACAAAGAAAGCAGGTCCTTCGCTTCGCTCAGGATGACAAACCTTGCCTGGTGTTCGCGCTAGTACTCCACCCCGACCAGATACAACCCGCTGGCGGGTGCGGTCGGTCCAGCCGCCGTGCGCTCGCGCGCATCGAGAATGCGGCGCAAATCTTCCAGGGTCACTGTTCCCTTCCCCATCAGCAGGAAGGTGCCGACCAAATTGCGCACCATGTGATGAAGAAATCCGCTGCCGCGCACGGTGTAGATGAGTTCGTCGCCTTCACGGGTCCACGCGGAGGAAAAGATCCTCCGAATGTTCGTGGTGTGAGTATTTTCTCCGGCCGCCATTCGTTCCAGGCGCTCCGGGTCCACCGCCGCGAACGACGTGAAATCGTGTTCGCCGACGACCACGCCGGCGGCTGCGATCATCGCCGATTCCTCCAGGGGATACGGGTAATGCCATACATAGCGCGCCAGAAACGGCGGACAGATCGCGCCTCGGTATATGCGGTAGCGATACGTCTTGGCGCGCGCCGACTTGCGCGCGTGGAATTCAGGCGCGGCCTCGGTCACATCGAGCACACGGATCGCCGGTGGCAGAATGTCATTGAGCGCCCGCACCCAGTTTTCCGCAGGAATCGTCGACGCGGTCTGGAAACTTGCCACCTGCGCCAGCGCGTGCACGCCCGCGTCGGTGCGGCCGGAGCCTTGGGGCAGTACATTTTCCGCGCTCAATCGTCCAATGGCTGAGGCCAGCGCGCCTTGTACGGTCGTCTGGCCGGGCTGCACCTGCCAGCCAGCGAAGTCCGCGCCATCATAAGAGAGGATCAGTTTGAGATTGCGCACGTTCTTTTTCGAGTCCTCAGCAGCCCGTGCATCATCGTTAGTATTTACAAAGTTTTACGGCCGCGGTCACCGAGGGTGCGGCGGTGCGTCAGCTATACTATTTCACTTACGATCACTTTTACTTGCAAATGAAGAAGATTGCCTTTCTCCGGCATGGCAAGGAGAGACCTTCACCGGAAAGATTACAAGGAACTCTTGCCCGTCGTTCTACGTAGTAGCAGAGTGTTAGCAAGAATGCGTACCACTACGTCCTCATGAACCTAAGCGCTCGAGTGTGATCACTTTAGTGTCACCAATGGAGATGATGCGAATGCAACGTTCTACAGTGTTGACTGCGTTTCAGGGGGTCGCCACCCTTTTTATTGCTGCCGTCTTCCTTGCCGTAATCATGGTACCTGCCGCGGGGGCGCAGGATGCTTCGTCCGTGCCCAGCGCGCCGTCGGCGCAGATGCAGACCCAGAAGGCCGTGCCGTCGTCGTCGTCGCGGCCATTCGACGCGAAGGAGTACGCGCATCCGCGGTCCCAGTTTCCCAATCCGCTTAGCCCGTACAAGGCGCGCCGCATAGCGCCGCCGAACCTGGCCAACACTCCGCGCATCGACCAACTCATGCGTGACGGCAAACTTTATATTTCGATGAATGACGCGGTGGCGCTTGCGCTCGAGAACAATCTCGATATCGCGATTGCGAGGTACAACCTGAACATCGCCGATACCGATATCTGGCGCGCCAAGGCTGGTTTCAATACCATCCTCGGCGTCAACAGCGGCGTTGTGCAGAACACTCCTGGCGGCGGCGTAGGCGGACTCGGCACCCAGGTTGGCTCGGGAACGGGCGGAACCTCGGTCGCCGCAGGTGGCGCCGGTGCTGGATCGAGCGGCTTGGTGCAATCCACTCTGGGCAGCGGCCCGCTGCTCACCAGCTTCGACCCGGTTCTTACTGGGACCTTGCAAATCGATCACCTCAAGGTCGCTTGCTCCACCCCTTTTTGTGGCAATGTTCAGAACACTGGGACCGCCAATTTCGCATTGACCCAAGGGTTCCACTGGGGTACTAATATGGCGGTCAGCTTCAACAACCAGCGCCAGACTACCAATAGCCAGTTCACGAACGTGTCTCCAGCGTTGAATTCCAGTTTCAAGTTCCAGTTGACGCAACACTTGTTGCAAGGCTTCGGACTCGCGGCCAATACCCGTTTCATCCAAATCGCCAAGAACGACCGCGAGCTTTCTGACGTGGCCTTCCGTCTGCAAATTACAACCACCGTCGACCAGATCGAAAACATGTATTGGGATTTGGTGTTTGCTTACGAAAACGTCAGGGTTCAGCAGGAGCAGTTGGCATTCGCTCAGAAGACGCTCTCTGACAATCGGAAGCAGGTGGAAATCGGGACCCTGGCCCCGATTGAGGTGGTTCGGGCGCAGAGCACAGTCGCAACTAACCAGCAAACTCTTACCGTGGCGCTGACCAACCTTCAACTGCAGCAGCTGCTCATGAAGAATGCGCTCAGTCGCACACTCGTCGATCCGGTACTGGCTGACGCGGAAGTCATTCCTACTTCAACCATGGAATTGCCCGCACAGGAACCAGTTACTCCAATCCAGGACCTAGTGAATGATGCCCTCGCTCATCGCCCAGAGTTGGCCGAATCACGCATCAATCTTTCCAATACCGCGATCAGCAACAAGGCTATCCGCAGTGCTCTGAAGCCCAGCGTTGACCTGTTTGCATACTATGGCGGCGCCGGCTTAGGGGGAAAGCAGAGCCCGTTCTACACCTGTTCCTTTCCCCCTTGCGCAAACTTCCCAACGACCTCCTACGGCGACACTTTGGATCAGCTAGTCAATTCCACTGCTCCCGACAAGGGCGCGGGCATCTCGATCAACATCCCGCTTCGCAACCGTGCGGAGCAATCAATACAGGTGCGCGGAGAATTAGAATACCGGCAATCGCAGTTGCTGTTGCAGCAGACCGAGAACAAAGTGCGCATCGAAGTCCGCAATGCGCAGTTTGGAGTGCAGCAGAATCGCGCCAGCGTGGCTTCCGCGCAGGCTGCCGTCGATCTGGCGCGCCAGTCTTTGGACGCCGAACAGAAGAAGTACGCGCTCGGCGCATCCACCTCAACGCTGGTGCTGCAGAACCAAGCGGCCATGACCCAGGCCGAAGTCACGCTCGTCTCCGCCAAGGCTGCGTACGAGAAGGCGGAAGTTGAACTGGATCGCGCCATTGGCTTGCTGCTCGACCACGCCGGCATCGTGATCGCCGACGCCGAGCGGGGCGAGGTCACGCACGCGCCGAATATTCCGCACGTGGTGGCGCGGCCGGCGGACCAACCAACGCCGGCGAACCCTCCGGCCCAACCGCAACAGTAGCGCCGCAACGCAGCAGGAATTCGATGGAACGCCGGGCGCCCCGCCCGGCGTTTCTCTTTGGCAGCGTTTTTCTTTTGTTGCACGCCGTCTCTCGCGTATCCTCTCTGCGTGGAGCTCTCGGTCATCGGCAATGCTCGTGTGCAGACGGCTTGCGTAGGGACAGCCGCCCCCGGCTGTCCAAGCCGAGCTAGGCTCGGAGGGCTCTTGGCCTGCGGCAGGAGCCCGGCGTGATCCTCTCGGTGGTCATAATCACCCACAACGAAGAGGCCAACATCGGACGCACGCTGGCGAGCGTGCAGCCGCTCGTTGCTGACGGCAAAGGCGAAATCATCGTCGTCGACTCGGGTTCGACTGACCGCACTGTCGAGATCGCAAAATCCTTCGGGGCCAAGGTCTTTGTCGAGGAATGGAAAGGCTACGCCGCGCAGAAGAACTCGGCGATCGATAAGGCAACTGGTGAGTGGATTTTGAGCGTAGATGCAGACGAGGAATTCTCCGACGGGTTGACAAAAGAAGTCGAGGAAATCTGCCACGGGCCCGCCGAAGACGGATTTGGATCCGAAAATGGCTATTGGCTTAAGCGCCAGAACCAATTCCTTGGCCGCGCCTTGCGACATGGAGGCTTCTGGCCAGATCCCAAGCTGCGAATGTTTCGCCGCGGCATGGGTAGAGTGGAAAACCGGGCAGTACACGAAACCTTTCAGGTAACCGGACGCTTAGGAACGCTATACTACCCCCTGCTCCACCACTCCTATCCCACGCTCGCCGATTACATCGACCACATGAACCGCTACTCGTCCCTCGGAGCGGAGATGGCGGCCGCCAAAGGCCGCCGCGGCTTCAGCCTGTTCAACATCGTCATGCGTCCGCTCGCAACGTTCATCTACAACTATTTCTTTCGGCTGGGATTTCTCGACGGCCGCGAAGGCTTGCTGCTGCACCTCTACCACGCCGTCTATGTTTCATGGAAATACGCGAAAGCGTGGGAACTCGCACGCCAGAAAGAATCAAGGTAGAAACGCGCTTTGCCGCCTCTCCGGCAGCGCCCGCTACTGCCGCAGCGTGATGCGCATGATGTCGTACTTCACTTCCACAAACCGCTGCGGGAACTTCGACTCCACATAGGCTTTCACGTCGTTGACCGAAGGAATGCCGTCGCGCCCCGTGAGTCCACGCGCGTCGTCGAGAAGGATCATATGCGGGAATGGGTGGCTCAGAATCAGCTCCAACTCCGCCGAAAGGCGCTGCTCATTACTCTTGGTCCGAACCCCCACCCAGCCGTAGTAACCGGCGTCGAGCCAGAACAGCGCCGGGCCCGTGAGCAAGGCGAGCACCTCGGGCATGACCAGGCGGCTGTCACCGCAGAAGATGCGGACATGCGGGTCGTGCGCGAATTTGCGCGTGGCTCGGTCCGCCAGCGCCAGGACAAATTCGATGGAATAGATGCGGACGAAACGCTCCTTCATCGCGGCGACCATCTCGCCGTAGTACGTTCCGGTCTCGACCAGGGTCCTCAGCCCAAACTTCTCTCCGTATTCGCGCACGACTTTTTGTTTCAACAAATGCGGAGATCGCGACGGCCGCCCGCGCAGAATCCAATACCAGTAGTCAGGATAGTGGCCGAGCGCCTTATACGCGCCGTAGAACGGCGTGCGCTGCAGGAGTCGCCGGAACGCTTTCAGAAAGCCTCCACTGGAAGAACGTCAAGAATAGGTGTCCGCGAAAAGGGGCGTCAAGGGAAAGCGGCAGAGGAAATCTTCACCACAGAGGACACAGAGGGGCACAGAGCAAACCTTTGACATCACCAACCGCTCGGTCGGTCGCTTCTTTTGCAGCCTGGCGACTGCTCCTCTATGATCAAAACCAGAGCGTGGAACTGAATGCCCGAGAAATCGAAAACCGATCTGCCTCACACCATAGCGGAAAGCCCGATTTCCGACGTCTTTGAAGGCCGCCATCCTGCCGAACCGGAGAAAAACTGGGCCGAGAAGACGCTGGCGCCCACGCTCGATAAAGCTCCCGAAAAACCCCTGGGCGCAGCCACCGGCACCAACCTCGATGAGTACGGCCACGCACGTTTCAGCACGATTTCGAACCGGCCGATTCGCCGTCTTTACACCCAGGCCGATCTCCCCGCCGACTGGAACTACGATCAGTACCTCGGCTATCCCGGCCAACCGCCCTACACGCGCGGCATTCACTCGACCGGCTACCGCGGCAAGCTGTGGACCATGCGCATGTTCTCCGGCTTCGCCTCGCCCGAGGAAACCAACCAGCGCTACAAATACCTTCTCGAACACGGCGGAGGAGGACTGTCGGTCGCTTTCGACCTGCCCACGCTCATGGGCTATGACTCCGATCACGCGGCCAGCGAAGGCGAGGTCGGCAAGTGCGGCGTGGCCATCGACTCGCTCGAAGATATGGAGATTTTGTTTGACGGCATCCCGCTCGACAAAATCACTACATCGATGACCATCAATTCACCGGCCAGCGCGCTCTGGGCGATGTACCTGGTGGTGGCGGAAAAGCAAGGCGCCGACTGGAAAAAGATTTCCGGCACGATTCAGAACGACATTCTCAAGGAATACATCGCGCAGAAGGAGTACATCTATCCGCCCGCGCCCTCGATGCGCCTGGTGATTGATACGTTCGAGTTCGGAGCGAAGTTTACGCCGCGCTTCAACACCATCTCCATCTCCGGCTACCACATTCGCGAAGCCGGATCGACCGCGCTGCAAGAGCTCGCTTTCACCATTTACGACGGCGTCGAATATGTGGAGTGGGCGCGCCGCCGCGGACTTGACGTTGACGACTTCGGACCGCGCCTTAGTTTCTTTTTCAACGCGCATAACGATTTCTTCGAAGAGATCGCCAAATACCGCGCCGCGCGCAAGATCTGGTATCGGCTGATGAAAGACCGTTTCGACGCGAAAAACGACCGCACCCGCCTGATGCGCTTCCATAGCCAAACCGCCGGCGTCTCGCTGCCCGCACAGCAACCGATGAACAACATCGCGCGCGTCGCTCTGCAGGCGCTGGCGGCGGTGCTCGGCGGCACGCAGTCGTTGCACACCGACGCCTACGACGAAGCGCTCGCCTTGCCCACCGAAGAGGCCGCCCGCATCGCCTTGCGCACGCAGCAGATCATTGCCTTCGAATCGGGCGTGGCCCAGACTGTCGATCCGCTCGGCGGAAGCTACTTCGTCGAGAAGCAGACCCTCGACATGGAGCAAGGCGCCTTCGATTATTTCGAGAAGCTCGACCAGATGGGTGGAATGGTTAAGGCCATCGAGCGCGGATATCCCCAGAAAGAAATCGCCGAGGCCAGCTACCAGTACCAGCGCGCGGTGGAAGCCAACGAGAAGATCACGGTCGGCGTAAATGATTTCGTCATTGAAGAGGAGTCACCCAACATTCTCTATATCGGCGAATCGGTGGCGCGCGCTCAAGAGAAGAAACTGAAGGCCCTGCGCGCCCGCCGCGCGAATGAAGAAGTGCAGCGCCGGCTCGATGCGCTGAAGAGGGCCGCCGCCAAGACTCCGACGGCAGGCAGCAACGGCAACATTTCCGACGTCAACACCATGCCGTATATCGTCGACGCCGTACGCGCCTACGCTACCGTCGGCGAAATCTGCGAAGCCCTGCGACAGGTGTACGGCACGTATACAGAAGTGAGCGTCACATAAGTCTTGTTTGCGGTCGCAAATTGCGACCTCAAAGATTCCTTCCCGAGTTTAGTGCGCTTCCTCGGTAGAAGCCCGCACGACCGATCTCCCGTTTTCGTCACAATCGGGTCGCCCATCCGTCACAGCCCGACCAATCTGCGACCGCTACTATTACAGGATGCAAATCCATTCGCTGAAACCGAAACCAGAGCGGCAGATGCTTGGTATCCGACGAAAGGCAGCTGCGGTCTCGATTGATCTCCGCATCCTTATTCTGCGCCGCCAGCGGGTCATTCTCGACACCGCGTTGGCGGAACTCTACAACGTGCCGGTCAAGCGTTTGAATGAACAAACAAAACGTAACCGCAAGAAATTTCCTGCGGATTTCATGTTCCAGCTTACCCCCAAAGAGAACCGATCTTTGCGGTCGCAATTTGCGACCTCAAACATTGGCCGAGGTGGCCGGCGCTCGCTTCCTTACGCCTTCACCGAACATGGCACCATCATGGCAGCAACGGTGCTGAACTCGGAACAGGCAGTAGAAATGAGTGTCTTTGTGGTGCGCGCCTTTGTCCGCTTACGCGAGATGCTGGCCGCAAACAAAGAACTCGCCGCCAGGATGGAAGAATTGGAAGAACGGCTCGGGACCCACGATGGGGCAATCCAGGAAATTCTTCACGTCATCAAGAGGCTGATGAACCCGCCATCTCGTCGCCGAAGCAAGATCGGATTCGCGCTCCCGGTCCGGACGGGGTAGTTGCCCTCTGAGTTTCCCGTCCATTTCCGCCGATCGAGAGCAGCGCTGGAAAGTCCCCGCGTTCCGTGGAACAAGTAAGGATTTATCAAGTACATTGTTAAGGTATGGTATCTCGGAACATCGAGATCAAAGCCTTTCTGAAGGACCGTGCCGCTGCCCTGTCCACCGCCGCGCGGCTGAGCGACTCCGCCCCGGAAGTTATTCACCAGCAAGATATCTTTTTCCGCTGCGTGGGCGCACGCCTGAAGCTTCGCATCTTCGCGCCCGACCGTGGGGAATTGATCCGCTATGAACGAGCCGACGTTGCCGGGGCACGCTGCTCGCGCTACTCGATCGCCCGGACCGCCGATCCCGAAGTTCTGCTCGACATTCTCACCCAGACGCTGGGCGTAACCGGCACAGTCGAGAAGATACGCACCCTTTACTTGGTCGGCCCAACGCGTATCCACATCGACCAGGTGCAGGGGCTGGGAGATTTTCTCGAACTGGAGGTGGTGCTGGGGCCAGGGCAAAGCACACCGCAGAGTGAGGAGGAAGGCAAGAGCATCGCGGCCGAACTGCTCCGCAAATTCGGGATTGGCCCCGAAGACTTGATCGCGGAAGCTTACGTTGACCTCCTGGCCAGCGCGCAGGCAGAACCTCATACGCCCGAAATCGCGTAGACTTCAGCGCATGTCCGGACACACGACCCGGCCAAGTGTGCCGCCAGATTCTCGACGCCCCCGGCTTGCGCGGCTCGCGGCAGCGGCGATTGCACTGCTCGGGTGGTACGGCCTGTTGCTCCAGTTGTACGTGGTCATCGCCACGGCGCGAGCTACTGGCGTGCCCGTCACGACTGCGATTTCCAACTACTTCAGCTTCTTCACCATCCTGACCAACCTGCTCGTCGCGTTGGTATTGACTCTCTCGCTCCGAACCACGCCATCGACCCTGAGCGCCTATGCCGGCCGTTCTACGGTGCAGTCCGAAGTCGCCGTCTATATTGCCATCGTGGGGATCGTTTACTCGCTGGCGTTACGGAATCTGTGGGATCCGGAAGGCTTGCAGAAGATCGCCGACGTGATTCTGCACGATGCCATCCCGGTGTTGTACCTGTTGTATTGGCTGGCCTTCGGGCGCAAGGGCAAGGACGACGACAGCCTGCGCTTCCGCCGCGTCCCGACCTGGCTGGCTTACCCGTTGCTCTATCTCTTATACTCCCTGATCCGCGGAGCGATCACGGGCATCTATCTCTACCCCTTTATTGACGCCGGCAAACTCGGTTACCCGCGAGTCGCCCTCAATGCCGTCGTGCTTCTGTTCGCGTTCCTGGGGACGAGTCTGTTCCTGGTCGCAATCGACCGCTGGATACCGCAGGGCAGGTCCGAATAGCAGACCGGCCCCCACGCCGCTCTACTTCAGTCGATTGCGATAGAGCGTCGCATCCACTTGCCGGACCATGGCGTCGATGTCGAGGGGGTATTGCAAGAATGCGGCAATTTCTTCGGCGACGGGCCTCGGTTCACGCACCACTCGGCGATAATGCACCCGCGCGACCTGCATGTTCGCCTGGCCCGCGAGCCACCGGTTCACTTCGATCAGGTGGCGTTGAAAGGCTTCTTCCAGGGCGGATGTGTCGGCGATCGAAGCTGCGTTGCCCCGCCGTTGCAGCATTTTGTCCTGTGACTGTAGCACTTCGGGCAGCGGACGCTGCATGAAGACGATGCGGTAGTCATGGCCCGCTGGCAGCGACAGAATCAGTTGCGAGATGACCTTCACAACCTTGCCTTCCGCCTCCGCAATCAGGCTGGGATCTTTCGGAAGCTGCTTGATCCGCTCCCACTCGAAGTAGCCCTTGGGGTTGTCGGTGTCGGCTTTGCGTTCGCCGTCGCAGAGAACCGGCAGGCCACCCGATTCCAGCATCTGCATCATCAGAGATGTACCCGAACGCGGTAATCCCGAAACAATGGTAATCATCCATGCCTTTCGAGAGACGGGAAATAGCGGGGGGGCGCTTGCTGGCTCCGCCGAATTCAGTATTCCGAACTTGAAATGATAGTGGGAACGCAGCCATTAGGGAAAGACGAATTCCCGGCCGAGCGCCATTGCGCTTGGGCGAGCGTTCTGATAACTTGCCTGTCGTCTTGCAAAGGAGGCCCACCGTGGCATTCTGTCCGAGCTGTGGAACCCAGATCGCGGATGGATCAAGCTGTCCGAAATGTGCCGGAGCCAACGCGCAAGCTGCGGGCGCGAGTGCGGCTGCACCCGCTGCCGCCGGACTCGCCGATAACGTGGCAGGCGCCCTGGCCTACGTGACCATCATCCCGGCGATTCTGTTTCTGGTGCTCGAACCGTTCAACAAGAAGCGTTTCGTCCGCTTCCATTCCTTTCAATGCCTCTTCTTTGCGGCTGCCTGGATCGTGCTTGAGATCGGTCTGGCATTCATCGGCCACATCCCGTTCCTCGGTTGGGCAACGCTCCTGCTGTGGCCACTGATCGGGTTGGCGGGGTTTGTGATCTGGTTGATTCTGGTGATCAAGGCCTACCAGGGACAGATGTTCAAGCTGCCCGTCATCGGCGACATGGCCGAACAGCAAGCCGGGAAGTAGACTTACCCGCATGCAACTCGTTGCCAGAGACGCCATCGGTAGCGAGCGGAAGGCAATGCCTGTCCTATGAAACCTTTTCTCTCTTTGCACGTCAATCGGGTAAGGTGGTAGTGCGTGTTTCTTGGTTCTCAACCCGCAAGTCTTGCATCGGCGACTTCGGGGTTCCGGCGCCATGGTGCGGTAGGAGTGTCGGTGGCCGCACACCTGACGGTGTTGGCGGTGCTCGCCTTCCATAATCCCAGGGTCATCGACTTGGCGCCCGCATGGCTAGCCTACGGCGAAGGCGCCCACAGCTACAAACTGATTTACCTTTCTCCTAGCGCAAGCGAGAACGTGTCCCCAGACGCGGCCAAGCTGCTGTTCCCGCCGCGGACGAGCAAGGCGCGCCCGAACCCGCGGTCCCAATCGCCGAAGGCAGCGCCCGAGCCTCGGCAGGTAACGGTCGATGCGGAAGCCGGCGACCACAACTCTCGCGCCGGATCTCCGCTGGGCACGATGATTGACGGACCGATTGCCGGACATGAAGTCCACGTCGCGTATCCAGTCGTATATCCAGATCCTCCCGTGGACCGCGCCGAACTTCCCCGGGACCTGCAAGGAGATGTGGTCATCGAAATCACCATCGACTCCCAGGGAAACGTGATCGAGACCAAGATTGTGCAAGCGATCGGTCATGGCATCGACGAGAAGATCGAGGCGACGCTTCGCCGCTGGCATTACCAGCCCGCGACGCTTGACGGAACGCCGGTCGCTTCTCACCACGACGTACATTTTCATTTCCCATCCTGAACGGCGTGGTGTTCGCCCCCCTTGATTTGGTCTTTTGAAATCAAAGACTTAGGAAGGTATTAAATCACTTGACGCACATGATTAAGTGCTTTACCCTCGCTAAGTCAATGACTTGGATTATATTCCGAGTGCAGCAGGGGTGCGCGTCATGCGAAAACTCAAATCGCAGGTTGTTTGGTATGAAAGCCAGTTGATTTGGGGACCACTCCCTCTTGGCGCTGGCATTGTTTTGACGGTGGTGGCTAGCATGAAACATGATCTTCGATGGCTTCTTTGGTTTGCGGCTCCCTGCTTTATCGTCGCTTCATGGGCTGTGCTTGGAAATTGGTTGCGAACATGGAGATTGTCTGTTGCCCTCGTAATTGTGGCGACATTTGTCTGTGGAACGATATACCAAATCAATATGTGGTTGGGTCATTCGGATGTAACAGACAAGACTACAACAGCCTCAATCCAGACCACATCTCCGCCTTCTGTCGCTAATGGGAATGGAAATTCAGCACCTACCAATGTGGAGAGGAGCCTCCCATCGCCCGTGGCTGCAAAGAAGAGTTCACATCCAATTTCGAGTAAAGCTCCTTCCTCGCTATCTTCATCTCCACCAATGTCTCAAGATTGTGCCCCCGGAGCTAGCTGCGCGATGTCTAACGGTCAACAAGGAGGAATAACCGCAGGGACGATAAACAACTATGATTCCCCTGAGCGTCACCTTCCTACAGAGCAATGCGATGTGATCCAGCGTGAATTGAGACAAAAAAACCTGACGGTAATGGTCGGCACCATGATGGATGTTCCCGATGGATATGACTATGCTCTGGAGATACTTAATTGTCTAAAACCCGTCGTTCACTTGGACCCTGAACGGGTAATGCATATGGGAACTACTGGAGCTATGTTCACTGGAGTCGAAGTCAGTTTTTACGGAGACACGAAACCTCCTGGCATGATAGTAGAAGTGGATCTGAACTCTCCACCAGGCATCATGTTCACCGCTCTAAATAAAGCTCAGATAGCTCCACTGAGCGGAAATACTAGTCCCGACATTCATGAATCGGCGATTCGCGTTATTGTCGGGAAACAGCCTAAGCACCGTTAAATACAAAGGACGATATGAAAGAGAAATATGACGAAGGCTCAGAAGTCGCAGAGAAGTTCGAGCAGGCGATGAAACTTCTCTTTCAGACTCCCAAGCCTGATATAGACCGGAAGCAGCCAAAGGCCGCTACTTCGCGCAAGTCGAAGACGACCGACAAGGACTAGAAGGGGACTTGCGCTTGCCCCGTCCCTGTCGTGGACGAGTGTAGCGCGTCGGCGTCCTTCCCGGTCAGTTCGGCATAGGTAAGACGCTTGCCGCCGATCTGAGACATGGCTAACGCGAAACGTTGGGCATCGGTCATGTTCTTCCGATGGTTGTAACGGAACACTTGTTCGTCAACGTAGCGATACAGATGAAAAGGCTCTACAGCAACGTAGGTTCCACGGAGACCGCGCTTCAACAGCGACCAGAAGTTCTCCAGTCCGTTCGTGTGGATGCGACCGTCAACGTACCGCTCGGCATGGTTCACGAACTCATGAACGAATCTGTAATGCAGTTTGTCATAGCCAACGGCGTTGTCACTGTAGACCTTCGTCCCGTGTTTCACGTTCTTCAAGACTTCGTTCTGCAAAGTTTCCCGAGTGGTATTAGGAACGACCTTGGCCCGAATCTGCCGCAGATCGCGGTCGAGAATACCTTGGACTACTGCCTTACCGTGATGCCCACCCAACTGCTCATAGCGCAGACGACGGTCCTTGTGCATGTTCTTGGCTTTGCCGCCAACCCAAGTTTCGTCAACTTCCACTTCGGATTCTGGAGTTCCACCGCCCAGCTTGGTATTGTTTCCGAACGATCCTTGATGCAGAGCCTTGCGAATGCGCTGGAGCATGAACCAGGCACTGCGCTGAGTTATGCCAATTGTCTTGGCCAGTTCGTAGCTGCTAATTCCGTTCTTGCACGCGACCAACATCCAAACGGCAATCATCCATTTGTCGAGGCTAATCGCGGAGTCCTCGAATACCGTCTTAACCTTAACCGTGAACTGCTTTTTGCAGTCGTAACAGAACCAGATGCGCCGTGTCTTGATGAACGACTGTTTGTGGCCGCTACACCGGGGACAAATCACCTTACCATCTGGCCAGCGAAGGCTAACGGCATAGTCAAAGGCCCGTTGCGGATCGGAGAAGTAGACTATCGCTTCTTGGAGAGTTTTGGGAGTCTTGGGTGCCATGCAGAAATACTATATTAAAGGCACATATGTGTCAAGTGATTTATTGCCCTTAGGAAACCATCCCGGACAAGTCTTTGAGAAATAATGACTTACTCGTAAGGTATTTATTCATCAATAAGTTAGCTGTCATTCTCGGCAGTTGATGCGAAATCGGGTTGCCCAAACGCAGGCGGGCAACAAACGACTGGGAATCTGGCCATGACCAACCATGCTCGCGGAGAACGGCTAGATATTCGCTTTTAATTCGCCTTCATGATAGACTCTTCGCCGCTCACTATGAGGAGGAGAACTTGGCCAGAGATCACAGCCGAAATAAACCCGTCAGCCACCGCAAGGCAATCCTGCACCTGAAGAAGTCGGATCCGACGCTGGCTGCGATCATCGAGCGTTTAGGTCCATTCCGCATGCAGTTTGGCGAGCCCACGTTTCACTCCTTGGC
>JBAVVP010000481.1:0-2003 GCA_049697355.1 Terriglobales bacterium
CCGGAGTCCGTTCGCCTATCACCAGCTGCGGATCGGCATCAAGCGGTTTCGTTATACGGTGGAGAACTTCCTGCCGCGACGGCACGAGAAGTGGGCCAAAGACCTGCGCGATCTCCAGGACGCCCTCGGTGAGGTACACGACTTCGATGTTCTGCGTGCGATGATCAACGCCCATCTTGAAATCAGCGTCGACGATCGTGCCCGGTGGCAGAAACGAATCGCCGACGAACGCCAGAAGCGGCTCGATTTGTATCGCGTGAAGATGTTGGGGAAGGGCTCGCTATGGCGCGTGTGGCGTGCCGAGCTGCCGAGCGGCGTGTCGCTGGAAAAAGCAGCCTTGGAGAAATTGCGAAAGTGGGCGTCGTTCCTGGATCCCGATATCAGCCACTCGGCGTTGGTTACGCGAATTGCATTGCAGCTTTACGATGCGCTTTCGCGGGAGGGGTTACTTCCCGGTGGGCGTGACTACCGGCGCATTCTGCAGGCGGCGGCCATGCTTCATAACGTCGGTCACCACAAAGGTCATGAAGGACATCGCAAGCGCGTCTATCGCCTGATCCGCAGGCTCCACCCTCCGGCGGGGTGGAGCGAGGAAGAGCTGCACTGCGTCGCGATCGTTGCCCGCCATCATCATGGCGCGCTGCCAACAACAGGGGACTCCCACTTTGTGGGACTAAACGCGAAGCGCCGTTCCGAGCTTTTGCCGCTGATCGGAATTCTGCGTCTGGCATACGCTTTCGCTGTTGAGGGTAAGCGAAACGCGACGCAATTTTCGGTGGAACGACGCGATGGTTTGCTGACGATCTCCGGACATGGGCTGGCACCAATCGGTCCGACGGCCGATCGGCTCGCCCGGGCCCGCTATCTACTGGAGGCTACATGCAAGCTGCCGATCATGATCCGGCCTTTGCCGGTGAAATCATCGGCGGCGTTTCGCCGCCCAACGCGCGTCCGACGATCACCAGCGAGTTCGCGCTGACAACCAAGTCGCCGGCTAGGCGATCATCTTACTGTTCTTCGATTTCCTGTAGGGATCCCCGACAAACACGAATGGATACTTGCGAAGTGCCTCCACGTCGTGCGCTGCGGCGCAACGTTCGACTTCGGCCATCAGCTTGGCGGCCTCGTCGGGAGGCATGTTCTTGGTGGCTCGCCAAAATTTATCAGGAAAAAACCAAATGCGTTCGCTAGGATTGACTTCGGCAGTACTATCGGATTTCGACTCCATATATCTCCTCCCACAATGTGGGATGTATCAAAATCACTGAATTGGCGAAGTGTAGTGGGTCACCGATTCGTTTACGGCTCAAAACTATTATGACGCCTCGCATGGCAGATTGTAAACCACCACTACGGTGCCGCCCACTCAAATTCGACACGGTGTCCCGATCTTCGGGTGCGCCACATCTCTAACCGTAAGAAACGACGAGGAAATCGTCATCGCGCGGAGATTTCGTAAGGGGAGGATACCACGCTTGCATTACATCGGGGGAACGGCTGCGCCCGGATTGCACTTTAGCACGGCCTGCGGAGGATGACAAAAAGATGTCCGGTCTGGAAGCCGGTGTCTATCTGACATTGTAGTATATGGCTGACTCTGCGCTAAATTCTCGCGCGGCCGACTCTTCACATCACGGTGACTGCACTTTTCAACGGCTGCCCACATGACTCTCGTTGCGCCAGTCTTAGGGGTGCTGACTGGCTGGACGGGCGACATTCAGCAGCGGTTGGCTGCAAAGAATAAGACACATTTGATTTGTTACTTCCGGGCATGCACGAGCATCTACTGAACGAGGTGGGGTTGGCAATGCCGTTGGTCCAGACGCGCAGTTTGGTGAGATCCGCATGCCTTGTGCTTGCGCTGGCGTTGCCCTGCCTGGCGTGCCCGGGAACTCAGAATGATGTGCAAGGCATTGATCGCGGTTACCGGCAGATGTACAACCTCGACTTCGCCGGCGCGCATGAGACATTCCGCACGCACCAGGTGCAGTATCCGGACGACC
>JBAVVP010000482.1:0-2540 GCA_049697355.1 Terriglobales bacterium
CTTGACTACGACGGAACCATCGCACGAGACGGGGTGTTGGACCCTGACGTCAAGGCCGCGATCGTGGAGGCGCGTGCGCGCGAGATTGTCGTAGCTATCGTCACTGGTCGCATCCTCTCTGAGCTGATGGGTCGGCGGATTCGCATTAACCGCGGATCTTTAGCGGCCCGGGTATTTACGATAGTGCACGCGTTCGAACTAGGCACCTGGGGCCGTGTTTGAAGTCATGAAAGCAATCAGGGCTGGTGCAGTTACCAACTGCGCGCCAACTGGACGGGCACAACAAAAATAAGGAGAAGGCTTGCATATGCGCATAGCAGTCGTGGGGTCGGGATACGTCGGGCTGGTGACGGGCGCGTGTTTCGCGGATCTGGGTCATGAAGTTGTTCTGGTCGATAACGACGAGGTCAAGCTGGAGGCTCTCCGGACAGGCAAGGTGCCGATTCATGAACGCTTCCTGCCAGAACTACTGGAGAGGCATCGCGGAGGCCTCATCAACTTCTCCGGCGACCTGCAAGCCGCAGCGCGGGCAAGCGAAGCCATATTCATTGCCGTTGGAACTCCTCCCACCGAGAACGGCGATGCCGACATGTCATACGTGGAATCGGTGGCGCGGGAGATTGCTGGCGCGGTGCATAGCTACAAGGTCGTGGTCGAAAAGAGCACCGTTCCCGTGTATACCAACCAGTGGATCCAAACGATCATTCTGCGCAACGGCGCCGATTCGGAGATGTTCGACATCGCCTCGAATCCGGAGTTTCTCCGCGAAGGCACGGCTGTTGCAGACTTCCTATATCCGGACCGGATTGTTGTAGGAGTGGAAACCGAGCGGGCTGCAGAACTGATGCGGCAGATCTATGGACCCCTGACGAGTGGATGGTATTACGGGCGGGTCGACGCGATTCCGGGGCCCGACCGCGCGCAGGTACCTCCGCGGCTGATCATCACGAGCGCCAAGAGCGCGGAGCTGATAAAGCACGCGTCTAATGCTTTCCTGGCGATGAAAATCTCGTTCATCAACGCGGTCGCTTCCATTTGCGAAACCGTCGGCGCTGACGTTCAGCAGGTGTGCGACGGGATCGGAGCCGACTCCCGCATCGGGCCGAAGTTTCTGAACCCGGGGATCGGCTATGGCGGATCTTGTTTTCCGAAAGACCTGATGGCATTCCGGGCGGTGGCCAAGGAAAGCGGATACGACTTCCGCCTGCTGGAAGAAGTAACCCGCATCAATGAGGAGCAGCGGCACCGGTTCCTCCGTAAAGTGCGGAGCGTGCTCTGGACATTGCGCGGCAAGAAGCTGGGCGTGCTCGGCTTGGCTTTCAAGGGCGGAACCGATGACATTCGGGAATCTCCCGCGCTGCTGCTGGTACAGGAGTTTTTGCGCGCGGGCTGCCGGATCCGCGCATACGACCCGGCGGCGATGGCGCGCGCCAAGGAAGTGCTCGGGAACGGCATTGAATTCGCGGCGGACGCGTACCAGGCGGCGCAGGGAGCGGATGCGGTGCTCATTCTGACTGAATGGGTAGAATTCGCGGCGCTCGATCTGGAAAGGCTGCGTGAAGTGGTGAAATACCCGATTGTGCTCGATGGACGGAACTTGTACGATCCGGTAGCGATGAAGGCACAAGGGTTCTCTTATTACAGCGTGGGCCGGCCGCCAGCATTGCGCGAGGAAGCGCCCGTTTCCAAGCACAAGGCCGCGCCAGCTTCGCCAGTTCCAGTCCATCCGTCCACCCCCCTCCCTTCTGATCCTTCCGCTCCCGCGGTTTAACAGAACATTCACATTGCGGTCACAGTAGTTCAAAGATCGCCTGTTGTAATACATCTCACTTCGAGCCGACGGATTCCCTAGGTGTCAACTGCGGGGTCGTATGACATTGAGTTGGTTGGCTCTTTGTTGCACAGTTCATGCGTCAGACGGGCATTGCTGTAACGATCCGTTGTTGCAAAGATCGAAGCCACTTTATTGAACAAGCGGGAGAATGGGTTTGTCACACGCGCTAAGTTATCCGTTGCCGCCAAAAATCGAGGAGATGGGGGGGGTACCGGGCCTGCATTTGGTGGCCGGTTTCAGCCCAAGATGGTATGCGGTTTTTACCGCCCCGCGTCACGAAAAGCGAATCGCTTGGCATCTTGGACAGAGGCAGATTGAGTCATTTCTTCCACTTTACAAGGTAAGCCATCGATGGAAAAACCGCTGCACCATGACTCTCGAGTTGCCGCTGTTCCCCAATTACGTCTTTGCGCGAATTGATCCGCAGGAGCGCCTGCGAGTACTGAGCGTTCCTAGGGTGCTATCGATTGTTTCCCGCGGACGTGAACCGGTACCGGTCCCGGACCACTACATCACCGGGCTGCGAGATGGACTTCTCACACACGTAATCGAACCTCACCCCGGCTTAGAGGTGGGTGACAGGGTCCGCATCACAACCGGCGCGATGGCCGGCTTGGAAGGCGTGCTCGACCGCCGGAAGAATTCGTTCCGGGTCGTGCTCAAGCTGGAGATGATCGGCCGGAGCGTGGCCATTGAAGTGGGCGTC
>JBAVVP010000483.1:0-19329 GCA_049697355.1 Terriglobales bacterium
GCCGTCCCAGCAACATTGACGCGCGGGACATTATCCGCAACCTCGCAGAAGCTGCGGGCACCGCCGGCACTCGAGACCGGCACCGCGGTGACGACGAACGTCCCCAAACTGCCGGTTGCCGTATAGACGTAACCACCCTTGCCAGGAGCGGAACTCGCAGTTGCCAGGGAATCGTCAATTAAACAGGCGCTCGCCGATGAGGGTACGCAAGGCGTGACCCCGCCTGTTCCCAGATCGGATAGCTGTGCCGCATACCCGACGCTCGGATAGTTGGTGAGGTAGCCTACTTCAGCGGTGGTAATGGTTCGCACCGCGCTAACGGCGGCAGCCTCATTGGCCGACAGCCGGGCCTGCAGCAGGTGCGGAATCGCTATGGCTGCGATGATCAGAATGATGGCCACCACGATCAGCAATTCAATAAGGGAAAAGCCCCTCGATGTTCGCACTGGTGTTCGCATTCGGGTAGCCTCCGCTCAGGTGAGATGCCCTGCGATTTGGCTCGCTCCAGGCTCTCGTCTGGCCGCCAGGTGCCTGCTCACTACGTTCTTGCTGCACTTATCAGGCCACGACCTCCGAAACAAACTGCCGCGTTCAAAACCTGCGTAACCAACCTACTCCTGAAGTAAGTGGTTTACCGCTTGTTCGGTTGCGTTCCAATCTGGAGACATCTTTTGGGCCTGACCGTGAGCCACTTGGGCTTCGCGGGCTCGTCCAGCCTTTGCCAGCGCCTGTGCGAGGAGAAGATACCCCGCATCCGACGGTTCCGCTTTGACCGCCTGGGCGTAATAGTCAACGGCATGGGCCAAGTCGCCGGTTTTCTGCGCGATAAGCCCCAAACCTATCAAGGCGATTTTATTGTCTGGCAGCAACTGCAGCGACGAGTCGTAGTTCTCACGGGCGCGCGCGTAATCCCCTGAAACGCGATAAATTGACCCAAGGTTGCCGAGAGCAGTGGCCTTTAGGGTTGGCTCGGCCGACAGCCGCAGCGCCGTTTCGTAGCGCTCGACAGCCCCTTTGATGTCGCCTTGCCGCTTCTCACAGACGCCGAGATCGAGCTGGCTGAATGCATCGCGCGGATTGATTGCGGCTGCAGCTTGGAATTGTGCCATCGCTTCCTGGATTTTTCCTTCACCGATCAATTCAGCGCCCATGCTGTCATGGGCGACGAAATTGCGCTCAGTGATAGCGAGCGTGTGCGACCATAGCGTCACAGTGTTTTTCCAATAGCCGATCTGCGTTCGGGTTATCGCCGAGAACCCCAATATCGCCACGGCTGCTACCAGCCCGAGATACAGAGCCGGGACACGCTTGGCGCGCGCCCAATCCCCAATGCCCCAAACCGCAGCGATAAACAGGCCGATCAAGGGAATATAAGCGTATCGGTCCGCCATGCCTTGCTCGCCGACCTGCACCAGTCCGATCACCGGGACCATCGTTCCCAGGTACCAGAACCAGCCCACGGTCAGATAGCGGGCTTTTCGCTGGGTCAGGACCGCAAGAGTAATGGACAAAAGGAAGAGCGCTGAGAGGGCCACTTGCCACGCCGGCAATGGATGCTCCGGGTGAGGATAAAAGGCTGCCAGGCGAGTTGGCCAGATGGCCTTCTCCACATAGCGCGAGTAGGAAACAATCGCATTCAGCAGCCGGTCCCAAAATGAATATTCATTGTGCATTGCGCCGCCAGCCTTCTGCACAACCATTGTGATCACAGCACTCGCGCCGGAGAGCGCGAACAGCGGCACCTTTTCCCACACCAGCCGAGTCCAAAGTCGCGCCTGGCCCGGTGTAAGGGCGGACGTCCGCGCCCGCCCACCCTGGACATCCGGGTCTAAACCAGCAGGCCACACGCGCCCCAGAGGCCAATAGTCCAGCAGCAGCAGCACAAAAGGCAGAGTTATAACCATGGGCTTCGACATGAGCCCAAGCGCGAACAGCACTGCAACCAAGCCGTATCGTTTGACATTGGGGTTTTGCGCGTACCAGCGATATGCCAGCAACGTCAGGGCGAAGAACAGCATGCAGAGCACACTTTTCCGCTCCGAAACCCAGGCCACGGACTCAACGTTGATCGGATGCACCGCGAACAACGCGGCGACCACAGCGCTTCGCCACGCCATGCCCGTTGCCGCCTCAAGAAAAAGGAACAACAGGACCGCACAGATCGCGTGCATTAGCACGCTCATGTAATGATGTCCGGCAGGCTTGAGATGAAAGAGTTGGTAATCGAGGGCATGCGATAGCCACGTGAGCGGGTGCCAATTCGCATGCTCGGTGCTGTGGAATGCCCATTTTACCGTTTCCCAGGTCAGGCCGGCGCGAACGTGCTGATTGCCGGTGACATAGGTGGGGTCGTCGAAGCTGACGAAATCGTTGTGAGCGGCCGGGTTATACGCGAGGAGCGTGAGCAGCGTCAGCACGAGCGAAAGGATGGCTCTGAGCTTTCCGGGAGAACGAAAGAGCCCGTCTTCAGGTCGCGGACTGCTGGCGAGCCTGGTCGCGGTAGTGGCCATACCTGAATTTAAGCATAGACGAGCCGTGGCTAAAGGCTGGTAACTCCGAACGTGCTCACCAAAGTAATAAGGGAGCAGTGGTTGTCCACTGCTCCCCGCCTGTTGCCTCTCCCCCGAGGCCTCAGACCAATTGGTTGGTATTAGTTGCCCAACGACGGCATTGTGGGGCAATCAGCGTAGGTATTCGTGGTGCCGGCGCTGTTCTTGCGAACCACTGCGTCTTCAATCGAGCAGAAGCTGTTCACGCCGCTGCTGCCTGGGGCGGTCGGCGCTGCGGTCACGACATAGGTGCCGTTCCCGGTTCCACCACCGCCACCCGTTGCACCGGTCTCAACGAACAGGTAGCCGCTCTTGCCGGCGGTGCCTCCCGTTGTGGCCAGGGTGTCATCAATCAAACACGCGGTGGCCGACGTGGGCGCGCACGGAGTAACGCCGCCCGCACCCAGCTGCGTCAGACTCGTCGAATACCCGACGGATGGATACGACGTCACGTAGCTAACCTCAGCCGTGTTAAGTGTGCGAACGATGCTGGCCGCGGACGACTCATTGGCCGCAATGCGCGCGCGCAGCAGGTTCGGGATAGCGATAGCGGCGATGATCAGGATGATCGCCACCACAATCAGCAATTCGATCAGTGAGAAGCCTTTTTGTTTCCGCATTGAAATTATCCTCGTCTCCCTTTGTCTGTCTTGGTTGGATCTTCCTTGAATGACCAACGCTCGTAACTATCGCACTTCAAGGGCCAGCGGCCCAAGTGACGGAAGTCACGCGCCCCCCGGGGGTATGCCCAATCCTTTCAGCGGGGTCTGCGGGAGAGTAACCTCCTGGTCATCTCTTGCTCTTCCCAGTATGACACTTTCAGGGACCCCGATTGACAAATTTTGGCAGTCGCCGCCATTGCCATCTTCGCCTCAAACCCTCTGCCGGTTGCCGCAACTCCCGTTCTGGGAACGCCGGCATCTGCTCCTCTTGCACGAGCTGAATTTCTCACCGCCGAGACGCCGAGAAACAGCTATTAGCTTTTGGCCTTTAGCTAAAAGCCAAGAGCCAAAGGCCAAGAGCGATTTTCACGGTAGAAACTACGGATGCTCGCCCTCTTCCGGAACCAGTCCCGGCGGCGGCGCCGGAATCGCAATATCCACCTTACTCACCGCCCCCAAAGACGAAAGCGGCTTGTCGAATTCGCCGACGTTGCCCACCACCAGCACCGCCATCTGCTCGCGGTGGATGTACTTCGCCGCCACCCGCGCGACATCTTCTTTCGTAACTTTTTCGATGCCTTTCTGGAAGTTCTCCAGAAAATCCAGCGGATAACCGTAAAACTCATACGCCATTTTTTCCTGCAAAACCTTCGCCGGAGAATCGAAACGGAAGATAAAAGAATTCAGAATCGAGTCTTTGGCGCGCTTGATTTCCTCGTCGTCGATGGGGCGCCGGGCAAGGCCGGCAATCTCCTCATCGATCGCCTGAATGGATGCGAACGTAGTTTTGCTCTTCGTCATCACCATCAGCCGCAGCATTCCGGGATGATCCCATCCCGCACCGACTCCGCCGCCGACCGCGTATGCCAATCCTCTTGTGGTACGAATGTCGTTAAACAGGCGCGACGAGAATCCGCCTCCGAAGGCCTCGTTGAACACCGCGGCCGCGAAATAATCCGGATTCTTGCGCGTAATGCCCACCGCAACCATTTGAATGTTGCTTTGATTCACGTCGGTTTTCTCGACCTGGTAATATCCCGGCTTCGCGGGCTCCGGCTTGATCTCCGCATCCTTCGCCGCTTGGCCGCGAGGCCATGCCGCAAAGGCTTCGCGCAGACGAGCCTCCATCTTCGCCGAGTCGAAGTCACCAGCCACGCCGAGGATGATGTTGTTCGGGTGCACATACTTGCCGTGCCACTCAACCAAATCCTGCCGCGTGATTGCCGCCACCGTTCGATATTCGGCGACCCGCGCATACGGATTGTCAGCCCCGTACACAAGCTTTGCCGCTTCCCGTCCCGCAATCTGCCCCGGATCGTCATTGCGCCGCGAGATGCCGTCGTACATCCCCTTCTGCGCAATTCCAATCTTGTCGGCGCGGAACTCCGGATTCTTCAGCAGGTCCTCGAACACGCGGAACACGTCGTCAAAATCTTCTTTTAGACACGACCAACTTACCGTGGTCGAATCGACGCCTCCCCCGGTCTCAACCTTGGCGGCGCGCTGCTCCAGATAGTCGTCCAGTTGATCGCCGGTCTGGGACTTGGTGCCGCCCGTGCGCCACACTTCACCGTAAATATCGACCAGCCCCGTCTTGTTCGCGGGAACCGAGCGCTCGCCGCCGCGAATGCGCGCCGTGCCGTCAATGGTCGGCAGCTCGTGGTCTTCCTGCAGAAAAACCACCATGCCGTTCGGCAGCTCAATGCGCTTCGGCTGCGCGGGATGAAACGCCGGCAGCTTCGAAATCGGTATCTGCTGCCACGGCTGCTGCGAAGGTTGCGAAGCCTGCGCCCAAACTTGCCCACCGCCGCCGAAGAAACCAATAAAGACGAACAGGACGAAAACAAAGAGGGTCAGTGGTTTCGTATCAGGGTATCGCTTTAGCGATACCGCAAAACCCTCAAAATCCGTTGCCCCTTTAGGGGCTGTGCGTGCGCGCATCACTGTCCACCTCCCTGCGGTCCTGCGCCAGCTCCCGGAGGGGGCCCGCCGGAAAACTCGATAATCCCCACCGTCCGGTTGTCGGGCACAAACGTCTGGTTCGCGACTCGCCGTATGTCCGCCTTGGTAACTTTGTCGATCCGCTCGACCGAGCGGAACAACTCCCGCCAATCGTCATAGCGTGCCTGATACGCCCCAAGCTCGGACGCCAGCCCCTCATTCGATCCCAGCGATCGGATCAGATTCGCCTTGGCTCGCGTCTTGATCATCTTCAGTTCTTCATCCGAGATGTCTTCTTTCTTCAGGCGTTCAATCTCGGCGTGAATGGCGTCGGCCATCTCTTGCGGCTTGTGGCCAGGAATCGGGAACGCATAAAACGCGAACAGGTGCGGATACTTATTTCCCGGCAGTCCGGTAAACCCCGCCGAGTCCGACGCGATCTGCTTGTCGCGCACCAGGGCCCGATAGAGTCGCGACGTCCGCCCATTCGACATCAGGTCGGCGATGGCGTCATAGACCTGGTCGTCCGGGCTGCGGTAGTCGGGACGGTGATAGCCTTCGAGATAGAGTGGCTGCGACTGCTCGTGCAGCACGACCGTCCGCTCCGAATTCTGCGCCGGCTCGCTAGTCGTCGCCGTATCGGGCTTGGGGCGCGCCGGAATCCGCGAAAAATACTTCTCCACAATCGGCATGGCTTCCGAAGTCTTCACATCGCCAACGACGGCGACCACCATGTTCGAAGGCACGTAATACTTATCGAAAAAATTCTGTGCGTCGGTCGCCGAAAAAGAATTCAAGTCCGAGATCCAACCAATCGTCGGCCGATGGTAAGGATGGGCCGCGAATGCCTCTTCCGTGAATTGCTCCAGCAGCCGCCCGATAGGATTGCTGTCGGTTCTCATGCGCCGCTCTTCGATCACCACGTTGCGCTCTTTGTAGAACTGCCGCATCACGGGATGCAGAAAGCGCTCCGATTCGAGATACGCCCATAATTCCAGCCGGTTGATGGGGAACGAGTAGTGGTAGCCGGTCTCATCGAGGTTGGTGAAGGCGTTCATGCCCTCACCGCCTTCGCTTTCGACGATCTTGCCGAACTCGTTGTTGTAAGCGGCGGAGAACTTGTCGGCCGCCGCAATCGCGTCCTTCCAGCTCTGCTCCAGCTGCTTGAGCTTCGCTTCGTCGCGGTCCACCGGTTTGTCGCGTTCAGCGATGAAAGCGGCATACGCCTCTTCAACTTTCGCCAGCGCAACTTTTTCACCGGCATAGTCGCGCGTGCCAATCGTGTCCGTTCCCTTGAAGGCCATGTGCTCGAACATGTGCGCCAGGCCCGTTTTGCCCATCGGGTCCTGCACCGAGCCCGCATCCACGTGCGTGAAGAACGAAAAGACTGGCGCCTCGGGCCGCTCGCAGATGACGATGGTGAGCCCATTGGCGAGCTTCTTCACCGTGGTCCGCTTCTCGAACGAGGCCAGATCCTGCCCGAGCGCGAGCGCGCTTAACACGAAACAGACGACAATTGTTTGTAGAAGGGTTGTGCGGAATTTCATCCTGCCTCCACGACGGAACACCAAAAATTTGACGTTACGTGGAAGCAGGGAAGATTGTCAAACGAGTCGGCACAATCGCCATGGAAGAAAGTACTATGGACTGGCGGCTCGACCGGCGGCTTCAGGAGAATCAGTGAACGTCTTTCACATCGCAGGGGCTCGGCCAAATTTCATGAAAGTCGCGCCCGTGATGAACGCGCTCAGAACATGCCCGCACATCGTCCAGACGCTGATTCACACCGGCCAGCACTACGATGCCAACATGTCGGACGTGTTCCTGGAGCAGCTCGGCATTCCGGCTCCGGATGTGAACCTGGCGGTGGGCTCGGGCACCCATGCGCGGCAGACGGCCGAAATCATGACTCGTTTCGAGCCCGTATTGCTGGACCGCAGGCCCGACCTCGTGCTGGTCTATGGCGACGTCAATTCAACCGTTGCCGCCGCTCTGGTTTCGGCCAAGCTTGGAGTGCGCGTCGGCCACGTCGAAGCGGGACTGCGCTCCTTCGACCGCACTATGCCTGAGGAAATCAACCGGCTGCTGACCGATCAGTTGGCTGACCTGCTGTTTACACCTTCCGAGGACGCGGACGCGAATCTTCGCAACGAGGGAATCCCCGCCGAAAAGATTTTCCGCGTCGGCAACGTGATGATCGATTCCCTGGTGAAGCTCTTGCCTGCCGCCCAGCGCCAGAGCCAAAACGGCCTTCGTCATTCTCAACCCCATCCTCAGCCCCAGCGCTATGCGTTGGTCACCTTGCATCGCCCCTCCAATGTCGACGACGCCACGATTCTGAAGCGCATCCTCCGGTCCTTGCTCGAGGTCAGCCAGGATCTTGCCGTCGTATTTCCCGTGCACCCGCGGACCCGAAAACGCATCGCCGATTTTGAACTGCAGGCTGGCCGGTTACAGATCCTCGACCCGCTGCCCTATCTCGAGTTTCTTGCCCTGCAGTCCCGCGCCACCGTAGTCATCACAGATTCTGGCGGCATCCAGGAAGAGACGACTTATCTCGGTGTTCCATGCCTCACGCTGCGCGAGAACACCGAGCGCCCGGTCACGGTTTCCCTCGGTACCAACGTTCTGGTCGGACGTGATCCCGGCAAACTGCGCTCCGAAGTCTCCCGGGTCCTCGCCGGCCAGGCCAAGAAGGGAACCATCCCCCCACTATGGGACGGTCACGCCGGCGACCGAATCGCCGCCGTAATCGCCGGCTAGCGTAGAGACGCGGCTTGCCGCGTCTCCCCTTGCCCCGCGAAAACGTTCCGCTTCGACGGCAATTGCAATGTGCAGAACGCAGAAGAATGTGCAGAACATTGCATATCCGCCACATCCTGCGCATCGCCGTCCCGTTGCAGCGAACCACTCTCCTCGCTAACCCATTCACCCGCTTGCCATGCTCGCGAGTGCTTTCCCGCCGGGGCGGGTTTAACATAGATCGGGAGCCCGCGCTGGATGGCAGGGTGCGTGCATCTAACCCAGAAGATCAGGCAGCCGATTTTCCCGGAGCAGGGAGTAAACGCAGATGAGACTTACTTTGGCGGTTGCGGTCGCACTGGTGGGCATGAGCCTGAGCGGCTGGGCGCAGCAAAACAACACACCCAAGGTCAAGCCCGCGCCCACTAAGACCCCCAAAAGCGCACCCATAGGCAAGACGGCAGTGAGTCCAACGGCGTCCACCTCCGCCTCCAGGGAATTGCAAAGCGTCGAGCGTCGAAGCGCCAAGCCCGCCGCAACCCCTCGGTCTACCGGACCAGGGACGGGAAAGGGCCCTGCCCTGAAGCCGGCAAGAAACCAACACAATCCGCCAATCAATTTCGGCGGGACGGGCGGCGGCAAGGGCGCGCGATCGACCAATCGGGGTTCGAACCCCTACAAAGGGCGCCTCAAGCAGAAAGGTAGCCAGTAACAACTCACCGAAAAGACTCACGCCGGCTTCATCGCAAAACCCACTAAAGGGATGATCGGTCCGGGGGCGTGGCAGCCTTCGCATCAGCGCTCGCCCGGGGCTCTTTCAACGAGTACTTCAACAGACAATACACGGCGCGTACGCCGTCTTTCCATCCGATCTTCTTGCCCTCCGCGTAGGTGCGCCCGGAATAACTGATCCCAACCTCATAGATGCGCAGGTTTCGCCGCGCCACTTTCACTGTGATCTCGGGCTCGAACCCGAAACGATTCTCCTCGATCGGAATCGCCTGAATCACTTCCCGCCGGAAAACCTTGTAGCAGGTCTCCATATCGGAAAGATTGATGTTGGTGAGGCAATTGGAGAGCAGGGTGAGAAACTGGTTGCCGACCGAATGCCAGAAGTACAACACGCGATGCGGCCCGCCGCCCAGAAAGCGCGAGCCATAAACCACGTCGGCCTTACCCTCAATCAAGGGGTCGAGCATCTGCGGATACTCCGCCGGATCGTATTCCAGATCGGCGTCCTGAATAATGACGAAGTCGCCCGTAGCTTCCTGAATGCCGCGCCGGAGCGCCGCTCCTTTGCCCATGTTGTGCGGCTGGAGCACAACGCGGATCTGCGGATACTCCGACTGCAGTTCCGCCAGAATCTCGCGCGAGCCGTCCCGCGAGCCGTCGTCCACCGTGATCAGTTCGATCTGCAGCGGAACCGAGAGAACCTTCCGCACCACCTCCCGAAGCGTGGCGCGTTCGTTATACACCGGCATCACGACCGAAAGTTTCATGGCGCGCCGCTTGACGGCGACATTCCTCCTGAATCCATCCCGATTGTAACCTCGCGGCCGCCGCTGCTGGGCGTTGCCAGCTTGGCTACCCCGTAAACGCGCTTCGAAGTCAACGAACAGGCATCCCGGACAAATGTCACAGACAAGCCCCGCCGTTTTCAACATACTGTCTGAGCCAGCGCCGCGGCAGTTCGGTGCGGGTCACCGGAAATTCCGAGGAGGTCGAAATGCGCTCCTGCTTCGTTTGCCTGTGGGTACTACTTCTCTGCGTTGCTGCTTTTTCCCAATCCCAATCAGTCCCCAAAATTTCCAAGGAGGGCCAGCAGTGCCTGGAGTGCCACAGCAACAGCACCCCCGGCGCCGTCGAGCAGTGGCGCGGAAGCGCCCACGCCAAGGCGAACGTGGATTGTTATTCCTGCCACAAGGCCAATCCGGATGACCCCGCCACCTTCGACCATTACGGCCTGAAGATCGCCGTGATCGTGACTCCTTATTACTGTGCCCGCTGCCATAAGGCCGAGGCCGACCAGTTCGAAAAGAGCCGGCACGCCGACGCCGCCCACTTCATCGGCTCTCTCGACAACATGTTGGGCGAGATCGTGGAAGGTGGCCCGGCCGCCATGAATGGCTGCCGCCAGTGCCACGGCAGTGAAGTGAAATATGTAGGCGACGGCAAGTTCGACTTCTCCACTTGGCCCAACAGCGGCATCGGACGCCTCAATCCCGACGGCAGCAAGGGAAGCTGCGCCGCCTGTCACGGGCGGCATTCTTTCAGTTCCGCCCTCGCCCGCCAGCCCGAAAACTGCGGCAAGTGTCATTTGGGCCCCGACCATCCCCAGGCCGAGATCTATGCCGAGTCCAAGCACGGCATCCAGTTCCGCGCGAATATCGCCAAGATGAATCTCGATTCGAAGTCCTGGGTCGTAGGCAAGGACTACTCCGCCGCGCCGACCTGCGCTACGTGCCACATGAGCGCCACCTCCACTCAGAAGGTCACGCACGACGCCGGCGACCGGATCAGCTACACTCTGCGGCCGGTGGTCAGCTTCAAACTGGAGAATTGGGAGAAACGCCGCGCCGCCATGCAGGACGTGTGCTCCAACTGTCACGCCACGGGATGGATCGAGAACTTCTACAAGCAGTACGATGGTACGGTCGAACTCTATAACGAGAAGTTCGCCAAGCCCGCCAAAGCCATCATGGACAAGCTCTACGCCAACGGCAAACTCACCAAAACTCCCTTCGACGAAAAAATCGAGTGGACTTACTACGAACTGTGGCACCACCAGGGCCGGCGTGCTCGCATGGGGACCGCCATGATGGGCCCCGACTACACCCAGTGGCACGGTTTTTACGAAGTGTCGAAGACCTTTTATAACGAGTTCATCCCCGAAGCGGAAAAACTAATGCCGGGCGTGACCGCCGACGTAATGAAAAGCGACGACCACAAATGGACCCAGGGCCTCACGCCCGAACAGATGAAGCAGCAGATCGAGTTCTACAAGAAACGCTATAACCAGTAAGCGTCTCCGAACTAACAGCCGGTGGTGCAGGTAAGATTTGTATCAGTAAGATTTGTATCCGGTGAGGTTTGTATCAGGGTATGCCTTCAGGCATACCGCCAGCGCCTTTTATGAATGCGCCTTTAGGCGCTGCTCGCCGGCGCTGGAGTATCACCACCGGCTAAGCGTGTCGGATCAAGCTTATTGAAATTATCGAACCATGAGGACTCTCCGCAATCTCAAGTTCCTCGCGGTCGCGCTGGCCTGTGTGGTTGGCCTCGGCACGGCGGGCTTCCACTACATCGAGGGATGGACGTGGTTCGATGGTTTCTACATGGTCATCACCACCCTGACCACCATCGGAGATCAAACCCATCCCCTGTCGCACGCCGGGCGTGTCTTCAACATCGTCATCGTCATCGGTGGAGTCGGGCTGCTGTTTCTGGCCATCGGCTCCCTCACCCAGGCTTTGCTAGAATTCGAGCTGCAGAACTTCTTTGGAAGGCGCCGCATGGAGCGCGACATAGGCCGTCTCACCGGTCACTACATTATCTGCGGCGCTGGACGCGTCGGCCGCAGTACCGCCCGCGAACTGGCGCGCCGTCCCGCTCAGTTCGTGATCATCGAACAGAACGAAGCCAAGGCGCAGAAATACTCGAGCGAGAACTGGCTCATGCTCGTCGGCGATGCCACCCAGGAACAGACCCTGCGCGACGCCCAGATCGACCGCGCTGGCGGCCTGGTCGCCGCCACCACCACCGACGCCACGAATCTTTATATCGTGCTGACCGCCCGCAGTCTGAATCCCAACCTCCGCATCATCGCCCGCGCCAGCGAAGCGATGGCGGCCAAGCACCTGCAGAGCGCAGGCGCCGATTCGGTCGTCTCTCCCTATGTTTTTGCCGGACAGCGCATCGCCCATTCTTTCCTGCGTCCGCACGTGGTCAGTTTTCTGGATGCCGCCACCACTCACCTCGGCATGGACCTGGAGATTGGCGAAATCGCGATCACCCCGCGCAGCCCCTTCGCCGGCAAGACCATCGAGAAATCGCGCATCCGCCAGGACCGCGGCGTCATCATCCTCGCCATCAAGCGCGAGGCGGGCATGCACTTCAACCCCGCGCCCGACGATCGCATTGAAGCCGGCGATTTTCTGATCGCCATGGGCGAGCCGCAACAACTTCGCGAACTGGAACTGACGGCCGGGGCCGAATCATCCGGGGCGCGATCCTCCGGGTCGCAAGTATGAAGATCGTGAGCGCGGCGGAAATGCGCGAGATCGATCGCGCCACCTCCGAGCGCTTCGGAGTACCGTCCCTCACCTTGATGGAGAACGCCGGTTCGGCCGTTGCCCGTTTCGTCCTCTCCGATTACCCGCACGCCGAGCGTGTCGGCATTCTCTGCGGCAAAGGCAACAACGGCGGCGATGGATTCGTCGTGGCCCGTAAACTCGTCGAAGCGGGCCGCGCCGTGCGCGTTCTGCTGTTGTCGGATCCTGCGGAGCTGCGCGGAGATGCGGCGATCATGTTTCAGAACATGGTGAAATCCCTCCATCCAGTCAATGTCGCGCCCCTCGTCGTGCGCGAAGCGGGCGGGCTCGATTCGTCCGATGCGGCCGAGGTTTTTGCCGCCGATGTGATTGTGGATGCTATCCTCGGCACCGGTTTTCGTCCGCCGGTCAGCCCGCTCTACGCGGCGGCGATCGCAAGGATGAAGATGAAGATGAATGCATCTGCCGCTCCCATCGTCGCCGTCGACATTCCTTCGGGCGCCGATGCCGATGCCATCGAACCGCAGAACGCGGTCGGCTCTGGTGATGCCACAAGCAACCAAGCCCATGCCGATGCTATCGTGACCTTCACCGCTCCACGTCCGGCACACGTTTTCGCCGCGCTCACAGGTGGTCCCACTGTGATTGCGCCCATCGGTTCGCCGCCCGAAGCCATCGCCTCGCAGCTGGGACTTGATCTGAGCACTCCCATCGACTTCACTCCGCTGATCGAGCCCCGAGTTCGCGACGCCAACAAGGGCAGCTACGGACACGTGCTGGTAATCGGTGGATCGCTCGGCAAAGCGGGTGCGGCAGCGATGGCGGGATTCGCTGCGCTGCGGGCAGGCGCGGGCCTGTCGACCGTGGCCACGCCGAAATCCGTGCTCGCCACCGTAGCGGCTTTTCACCCCGAACTCATGACCGAGCCGCTGGCGGAAACCGAGCGCGGCACAATTTCATTGCAAGCAGTCGGGCTCGGCCTCGACGCGCTGCTGGAGCGGAAGACGCTCGCCATTGGCCCCGGCATCTCGCGCAATTCCGAGACCGCCGAATTCGTGCGCGAGGTTGTGAAACGCACGGCTGACAATACGCCGATCGTTGTGGATGCGGACGCGCTGAATGCCTTCGAAAGAGCGGCCGACCAACTGACCGGCCGCGGAAGAACGGTCGTCATCACTCCGCACCCGGGAGAAATGTCGCGTTTGACCGGCATGAGCATTGCCGAAATTCAAGCGAACCGCCTGGAAGTCGCGCGAAACTTCGCCCGCGAGCATGAGTTAATTGTCGTCCTCAAGGGACATCGCACCTTAATCGCAGCGCCCGACGGCGTCGTCTGGATCAATCCCACCGGCAATCCCGGCATGGCCACCGGAGGCACGGGAGACATTCTCACCGGAATGGTAGCCGGACTGATCGCGCAACATCCGCGGCAAGCGCTCGCCGCAACTGCTCTCGCCGTCTATCTGCACGGACTGGCGGGGGATTTGGCCAGTGAATCCGTCGGCGAGAGTTCTCTGGTGGCGACGGACCTTCTGCGCTCCCTACCCCAGGCGTTCGCAGAGATGCGGAAGCAGAAGTCGGAAGAGATTCGCATTCACGCCTAGCGAAGTACACGTAGCGACAGCCGCCCTCGGCTGTTCAGCGGGGCGAAGCCCCATAAGCGCTAACTCAAGCAGGATTACTTCCGGTTTCCCCGTCATCCTCCCAGAATCGTCGGTAAGCATTCAGGGAACTTCACGCGCCGATAGTGAGTGAAAAGTGAGTGACGCGATTGCCAGGAAGCAGAACTACTCACTGCGGTAGGCCCATGCGGCGCAGCAGGTCGGCGTATCGCGGGTCGGAACGCATCCCGTACCAAGCCACGTCGCTCGCAAGATAAACCATGCCAGCCGTATGCTCCTTGTAGCCCCTTTCGAGTAACCGGAATGCCTCGTCTTTGTCGTCCAATCCCGCGTAAACCACAGCGAATTGGTAGAAATCGACATAACTGTGCGATGACAAGTCCTTGAACCCATCGGCGATTCTTAGTGCATCAGCCCGCCTGCCCGACACGGCATAAACCCACCCAAGAACGCCAGCTACGAACTGGTTCTCTGCTGCAACGGTCTTGTCCTGCACGGCGATTTTGTCGTACTCGGCAAGGGCTTGCGGATACATGTGCTTCATTGCGTATGCCCAAGACAATTCGGCACGAAACGCTGGAAGGTCTGGATTCAGGTCGAGCGCCTTCTGGTATTGAGCAATCGCCTTGTCGTATCGTCGCGTAAACACATAGACGCTTCCCACTCCGCCAACGATTTCCGGTGAGAGCGGGTCAAGTTCTTGCGCCCGCTGAGCCTCGGTCATGGCTTCGTCGAATCGCAGTCTTATTTCCAAGAAATCCCTATAACGCTCATGGGAGACTGCACTGTTCGGGTTCAGCTCGATTGCCCTCTTGAATTCTCGCTCTGCACCCACCCAGTCCCAGTTGAAGAGTGTGGCGTAAGCTAGCGCAGCATGTGCCTCGGCGAGCGTGTCGTCCAGCTCCAGAGCTTTCATTGCCGCTGCCTTCGCTTTCGGAAAACTCTCGCTAGGGGGAAGATATAACCAATCGCCACCAAGTCCGGCATAAGAGTCGGCCAAACCCGCGTAGGCTAGAGCGTAGCCGGGGTCTTTTTCGATGGCTTGCTCGAAATACTCGATACTTTTCTTTAGCCCTGCTGCTGTTGATTGACTCGCGTGATACCTGCCCTTCAAATAAAGTTGATAAGCCTCAGGATTCGTCGCGGACAACTTCGCCAAACGGCTCTTGTCTTCGCTGGACAGCCGCAACTGGAGATTCCTAGAAATCGCAGTTGCAATCTCTCGTTGAACGGATGAAGCGTCGGCTACTTTCCGACTATACTGCTCGCCCCAAAGTTGCTTGTCCTCCCTTGCGTCAACGAGCTCGACGCTCACAGATAGGACGTCGCCTCGCTGGACGACTCGGCCGGTGACCAAGGCATTCACACCAAGCTCTTTCGCAACCTTCTGGGGCTCGATGTCACGCCGCTTGTAGCGGAACGACGACGTCCGCGAGATCACCTTCAAATTTGGAAGCCCCGACAATCTATCGATGACGCCCTCGGTTATCCCGTCAGTCAGGTATTCGGCATTTGGATCACCGCTGGCATTCGAGAAGGGCAGTACAGCGATCGAGTTGATGGGCGCGTGACCACTACTACCTAAATAGAACGCTGCCACGGCAACTGCTGCGATCACAAACGCAAGAACGAGCCCGCCGATCAACAGTGACCGTTGTGACCAACGCGGAATTGCTGTACTGGTCGATACTGCTTTACCCGATTCTCTGTTCCGCTTCAACCGTTGGAGATCAGTGCGAATATCGGAGGCATGTTGGTATCGCAGACTGGGGTCTTTCTCGAGACATTTGCCGAAGATTTCCTCCAGCTTAGGTGGTGTGTCAGGATTCAAGCGGAGTGCGGAGACTGGCGTCTTGTTGAGGATCGACTCGAAGATCACGCCAGATGTATCGCCTCGAAACGGAAGCAGCCCTGTGGACATCTCGTAAAGTACTGCACCGAACGAGAAGAGATCGGTCCGGGCATCCAATTCCTTTCCCCTCACTTGCTCCGGGGACATGTACGCCACAGTGCCCAGCGTCGAACCGGGACTAGTAAGGTTCTCCTCCGTGCCGATGGTCGGGGCGTTCAGGGCAATGCTTTCCGATTTCAGCGACACTTTGGCGAGCCCGAAATCGAGAATCTTCGCCTGACCTCTGTTCGTGACGAAGAGGTTCGCGGGCTTGATGTCCCGGTGGATGATGCCCTTCGAATGCGCAGCGTCGAGCGCATCGGCAACCTGAATGCCCAAGTCCAGAACCTCTTCGATCTCCAGCGGTTTGCCGTTGATTCGGTGCCGGAGCGTTTGCCCCTCCAACAGTTCCATCGCGATGAAGGCCCGTCCGCCCACTTCGTCAATTTCGTAGATCGTGCAGATGTTCGGGTGGTTTAGAGAGGACGCAGCTTTGGCTTCGCGCTGAAAACGGCTGAGCGCTTGCGCGTCGTTGGCAAGTTCGTCGGGAAGGAACTTCAGAGCGACGTGGCGACCGAGCTTGAGGTCTTCAGCCTCATACACCACGCCCATGCCCCCACCCCCGATCTTGTTGAGGATGCGGTAATGGGAAACGGTTTGCCCCACAGGTTGGGAAGGAGTAGTCACTGGGTAGAGATGTTAGGTGGGGTGTTGAGCAAAGGTCAATCAAAAGGAGCGCGGACGGCTATGCGATCAACGACATGCCTTGGTCTCGTTACCCATCTTGTCTGGGTCGATCTGCTGGCGCGTAGCGCGATTGTTCCGCGTTGCCGGTCTGCAAGGCTCGACAAGACACATCGCCGGGAGGTGGCTACAGTCAGCATTTTGATTCGAGCCACAAGGCGAAAACTCCCGGTTTGTCGGCAAACCGGAAGCTAGCCCACTCGCACGGAGCGTGGTCCTCCGCCCGAACTGCTTAAGTTAGCGCTTATAGGGCGCAGCCCCGCGACGCTCTTGGGTACAACGATGGACCAAAAGACCTAGGCGAGCTGCGCTTGCCTGGACAGCCGAGGGCGGCTGTCCCCACGTCGGCCTGGTTCGTGATTCAACGCGGAATGTAGCTATCCAGCAGCGGCAGCAACTGCGACCCCAGCTTCATTATGCGCGCTTCAGCGGCGTCGGGAGACTCGTCCGGAAGCATCGGTGTCATCAGGCGCACGAGGCCCCCATCGCTGCGATTCATACGCACCGAATCGGACACCAGATAATACTTAGCCCAATACTCGCTGGCCACCGCGCGGCCGTGCGCCTGAAACCAGTACAACACCAGTTGCCGCTCTCCTGACTTCGAAACCACGTAGCGGTTGACGGGGAACGAAGAGCCGTCGGGACCCGTGAGCCGTACCTTCTCCCGCGAAGTCGGAACCCATCCCGCGCCCGGCAGGCAGTGGTTCGGCGAATGGATCGTATCGCCCGCCTTCTGCGTTGGAAAATATGCAATGTAAAGATTGATTCCAGGTTGCGGCTGGCTCGCGTTTTCGTATTCGCGCACCAGAAACTCGCCCGGCCCCAGGATGTCGAGCGTCTGCTGATCCAGCGTTTCGTCGTTACCTGTCCAACCGTCGATCTGCGAGGGCAGGGAAGCGAGCGGTTCGCGCGGCGGAAAGAACTCGCTGCGCGGGTGGGCCTGGAGAATCAGCGCCGTGGCCAGCATAAGCACGGCCACAATCCAGAAGCGTAGTGACCCGGTGTTCATATCGATTTCATCTCCGGTCGGATCTCCCCGGGGCTACCAGCAGGATCACACGGTGCACGGCGAACAGCATGATCAGCGCCACCACGAAGATCAACCATCCCCCTAAGGCATGGTAGAAGCCCTCGGCCTTATCCGGATCCCAGTACTGCACCAGCAGTCCGGTGCCAAAAATGCGAACGCTGTTGGCGGCCACTGCGATGGGCACCGCCGCCAGCGCCAGAACCACCCGCACCCATGTCCGAGTCTCCGCCAGATACCCGTAGATGATGGCCAGTGTCACCAGGGTCAGCAGCGACCGGATTCCGCTACAGGCTTCGGCGACGTCCAGCGGCATGGAAGCCAGCACGATCACATTCCCCTGCCGCAACACCGGAACTCCGACGAGTTCCAGCAGCCCCGTGGCCAGCCTAGCGGCTTGCAACTGCAAGGGAAAGGTTATTTGCTGCAGGATCAGGCTCGGGATCGGGATCATCAGAAACAGAATCGCCCAGGGGAACAGGACCGCGCGAAACAGCGTCCATCCCTGAAACAGAACGATCAGCCCTGCCAGCAGGAGCAGCAGCGACACCCGCGAGGAAAACAATTCCGCGCCCAGGACTCCCACAACCAGCATCAACAGGCTGAGTACCACCAGCGGGAGGCCGGTCCAGGATGGGGACGGCACGATTGGTTCGAGCTTCTTGCGGTCCTGCCAGAGAACGAACAAAGCAAAGAGGGGAACAAAGATCCCGTGCTCGAAGTTCGGATCGCGGTTGGGCCCGACCCACTGCAGGAAAAGGCGGGCGAGAATCGAGGCGTAAAGCCACCCGAGCAGCAGCAGCAGCGCCACCGCCTGCCAACGCGGCAACCTGGACAACGAGCGACCCTCCCTCGTCGAGACCAGCGGAGCTACATCGGCTGAGCTACCCATAAATGGCGCGCTTGCTTGCCTTTGAGAATATGCGAAAACCGGGTCGTGGCGCAAAGTAAAATCATGAAATCTTGCAGCCTTGAAAACCTCGCCTCCCCTCACCAGACCAGTTGTCAGTCATCAGTTCTCGGTTCGCAGGTTTTACTGAAAACTGAAAAACTGATAACTGACGACGGGTTTCTGAGGTTGGACTCTATCCCCAAGACAGGTGGCAAGTAATGCCCCATTGGTTACTGGGGATGTGGGCAAATTATTTCCCATTTGTCCGCAACGTGGTAACGTATGGTTCGCGTCACGATCCGGGGTTGCAATCGCAAGTCATTGAAACATAAACTGCATATTGACTGGAAACCACCTTAGACGGGATTGGCAGCGGGTGTGCTCTAGACTGTCCAAGCACTTAGCGTTTGCCCGAGACGTCTCCCCACTGTCTTGGCTGCGGAATCGCAGAGATTAAAGACAAAGAAGAGTATGGACCTCGACAAAAGCGAAATCCAGGCAACCACCGGGGCACTCCAGAACGGGGGAAGTCGTGTCTGGCTGGAGAGCGTCAGCGCCGGCATGCGCACCGTGGAAGCGGTGATCCGCGAGCTGTCGCAAAATGACGTTCCCGTGCTGGTGGTGGCGGAACACGGTTCCGGCAAAGCGGCAGCCGCCGAGCGCATCCATGTTCTTTCCGGCCGGGCGGCGGAGCCTTTTCGGTCCCATCAGGGTTCGGAAGCCACCGATCAAGTTCTGGCAGCAGGCAGCGGTGAAGGTGGAACCGTCTATCTTCAGGAAGTCGGAGAACTCACCCCGGCCAGCCAGAAAGAACTGGTTCGCCAGATCGGGTTGAGTGGCAAGGGTACTACCAATAGCAAAGACCGTGACAATAACGACGCCCAGCGGCGCGTCCCTCGCTTCATCTGCGGAACCTCCTGCGAGTTGGAACCCGAGGTCAAGGCCGGCAAGTTTCGCGAGGACCTCTATTACCGAATCAGCGGTG